>DATFWE010000292.1:0-10310 GCA_035259575.1 Haliangiales bacterium
GTCCGACCCGTCCACCACGATGCCGTGGTGCGTCCCCCGCCGGTGCCAGCGGATGATCTCCCGCCCCGCCGGGTAGAACTGCTCGACGAGAAAACGCCGATCCCCGCCCGCCTCGAGATAGGCGTGCATCGCCTGGAACATCCACAGCGTCCCGTCGACGTTGTTGTACTCGGGCTCCTCGCCGCGATCGGGGAAGCGGTTGGGGATGATGCCGCGATCGAGATGGACGAGGAACCCGGCGATGACCCGCCTCGCGTCGTCGAGCCGCCCGCGGGCGACGAGCAGCCCGGGGAGCGAGATCATCGTGTCCCGCCCCCAGTCGGTGAACCACGGATAGCCGGCGATGATCGTCGGTGTGCTGTCGGCCCGGCGGACGAGGAACGCATCAGCCGCGGCCGCGAGCCGCGCCACGAACGGATCGTCGGCGCCCGGGCGGCGGCGCGCACGCTCAGATGCCTCCGCCCCCTCGACCGCTGCGGCGTCCCAGTCGCCGCCGTCGAGCGTGGCGACGATCCAGCCCGGCGCGTCGGGCGCGACGGCGAGCGGGATGCCGCCCAGGCGATAGAGATCCTCCTGGTAGTCGAGACCGCGCTCGCGCTCCTCGTCGTACTCCGCGCGGTAGTACCAGCCGCCGTCGCGCAAGAGCGCACCGCCGCCGTGCACAAGGCGCAGCGCCGGCAGCGACGCGTACGGCTTCACGCGCACGGCGCGCCGCCCCGGCCCGGGCTCGTCGGTCGCGTCTCCCGAGAACGCCGCGTTCGCCGCGGCCAGGCTGTGGTAGTCGCGGAACGCGAGAAACGGCGACACCACGAGATCGACGGGGCGATCGGCGCGGTACCGGACCACCACCGCGTTCTGCCCGTGGACGAGAAACACCTGCTTCTCGACGCGCACACCCGCGACTTCCCACGTCCACGTCGGGAACGGGTCGCAGCGGAACCCGGTCAGGTAGTAGTGCCCGGCCGGCGCCACGATCCCGGGATACTTGACGGTCGCCAGCTCGACGCCGCCGTCGGGGAGGACCAGCGTCTCGTCGAGACGCGCCAGCGTCATGATCCGCTCGGTGGGCGGACGCAGCGACGCGACGAGCAGGCCGTGGTAGCGCCGCGTGCTCAGGCCCGCCGCGGTGCCCATGGCGAACCCGCCCAGGCCGTTGGTCTCGAGCCACTCGAGGGACGAGCCGGCCGCCAGGTCGGCGACGACGGCGGCGGGGACGCGGAGGGGCGGGAGGGCCATGACGCCTCCTATCCGTTCGACTCGAAGCCGGGGTAGAGGGTCATGCCGCCGTCGACGAACAGCGTCGTGCCGTGGACGTAGTCCGAATCGTCCGACGCCAGCCACACCGCGGCGCGGCCGATGTCCTCCGTCTCGCCGATGCGCCGGTAGGGGATGAGCCTGAGGAGCGACTCCAGCGCCTCGCGCGTGCCCCACGCCTCCCTGTTGATCGGCGTGCGGATCGCGCCCGGCGCGATGCTGTTCACGCGGATGCCGAGCGGCGCGACCTCCTGGGCGATGCTCTTCATCATCAACATCACGCCGCCCTTCGACGCGGCGTAGTTGACGTGCCCCGCCCACGGGATGACCTCGTGCACCGAGCTGATGCAGATGATCTTGCCCAGCGCCCGCGACACGTCGGGGCGGCGCCCGCGCCGGCGGAACTCGCGCACCGCCTCGCGCGCGCACAGGAACTGCCCGGTCAGGTTCACCGCGATGACCTTGTTCCACTGCGCCAGCGTCATTTCGGCGAACGGCGCGTCGACCTGGAGCCCGGCGTTATTGACGACGACGTCGACGCCGCCGAACGCCTCGCGGATGCGGCCGAACATGGCCGTGACCTCGCCCTCGTCGGCGACGTCGGCCTGGAACGCCATGGCGCGGCCGCCGCCGGCGACGATCGACCGCACCACCTCCGCCGCCGCCTCCGGGCCGCTGCGGAAGTTCACCGCCACGTCCGCGCCGGCGGCGCCCAGGGCGAGCGCGATCCCCTTCCCGATCCCGGAGGAGGCGCCGGTCACCAGCGCCGTCTGTCCCCTCAGCTTTCCTTCGGCCATCACGTCGTCTCCTTGGTTGGGCTCTCCCCGCTCTGTTGCAACAGCTTGGCGACGAGCCCGGTCCAGCCGGTCTGATGATTCGCGCCCACGCCGCTTCCCTCGTCGCCGTGGAAGTATTCGTGGAACAGGAGGTAGTCGCGGAAGTGCGGGTCGGTCTGCAGCTTCTCCGCCCGTCCGAACGCGGCGCGCCGCCCCTCGTCGTCGCGCAGGAAGATGCGCGATAGCCGTCGCGACAGCTCGCACGCCACCTCGGCGAGCGTCAGCTCGCGCCCGCTGCCGCTGGGGAGCTCCACCTTGAAGTCGTCGCCCAGGTAGTAGTGGAACTTCTGCAGCGACTCGACGAGGAGGAAGTTCAGCGGGAACCAGATCGGCCCGCGCCAGTTGGAGTTCCCGCCGAACAGGCCGCTCGACGACTCGGCCGGCTCGTAGTCCACGCGATGCACGCGGCCGTCGACCGCGAGCTGGAAAGGCTGCTCCCTGTGCCGGCGCGACAGCGAGCGGATGCCGTAGGGCGACAGGAACTCGGCCTCGTCGAGCATCACCTGCAGGATGCGGCGCAGGCGGTCGCGATCGACGATGGCCAGCAGGCGCCGGTCCGCGACGCCGGTCCGGCGCATGCACGCCCAGCCGGTGGTGAGGTCGGGGCGGTTGTCGATGAACCACTCGAGGCGCCGGTGGAACGCGGGCAGACGCGCGAGCAGCTCGGGGTCGAGCGTCTCCACCGCGAACAGCGGCGACAGCCCGACGAGCGAGCGCACGCGCATCGGCGTCTCCGCGCCGCCGGGCAGGTGGAGCAGGTCGTAGTAGAAGCCGTCCCGCTCGTCCCACAGCCCGAGCCGGTTCATCGCGCTCGCGATGTGGACGAAGTGCTCCCAGAACTTGCTCGCCACGTCCTCGTAGGGCCGCCCCTCTTTGGCCAACTCCAGCGCGATCGCGAGCATGTTGAGGCAGTACATCGCCATCCAGCTCGTCCCGTCGGACTGCTCGATGTGCCCGCCGGTGGGGAGCGGCGCCGAGCGGTCGAATACGCCGATGTTGTCGAGGCCGAGGAAGCCGCCCTCGAACACGTTGTTCCCCTCCTCGTCCTTGCGGTTCACCCACCAGGTGAAGTTCAGCATCAGCTTGTGGAAGATCCGCTCGAGGAACGCGACGTCGCCGGCGCCGCAGCGCTTCTTGTCGATCTTGTACACGCGCCACGCCGCCCACGCGTGCACCGGCGGGTTGACGTCGCCGAACGCCCACTCGTAGGCGGGGATCTGCCCGTTGGGGTGCATGTACCATTCGCGCAGGAGCAGGACGAGCTGCTCCTTGGCGAAGTCGGCGTCGACCATCGCCAGCGGGACGCAGTGGAACGCGAGGTCCCACGCCGCGTACCACGGGTACTCCCACTTGTCGGGCATGGAGATGACGTCGGAGTTGTAAAGGTGCGACCAGTCGGAGTTGCGCCCGCGGCGGCGGCCGTCGGGCGGCTTCGGCTGCGCGGGGTCGCCGGCGAGCCAGTCGCGCACCACGTAGTGATAGAACTGCTTCGACCACAGGAGCCCGCCGAGCGACTGGCGCATGACCAGGCGCGCGTCGTCGGACAGCTCCGGCGGCGTCACCGTCGCGTAGAACTCGTCGGCCTCGCGTGCGCGCGCGGCGAAGATCTCCTCGAAGTCGGCGAACGGCTTGGCGCGCTCGCCCTTCGTCAAGCGCAGGCGCACCTCGGCGCTCGCCCCCGGGCTGAGGACGAACCGGTGGTGGGCGGCGAACTTGGTGCCCACCCGCGCCGGGTTCACCGCGGCGGCGCGGCCGCGCACCACGTACTCGTGGAACGCGTCCTTGACGTACGGCGTGGGGTTGGGCGCGCCGTAGAGGCGCTGCGCGTTCGTCTCGTTCTCGGTGAACAGAAGCCCGGGGCGTTCCTCGATGTAGAGGTTGAACCGGCCCTCCGACGGGTGCTCGGCGACGACCTTGTCGCCCTCGGCGCGCAGGGTCGGCTTCGCCGCGCCCTCGCCCCAGCTCCACGTGTTGCGGTACCACAGCGTCGGCAGGACGTCGATCTCGGCGAGTTCCGGGCCGCGGTTCGCGGCGGTGACGCGGATGAGGATGTCGTCCTCGGCCGCCTTGGCGTAGTCGACGAACACGTCGAAGTAGCGGTCCTCGTCGAACGCGCCGGTGTCCAGCAGCTCGTACTCCGGCTCGCTGCGGCCGCGGCGCCGGTTCTCCTCGACGAGCTTCGCGTAGGGGAACTCCGCCTGCGGGTACTTGTACAGGTACCGCATGTACGAGTGCGTCGGCGTACTGTCGAGGTAGTAGTAGAGCTCCTTCACGTCTTCGCCGTGGTTGCCCTCGCTGCCGGTGAGGCCGAAGATGCGCTCCTTGAGGATCGGGTCGCGGCCGTTCCACAGCGCGACGGCGAAGCACAGCTTCTGGTGGCGATCGCAGATGCCGGCGAGGCCGTCCTCGTTCCAGCGATAGGCGCGCGACCGCGCGTGGTCGTGGGGGAAGTAGTCCCACGCGGTGCCGTGGGGGCTGTAGTCCTCGCGCACCGTGCCCCAGGCGCGCTCGGACATGTAGGGGCCCCAGCGCTTCCAGTGCTTCTTGCGATCGCGGGATTCGGCCAGGCGTTGCTCTTCACGCGTCATGGTGGCTCCGGGGGTCACGCGGCGAGGCGCGACTTCAGGTGGTCGGCCACGCGCAGGGCGTTGGCCATGATGGTGAGCGCGGGGTTCACCGCCGCGCTCGACGGGAAGAAGCTCGCGTCGACCACGTAGAGATTGTCGACCTCGTGCGTCTTGCAGTGTACGTCGAGGACGCTCGTTTCGGGATCGACGCCGAAGCGCGCGGTGCCGCACTGGTGCGCGGTCGCGGCCACCGGCATGCGCGCCGAGATGGTGATGCCGAGCGGGAGGAGCTGCTTGACGATGCGCTTGAGCCGACGGGTCAGGCGCACGTGCCCCTCGAGGTTGTTCGGCGTGTAGCTGACGCGGATCCGGCCGTCTTTCTCGAGGGTGATCCGGTTGTCGGGATCGGGGAGGTCCTCGGAGGTGAGCCAGAAATCGAACGCGTGCCTGGCGACGCGCTTGAGCACGGACACGGGCGCGAACGGCGCCCCCGCCTTGAGGAAGTTCCCGTCGGACTTGCCCACCATGGAGATGTGTCCCATCGGGTGCTCCCAGTCGTCGCCCTTGAAGTAGAAGTCGTTCACGCCGAGCGTCTTCTGGAACACCGTGTCGTTGCGGCGGGTGGTGACGGCGAAGAAGATCGAGTTGATGTGGGACATGTAGTTGCGCCCCACCATCCCCGAGCCGTTCGCCAACCCGTGCGGGTGCTTGTCCGACGCCGAGCGGAGGAGGATCGCCGCCGAGTTGATCGCGCCGGCCGACACCACGACGATGTCGCCGCGGTAGGTCTCGGCCTTGCCGTCGCGCTCGACGATGACCTGCTCGACGGTGCGCCCCGCGGCGTCGGTCTCGAGCCGCTTCACCATGGCGCCGGTGAGGAGCGTGACGTTGGGGTTCGCGAGCGCGGGCGCGACGGCGATCACGTGCGCGTCGGCCTTGCCGCCGACGAGGCACGGATAACCGTCGCAGGTGTTGCAGCGGATGCAGCGGGTCTGCTCCGGGCGCGCCTCGTCGAGCTGGATGCCGAGCGGCATGGGAAACGGCTTCATGCCGGCGCCCTCGAGCGACTGCACCAGCTCCGCCATCGGCGCCTCGTGGCTGACCGGCGGATGCGGATACGGACCCGACGCGCGCGGCTCGGTGGGGTCGCTGCCGCGCCGGCCGTGCACCTGGTAGAGCTGCTCCGCGCGCGTGTAGTAGGGCTCGAGCTCGTCGTAGGAGATGGGCCACGGCACGGTCTTGCCGCCCGCGTGCGTCATCCCGGTGAGGTTCTTCTCGCGGAAGCGGATGAGCGCCGCGCCGTACACCTTGGTGTTTCCGCCCACCCAGTAGTGCGTGCTGGGGTGGAACTCCCTGCCGTCGCGATCGAGCCAGGTCTCGTGCGCCTTGTAGCGGCCCTGGAGGAGGACCGAGCGCGAGTCCCAGTTCTCCTTCTCGCGGGGCAGGAACTGGCCGCGCTCGAGGAGGAGAATGCGCTTACCGGTCGAGGCGAGCGCATGCGCCAGCGTACCGCCGCCCGCGCCCGTGCCGATGATGATGACGTCGTATCTGTCGTCGTGTGTGGCGCCCATCGTTCTCTCGGCGTGGGGTACGCCGCCGTCGGGCGCGCGTTACACGCGACGGGCGGAGAAGAAGATGTACGCCGCGAGGAGCACGGCCGGGACCGTGCCGTGCGCGCACATGAGATGGAGCGCGTCGTTCGACGGGCAGTGCAGGCCAAGTCCGACGAACCCGGTCAGGCCGGCGGCAACGGCGGCGAGCGCGGCGGACGCGCGTCCGGCGTGCGCGCGCCGATCGAGCGCGCGCGACAGGAGAAGGAGCGGAACCGCCAGGGCGACGCCCTTGCCCAGGCAGGCGTACCAGGGCGCCGCGGCCGCGCCGTGCGCGTCGGGGAGGAACGCCAGAGCGATGGGAGCGGCGACGGCGACGAAGAGGATGCCGGCGACGATCCGGCGCCGCGCCGGCGGCCGGTGGAGCGGGCGAAGGGCGTGAAACGACGCGGCGAGGACGATCGCCGACGCCCACCCGAGCGTCAGCGCCAGTCGGGCCGCGGGAGAGTCGTCGAGGCCGGCGCGGGGCGACCATGCGACGACGAGGAGGATCTCCGCGGCGGCGGCCGCGGCGAGCAGCGCCAGCCGCGCGCCGCGCGAACGGCTGCGCAGCCAGGCCCGCGGGCCGCGCTCGCGCGCGACGTCGGCGGCCACCGCCGCCTCGAGCGCCTGCATCACCTCATCGCGGGCCATTGTCTCCGATACGTGCTCGACCGCTCCCGGATGGATCAGTGCGCGGCGTGCGCGAGATCGCGGCGGCGCGGTGCGAGCCCCAGCTGGGCGAGCAGGTTGTCGGCGAACGTCGCCGTGGGTGCACCCGCGCTCACGATCGGGCCGTCGCCGGCGAGGACGGCGCGCCAGGGGAGCGCGGGGCCGGGCTCGAGCACCACCCGGGCCGCACTGCCGAGGAGGCGGCGGATCTGGGTGCCGGGCCAGGCGGCGAGGTGGCCGACGCACGGGACGGACAAGACGCGCGTGGCCACGCCCTCGGCCTCGAGCCGCGCCTGCGCGACGAGCGCGCCGGCGAGCTCCTTGCCGCTCGACAGGATGACGAGCGTGGGATCGGGCGCGCTGGCCTCGGCGGCGATGTAGGCGCCGCGCTCGACGTCGCCCGGCTCGGCCGGGCGCGGGCGCGGGAGCACGCACGAGAGCTCGGGAGCGAGGAACAGGACGTGGAGGCCGCGCCGCTCCAGCGCCGCCGAGCAGGCGGCCATGATCTCCACGCCGTCCGCCGGGCGCCACACCGTGACGCCGCGGAGGAGGCGGAGGGACCAGAGGGCATCGCCGTCGTCGTCCTGATTCTCGCGGACGAGCAGCACGCCCGACAGCCCGGCGCGCACGACCTGGCGCAGGAACGGCCGCAGGTGATCGACATCCGCGACCGAGGCGGCGAGGAGCGGCGTGGCGCCGAGGAGCGCCAGCCCGGTCGCCAGGGGCGCCTGCTCGCGCGGCGACAGCGACGGGCACTCGACGATGCGACCGTCCGCGGCGAGGATCTCGATCGCCAGGCGCTCGGGCGAGCACGCCACGCGGGGGCGAGCGCCGCCGGCCTCGCCGGCGGCGGCGAACGCGGTCGCGGCGGCGAGCGTCTCGCCCATGGCGCGGCGCCATTCCCGGACCTCCGCGGCGCGCTCGGCGAAGATCTGCATCACGTCGGCGGGGACGGGTCCATCACCATCCGGCGCCGCCGGGGCGCGCGACGCGCCGCGGCCGACGATCAACGACGGCCGCTCGCGCCCGCGGACCCGCTTGAGCGCGGCCGCGATCTGCAGCGGATCGTGCGCGGCGACGCTCTGGACGAACCAGCCCGCGGCCGCGAGCTGCTCCGCGGCCTCGTCGGCGCGGTCGTTGGTGCCGTCGTCCATCGCGAGCACGACGAGGTTCTCGAGGCGGCAGCGCACCGCGAACGCCGCGGTCTGGATGGGCGCGCCGGCGAAGATGTCCGCGGCGGGGGCGAGGAGGCACACCGTCCCCTCGCGGGACAGCGCGCGCGCCCCCCACGCCATGCCCACCGCCTCGCCGAGGACGCCGTCGCCGCCCGCGGGCGCGCCCAGCTCCGCGGCCCCGACGAGGCGGGCGAGCGCGTCGGCGAGGTCCGCGGATCCCGGTCCGCCGAGAATGAGCCGATCGCCCGCCGGATCGACGGGATGCGCCGGGTCGATGCGCAGGAAATCGAGCCAGGCGACGACGGCCAGATCGGCGGCGGCCGGGGGGCCGCCCAGGGCGACGAGGGCGTGGGCGCAGCGGCGGGCCTTGTCACGATCGATGGGCATCGGCGGTCTCCTTGCGCTGGGTACGCCCGCCCATCCGCCGTGTTACGGGTACACTGAACGCATGACGTACGCCGGAAGCTGCCATTGCGGAAATGTGCGCGTGCGATTCGACACCGAGATCCTCCCGGAGGAGATCGATGTGCGCCTGTGCCAGTGCTCGTTCTGCCGCCGCCATGCCTCGCGCACCGCGACCGATCCGCGCGGGAACGTGGCGATCGAGGTCGCCGACGCCGGCGCGCTGTCGCGCTACGTGTTCGGCCTGCGGACGTCGGAGTTCCTGCTGTGCGCGCGCTGCGGCGTGTACGTCGCGGTGATCATGGTCGCGGACGGCGCGGCCTACGCCACGTTGAACGTCAATGCGCTCGACGATCGGGTGCGGTTCGGCCCGGGGAGGCCCGTCGATTTCGAGGGGGAGGACGCGGCAGGGCGCGTCGCGCGGCGCAAGGCGAAGTGGACGCCGGCGACGCTCGTCGTCGGGGGTGGCTAGCTCTTCTTCTTGTCCTCGGGCTTCGCCGTTACGACGACCAGCAGCGCCAGCAGCACGACGGGGTACAGCGCCGACGCGCGGTAGAGCGCGGATAGATCGAGGAGGCGGCGCAGCGGGCCGAGCACGAACGACCCGATGCCGACGCCCAGCATCAGCGCGGCGGTGAGCATGCCAGACACCCACGGGACGTGGGCGGGGAAGCGCGCGGACGCGATGCCCATGGTGAGCGGGAAGAACGCGGAGCAGGCGACGCCGGCCAGCCCGAACAGCACGATCCCCGACGTCGCATCGCGCGCCGACGGCAGGAGCAGGAACGCGGCGACCATCAGCACGGGGAGGATCATCCACACCACCCGCGCCGGGACGCGCACGACCAGCGCGGACACGACGAGGCGCCCGGCGACGAGGGCGGCCCAGAACACCGACAGCGCGAGCGCGGCGCTGGGCGCGGGAACGCCGCGCTCCTCCTGCAAGTAGATGACGATCCAGTTGGAGAATGTGCCCTCGCACAGCGCGTACACCACCGCGACGGCGACGAGCGTCCAGAAGATCGCCGAGCCGAGCGGGCGGCCGTCGCGCGTCACCGCTGTCGCGGAGGCGGACGCGGCCGCCGGCGACGGGATCGGCGCCGCGGCCAGCGTCGCGGCCAGGCCGGCCAGAGCGAGCGGAAAGGCGAGCCAGAGGCCGCGGGCGGCCAGCGCGCCGCCGAGGAGCGGGCCGACCGCAAAGCCGGCGCCGACCATGGTGTGGACCACGACCAGCGCCGATTCGCGCCGCGCGGGAAAGAGGATGCCGGGATACGCGTTGAGCGGCGCCGCCGCCAGGCCGAAGCCGAGCCCGGCGAAGCCGATCGCCGCCAGCACCGCGCCGTAGGCGGGTCCGGGGGCGAGGAGCGTCGTCGACGCGAGCAGCCCCTCCGCGACCGCCCCCATGACGAGCGCCAGGCGCAGGAGCGCGCGCAGCCCCATCCGCCGGGCCAGCACGCCCGACAGGAGCGAGCCGACGATCGCCAGCGCCGTCTGCGGCAGGAAGATCGCGCCGTACTCGGCGCTGGAGAAGCCGTGCATCGCGCGGAGCAGCGCGCCGCTGGCGGGAAAGCTCACGATCGTCAGGCCTTGCATGAGGCCGGCGGCATAGACGGCGACCGCGCCCGCCCAGCGGTTGGGCAGCGCGACGCTGGGCGACAGCGACACGGGCATGGAACCTCCCTCTCGGCAGGGGTACGCGGGCGCGGCGGGTCCGTTACCGGTAACAGGTCGTTCCGCGCCGCGTACGGAGGGGCATGAAGCGGCGGGCGACCTTCTTCCTTCTTCTACTGGCGGCGTGCGGCGCGACGCGCCCCG
>DATFWE010000293.1:0-2089 GCA_035259575.1 Haliangiales bacterium
GGACGGCCTTCGGCGCGCTCATCGACGACCTCTACGCCCGCCACGGCCGCATCGACGGCGTCCTCCACGGCGCCGGCGTCATCGAGGACAAGCTCCTGCGCGACAAGACGCGCGACTCGTTCGACCGGGTGTTCGACACCAAGGTCGCGGGCGCGCTCGTCCTGGCCGAGAAGCTCCGCCGCGACGTCAAGTTCGTGGTGTTCTTCTCGAGCGTCTCGGGCGCGTTCGGCAACCGCGGCCAGGCGGACTACGCCGCCGCCAACGACGCGCTCGACAAGCTGGCGCTCCACCTCGACCGCACGCTCCCCGGGCGCGTCCTGTCGATCAACTGGGGGCCGTGGGGCGGCACCGGCATGATCTCGCCCGAGCTCGAGCGCGAGTACTCGCGCCGCGGCATCGGCCTCATCCGCCCCGAGGAGGGCGTGAGCCGGCTCCTCGACGAGCTGCGCCGTCCGGGGCTCGCCCAGGTCATCCTCATGCGCGCGGCGCCGGAGGCGATGGCGGGCTAGGTCACTGGCCCACGCCAATGAATCCGAATGCGTTCAGTCTTCGGTCACCATCGGTTCTGTCGAATGGGGGGCTCGGGGGGAGCTCTCGGGCCCCGCAGGGGCCCGTCGCGAAGCGGCTCCCCCCGAACTGAGGGCCGACGCGACGCGGCGGTCCGGAACCTGCGGCGGAGCGCCGTAGGCGCGGAGCCGGGGTAGATGGACGGCGTCGCGATCATCGGCATGGCGTGCCTGTTCCCGGGCGCGCCGGACCTCGAGACGTTCTGGCGGAACGTCCGCGACGGGGTCGATGCCATCCGCGACGTGCCGCCCGGCCGGTGGGACCCGGCGTTCTACGACCCGGGGGCGCGCGCGGCCGACCGGTTCTACTGCCGGCGCGGCGGGTTCGTCGACGAGCTGGCGCGCTTCGACGCGGCGGCGCACGGCATCATGCCGGTCGCGGCCGCGGCGGCGGAGCCGGACCAGCTCCTCGCGCTCGAGCTCGCCACGCGCGCGCTCGCCGACGCGGGGCTCGACGCGCGGCCGTTCGCGCGCGAGCGGACCGGCGTCCTCCTCGGGCGCGGCAACTACGCCGGCGCGGGACGCACCCGCCTCGAGCTCCACGTCCGCGCCGCCGAGCAGCTGGTGCGGTCGCTGAAAGATCTCGTGCCGGGCGTGAGCGCCGCCGAGCTGGCGGCGGTGAAGGCGGAGTTCCAGGCGGCGCTGGGGACGGGCGGCCCGGACACCGCCATCGGCCTGGTCCCCAACCTCACGGCGTCGCGCATCGCCAACCGCCTCGACCTGGGCGGCCCGGCGTTCACGCTCGACGCCGCGTGCGCGAGCTCGCTCGTCGCGGTCGACCAGGCCTGCGCCGAGCTCGCGTCGCGGCGCTGCGATGTGGTCCTCGCCGGCGGCGTGCACCTGTGCCACGACGAGGCGTTCTGGAGCGTATTCTGCCAGCTCGGCGCGCTCAGCCGCAGTCAGCAGATCCGCCCGTTCGACCGGCGCGCCGACGGCCTCCTCATCGGCGAGGGGATCGGCGTGGTCGTGCTCAAGCGCCGCGCCGACGCCGAGCGCGACGGCGACCGCATCTACGCCGTCGTGCGCGGCACCGGCGTCGCCAGCGACGGGCGCGAGCAGAGCCTCATGAACCCGCGCGTCGAGGGGCAGGCGCTCGCCCTCCGCCGCGCCTGGGACGCGGCCGGGCTCGACCCCGCCAGCGTGGGTCTCGTCGAGGCGCACGGGACCGGCACGCCGACGGGGGACGTCGCCGAGCTCGCCACGCTGCGGCGCGTGTTCGGCCCGGCGGCGCCGGCGGCGGACGACCGCGCCGCGCTCGGCTCGGTGAAATCGATGATCGGCCACGCCATGCCCGCCGCCGGCATCGCCGGGCTGATCAAGGCGGCGATGGCCGTCCACGAGCGCGTACTGCCCCCGACGCTCCACTGCGAGGAGCCGCATCCGGCGCTGGCCGACACGCGCTTCCGCCTGCTCGGGCGGGCCGAGCCGTGGGAGGCACGCGGCGGCCCGCGCCGCGCCGCCGTGAACGCGTTCGGTTTCGGCGGGATCAATGCGCACGTCGTCCTGGAGGAGGCAGCCCCGTC
>DATFWE010000294.1:0-2765 GCA_035259575.1 Haliangiales bacterium
CTCATGAAGAACGTGCCACGCGAGATCGCCGCGCAGATCTTCATGGGCGGCGCGCATCTCTACGCGTTCAGCGAGAGCGATTTCCAGCGGGCCGCCCAGGCGGCGGAGCGCCAGCTCGGGGCAGTGGCCGCCGGCGGATGATCGTTCGGTAGGCACTTGGGCGCCGCGGACCGGCGCCCAGCGGGCCCTGCTCTGGTTCAAGGCCGTTCACCCGTCGGCGGCCGCACGCCGCGAACCGCCGCCTGGGTCGCGCTCTCGAACTGCCTGGCGTGCGCGTTCGCCGACGAGGCGCACCAGTCGACGATTCCGTCCCGCCACGACGCGCGCGAGATTTTGGGATCGATGCCTTGGGCGCCACCGCCATGCTGATGAGCGCCCGGAACCGTCAGCAGCATTGAGGACGGCGCCAGAGCGCTCGGCGGTGGGGTCGCCGAGCCCCGCCGACTGGCCGGGGCCGCCGCCCGGGACTTCCGTTCGATCAGGCCAGCAGGCCGGCGATGAGGCCGGTCAGGAACACCCCGTCGAACGTCCCGGCGCCGCCGATCGACACGACCGGCGCGCCGATCTGGGCGACCCGGGTGAGATTGAGCAGATCCGCGCCGACCAAGGTGCCCATCGAGCCGGACACGTACGCGAGCGGCGGCGCCCGCCGGAATGCCAGGATCAGCGCGACGCCGGCCGCGATGAGCGGCGGCGCGATCATCGGCACCCGGATTCCGAGGCCCGGGACGATCTCGGCGAGGTTGTAGACGATGACGGCGATGACCGCCGTGCCGATCGCCATCCGCGCGTACATGCCCGTGCGGGCCAGCAGGTAGATCGAGACGATGATCGGGATCAGCGCGCCGCCCACGTTCAGCATCACGACGGTGGGGCGCGCGGCGCCGACAGGCCCCATCGCGAAGAGCGGGATGTTCAGATGGCTTCCTACCAGCGAGAGCAGCAGCACCGCGAACGCATACCGGGGATGGACGCCGACCTTGCGATACGCGTAGGTCAGCACGCGCACCTCGACCAGGAAGATCAGGAGGACGAAGAGGAGAAGCAGGAGCATCCCGGCGGGAGAGAGGCTCAGACGATCGGTCACGAGCGCGTCGGGTCGGCCGGAGGGTCGCTCGTCGAGGCGACGAGCTACATTCCGCCCCCGCCGCCACCCTGGCAGGTCCAGTCGAACGACACCACCTGCACGTGGTAGCTCGCGGCCTCGGGGACGGCGGCGCTGAAGAACGCGCGGGACTCCATGGGCACCTCGCCCGGGATCCAGATGGTCGAGCTGCCGACGACCGCGCCCGCGGTGTCGAGGCGCTGGATCTGCAGGCGCACCCGCTGCGCCCCCTGGTGCCCTCGGTTGTAGACGTAGCCCTCGACCGCTGGGCCCTTACGGTTCTTCGTCACCTGGAACTCGACCGGGAAATAACGCTCCGTGGTCTCCGGGGCGTAGATCATCTGCGCACGGGAGGGCAAGGAGGAGCCCGCCAGCAGGAGGCCGACGGCGAGCCCGACGACGATCGCGCGCCGCGCTCGCATCATCGCAGGATCAGGCAGGTGACGGGGGCCAACCCCTTGGCCGCCTCGTCCCAGCTCCGCCCTCCGTCGAGCGATCGGAAGACGCGCCCGTCCTCGGTGCCGCACGCGACAAAGCGACCCTGCGCCGCGAGGCAGCCGGTGTCGACGTTGTCGCCGAACCACGTCGGCAGGCCGTCGCGGCAGCGCTCGAACGCGGGCTCTCCGTCGATCTGCCCACGATAGAGGGCGGCGCGGCGGCCGCCCGGACCGGACGACGCCGAGACGAGCACCGTGTCGTCGCTCGCGGCGACCGCGCGCAGATAATGAGCGTGCATCCCCTCGGTGAGGAATCGCCACGAAGCCCCGCCGTCTCGACTGACGCCGAATCCTTCGGCGGCGGCGGCCATCACGACCTCGGCGCGCGTGGGGTGCGCGAACACCTGGTGGACGTCGCTCTCGATGTCGACCGTCGGCGTCCAGGTCCGCCCGCCGTCGCACGAGCGTACGACGCCGCCGACGTGCACGTTGACGTAGACCGCGCCGTCCCGCGCGACCGAGATCGACCGGACGTCTGCGGGATCGCCCCACGGGGTGTACCAGGCGGCGCGCCCGTCGGTCGTCTCGAACGACTCGACCGGCGCCACGCCATCTCCGGTGAGCCGAAGCAGATGCGCCTGCTCGGTGCCGATCAGAAGTCCCTCGCGCGTCGCGGCCAGACACGTCGCCTCGTAGCCTTCGATCGTCGCGCGCTGTGTCCAGCGCGTGTCGGCGCCCTCCCAGAGCGTCCGGCCGTCGGCGATGGCCCACTCGCGGGCGCCGTCGGCCGCGAGCGCGGTCAGGGATTTCCCGGCGAATGCTTCTACAGCGAACACCCGGTCGCCGTCGAGCTCCCAGAGGCCGTCGCGCGTGCCGATCCGGATCCGCGGGGTCATGCGCAGATCATACTCGCTCGTGCGAGGAGATGCGAGGTCAGGCGGGCGGGTCTAGACTCGAAAGTAGCAGCACGTGTCGTATCCCAACGGGCGACGAATATCCCGAACACAACGCCTGACCACCCAAGGAGGTCATGGAATGATTTCTCAGAAGCTGGCTTCGAGCGTGGTGGGCCTCTCCCTCTTGAGTCTCGCGACCGCCGGCTGCGGCACCGCGACGGGCGCGGCCGTCGGCACCGGCGCCGGCGCGGCCGTCGGTGCGGGCACCGGCTATGGTGCCGGCAAGGGTGCGTTGATCGGTCTGGGCGTCGGCGCGGCCGCCGGCGC
>DATFWE010000295.1:0-6259 GCA_035259575.1 Haliangiales bacterium
CCCCCGCGCGCGAGATCGTCGCTGCCGCCGCGGGCGAGCTCGGCATCGCCGACATCGACGTCTACATCTCGCCCGCCCCCGCCACGCTGGCGATCGAGCTGACCGAGCCGCTGTCGCTGATCCTGGGCGCGCCGCTCGCCGCCGCCCCTCCGCGCGGGATCCGCTTCGCCGCGGTGCGCGCCCTCAAGCTCGCCGTCTCGTACATGGCGGTGCCGAGCCGCCTGAGCCCCGAGGAGCTCGGCGTGCTCCTCGCGGCGATCATCCGCCAGTCCGATCCCCAGTTCACGCCCGCGGGCGTTCCGGCGGCGGCGATCGCCGAGGAGGCGCAGCGCCTCGCCCGCCTCATCCCCAAGCGCCTCCGCGACGAGCTCGTCGCCTACATGGCCGAGATCACCGGGGTCGATTTCGACCATCGCGCGCTCTCGCTCGGGGTGGCGCACACCGGCAACCGCGCCGGCCTCGTGGCGACCGGGAGCGTGGCGGCTGGACTAGCCATTTTGCTTCCGATGGGCAGTCACACCGACCTCCGCGCGGCCTACCGGGATCCGCAGATCGAAGAGCTTTTCCGCTTCTCCGTCTCCAACGAGCACTGCGAGCTGAAGGCCAACCTCTAGGTGGCCTGAACCTTGCTTGGGCACCCCTTCCCGAAGAAGGGCCCATGAACAACATGCGACAAGTTGTCACACTGGCTGGCGGCCTGGTCTGGTGGACGGTCACCAGCGCGTGCGGTCCGGCCGAGCGCGCGCCGATGCTCAACCCGATCACCAACGAGCCGAGCCTCCGCGCCTACGTCGGCGAGGAGCTGTCGGTCGAGCTCCACGCCACCTACGCCGGGTCGTCGTCGCTCACGTTCAGCTTCCGCGCGCCGAGCATCCCGAACCTCGCCACACGCGCCCAGATCGTCCCGCGCGACGCGACGAGCGCGACGTTCCGGTGGACGCCCCTCGCCACCGACGCGGGCTCCTGGGACATCGACTTCGAGGTGTCGGACGGGCACTCGTCGGGCACCGAGACGGTCACCATCGACGTCGCGGCGGCGCCGTCGAACAAGGTCCCGCCGACGTTCGTCAAGCCGACCGGCAGCGGCACGACGCTCGACCTCACCGCGAAGGCGTGCCTCGATCTCGACATCGAGGTCCAGGACACCGACTCCACCCGCGTCACCATCGCCGAGGAGCCGCAGAAGATCGACGGCGCCACGCTCACCGCGACGGGGCCGTTCACAGCGACGTGGCACTGGTGCCCCACGCAGGCGCAGATCGACGCCAAGGATCGCTACGCGCTGCAGCTGTCCGCCACCGACGACACCAACCAGAAGTCGCTCCGCCCCTACCTCATCTTCCTCAAGAAGCCGGCGTGCGTGGGCGTCGGCCCGACCATCGTCCATACCCCGGTCGACGCGTCGCAGGTGAACGACCTCACCATCGACGCCGACGTCACCGACGACAAGGGACTCAAGGCGCCGCCCATCCTCTACTGGTCCACCACGCAACCGGCCGCCGCGCCCGACATCACCAAGATGACGCCGGCGGAGATGCTGAAGATCAGCGGCAACACCTACGCCGCCGACGTGCCCAACCCGGCGGCGGCGATGCCGGCGGGGAGCAAGGTCACGCTCTACTACCTCATCGTCGCGTCGGACAACGACGACCCGACCGGGCGCTGCAACCACACCACCCAGAGCCCCGTCTACTCCATGAAGGTCACGAACCCGGGCACGCCGGGCGGCCAGGGCGTGTGCACCACGTGCAGCGCCGACAGCCAGTGCGGCGGCGCCAACGACAACTGCATCCACGTCGGCGCCGGGCCGGATTACTACTGCGGCAAGGCGTGCGCCGCCGACGCCGATTGCCCGACGAACTACGAATGTCCGGCCACCGCGTTCACGTCGGTCAACGGGGCGACCGCGCGCCAGTGCGTACCCAAGACGCGCTCGTGCACGAACCCCAACCCGCCGGCGTGCGTCGACGACTCGCACGAGGAGGACGACGACCGCGTCGCCGCCGCGTCCCGGCCGGCGCTCGCGCTCGGCTCGACGTCGGGCAAGAGCTGCCCGCAGACGACGGGCGGCGGCATCGACGAGGACTGGTACCAGCTGGTCATCGTCGACGATTCGCAGGTGACGATCACCATGACGAGCGGCGCGGCCACGGACCTCGACCTGCAGCTCGTCAACTCGGCGGGAACGCCGCTGGCGACGTCGCGCAACGCGGCCGGCCAGACCGAGACGGTCACCGCGTGCCTCACCAAGGGGAGCTATTACGTCGGCATCCTCAGCGTCAGTCCGCCGGCCGAGAACAGCTACACCCTGACCTACGTCGGGCAGAACCAGTCGTGCGCCGCGATGTGCGTCGACGACGCCAACGAGCCCGACGACACCCCGGCGACGGCGCAGGTCGCCACCATCCAGAGCGCCGACAAGTACACGCAGTCGGGGACGATCTGCCCCAACAACTCCGACCTCTTCTGGGTGTACCTCCAGGCGGGCCAGACGCTCTATGCGTCGTTGACGTTCGCCCAGACGACGGACGCGCAGGACCTCGACCTGTGGATCTGGGACTCGACGTTCACGAGTCTCCTCGACGGGGCCGCCACCACGCACCCGAACGAGTACATCGAGTGGCTGGCCCCCGCCACGGGCGAGTACTACGTCGAGATCTCCGGCTACCACGGATCGCAGAACACCTACAGCCTGTGTCTCAGCCGCAACCCCGCGCAATGTCCCGTGTATCCGCCCTAGCCGGTCTGCTCGCCTGCGCGGCCTGCGTCGGGGGGAGCGCCGCGTCCCATGCCGACGACACCGGCCTCTCCGCGCTCGCGCTCACCGCCGTGGCGCCGGGCTCGCTCGTCCCGGGCTCGCGCCTCATGCTCGTCGGCGACGCGTTCGTCGACGCGCCGTTCGGCGACACCCGCCTGCGCCTGCGCGGCACGTTCGCCGGCGCGGCGGTCGACGTCACGCTCGCCGCGCGCTTCATCGACGACCGGCATCTCGACGTCGCGTGGAAGGGCGGCCGCGCCGCCGGCCTCCCGGGCGACGACGGCGCGTTTCAGGGCGACGCCATCGTCGAGGTGACGAGCGCGATCGACGGCGAGGTCCACGCCGCGCAGCCGCGCCGCGTGCGGCTGGACGTGTTCTCCCGGCTGGTCCCGGCGATCGCCTCGGTCGACGCCGCGGGCGTCATCTACGTCAACGAGCCGATCGCCGTCACCGGCGAGGGCTTCCTCCTGGGCGGCGACGAGGGGGACACGGTCGCGACGGTCGCGGGCTGCTTCACCGACGAGGGCGCGGCGACGTGTCGTCCGGTCGGGCCGGTCGAGGTCGTCGCCCGCGCGGCCGATCGCGGTCACCTCGTCTTCCCGTTTCACCCCAGTATCGCCGGCATCCGGCCGGGCGAGTTCCAGGGGACGATCGCGCTCGCGAACCGGCGCGGGAGCGGCCCGGCGCCGGCGAGCGGCTCGGCCCGCGTCGACTTCACGATCGCGCCGCCGGCGGTGTTCTCGGTGTCCCCGCCGCAGGCGAGCCTGGGGCAGTTCGTGGAGATCCGCGGCGGCGGCTTCGTGGGCGGCGATCCCGCCGACCCCACCGCCGGGCTCACGCTCATCGAGCTCACCGGTCGGTTCACGCCGGCGGGCGGCGTCGCGTCGCCGGAGGTGACGATCACGCTGGTGCCCGAGTTCGAGTCGGGACCGCTGGTCCGCTACGTCCTCGACGAGGACGACGATCTCGGCCAGCGCGTCGACCTGCGCGCCACGTCGGGGAGCTTCGCCGGCACCGTGCGCCCGATCGTCAAGTACGGCGCCGACACGGTCGCCGGCGACGCGGTGACCGCGACGCTGGGCATCGCCCGACTCAAGCAGGTGGTGTGGCTGCGCTTTCTGCCCTCGTACGTGGACAGCCTGCGTCACTTCGGCGTGCGCGCGCTCGACGCGCGCATCCGCGAGCGCGCCTTCGCGGTGGCGCGTCGCGACTACGCCGGCGTGAACGTGGAGTTTCGCGCCGATGAGCCGACGGACTTCAAGCTCTACTCGACCGTGGACATCGGCGGCCCCGACCCCAACGGCCTTGGCTTGTTCGGCTACGACAACACGCCGGGGAAGGACGTCGGCAACCTGCGCCTCTACGATCGCATCGGCGGCGTGAACGCGATCACCCAGGTCGACGGCAATCCCGGCTACGGCGGCGTGTTCGTGGAGTCGTTCTTCGGGTTCAGCCTGCACCCCGGCCGGTTCGCGCCCCGGCCCGGCGACGGCGCCGACGCGGCGTTCGACGCGATCTTCGACCCGTTTCGTCCCGACGCGGGCGGGGCGCCGGTCCTGGCGGTGGATCTCGCCGGCGTGCCGACGCTCGCATCGGGCGACGGGTGCCCCTCAGGCGATCGCCGGCAGGCGGTCGCCTGCGCCGTGTGGGTCCTCGGCAGCATGATCGGCACGACGATGACGCACGAGATCGGCCACTCGCTGGGGCTGGCCCAGCCGGACGCGCCGGACCTTTATCACAACCCGGGCGACCAGCCGAACCGCCTCATGGACGCCGGCGGCGCTCGCACGCTGCGCGAGCGCGCCGAGCTCGGCGGCGAGGGCCCCTCGGTGTTCTGCGACGGCGACTATGCGTACCTGCGGCGGATGTTGCCTGCGGCCGGGGCTCCCCCCGCGGTTGCGCGGCCCACGTGCAACTGAGCTATCTGCTGAAATCCACCCACACCGCCGACGGCGCGCACCGCGCCATCGTCACCGGCAGCTGCGCCTCGGGAAGAAGGTAGCGCAGGCGCGCGAGGCGCGCGTTCACGGCGGGGCAGTCGCCGCGCTCGGTTTCCTCGGCGACGCGCATGAGCTCGGCGTCGAGATGGAGCGCCGCGAGATGGTCGTAGAGCGGACGCGATACCTGGTCCATCAGCGCCTCGGTGCGGTACAGCTCGAGCGCTCGCTCCACCTCGCCCGCGCGGGCCGCGGCGTAGAACCGCGCCGCGCTGGCGGCCTGGCGGCAATGCGAGCGCTCCATGCGGGCCCGCACCACGAACGCGGACGCGCCGATGGCGGTGAACATCGCGAGGGCCGAGACCGCGACGATCGCCGCGCCGCTCGAGCGCGGGCGGGGAAGCTCGGCTTCGCGCTGGAGCTTGGGACCGTCCTGCATGCGATCATTTTAACGCGCCGCCGCCGCGAGTGTCACTCCCAGGTAAAAAGTCACACGCGCACCTACATCCAGCCGCAAAGCAGGATGGGCGTGCTACGATGAGCCGCGACATGTCGGAAGAGACATCCTCCGTCGAGCCGCCCGACCCTCTCGTCGGGAGCGTCCTCGCGGATCGATACCGGATCGAGCGCCGGCTCGGCGAGGGCGGAATGGGGGTCG
Source organism: Haliangiales bacterium (assembly GCA_035259575.1). Classification (GTDB taxonomy): domain Bacteria; phylum Myxococcota_A; class Polyangia; order Haliangiales; family SHYZ01; genus DATFWE01. The sequence continues at coordinate 5,354 of DATFWE010000295.1, forward strand.
TGTACCTGGCGCGCCACGTGATCCTGGAGAAGATCGTCGCTCTCAAGATCCTGCACCATGAGTACGCCCGCCGGCGCGAGCTGGTCGACCGCTTCCTCCACGAGGCCAAAGCCGCGTCCCGGATCCGCCACGAGCACGTCATCGACATCACCGACTTCGGCGAGACGCCCGACAAGAACGTCTTCTTCGCGATGGAGTATCTCGACGGCCACGAGCTGGCCGTCGAGCTGCAGCGCGGCGGGTCCGGCATCGTCTGGCCCCGCGCCAAGAGCATCGTCCTCCAGATCTGCTCGGCGCTGCAGGCGGCGCACGAGGCGGGCGTCATCCACCGCGACCTCAAGCCGGAGAACGTCTACCTCATCGGCCGCTACGGCAACCCCGACTTCGTGAAGGTGCTGGACTTCGGCGTCGCGAAGCTCGTCGACGGCGACCCCGACGGACGGCGCCTGACGAAGACGGGGATGGTGTTCGGCACGCCCGAGTACATGTCGCCCGAGCAGGCCAAGGGTGACAAGCCCGACCCGCGCGTCGACGTGTACGCCTGTGGGTGCATCCTGTTCGAGATGGTCACCGGGGACGTGCCGTTCCGGGCCGACAGCTTCATGGGGGTCCTGACCAAGCATCTCCTCGACCAGGTGCCGCGGCTCACCGACCGCACCACGCGCGAGGATCTGCCGGCGGGGCTGCAGGCGGTCGTCGACCAGGCGCTGTGCAAGGATCGCGACGAGCGCTTCGGCACCATGAACGAGCTCGCGGTGGCCATCGACACCCTCGACGAGATCGAGGGCGTGTCGTACCACGCGCCCGGGGTGGAGGCGGCGCGGGAACGCGCGCAATCGCGCGGCGGACCGCGGTCCTCGTCGCCGCCCCCGCCGGAGGTCGCGGTGCGAGCGCCGCCCAAGCCCG
>DATFWE010000296.1:0-17841 GCA_035259575.1 Haliangiales bacterium
GGCATCGTGGTGGACGGGTCGGACGGGCTGCTCATCGGGGGCGGGGAGGGGACGCAGCTGACGTGGATGGACGCGCGCGTCGACGGTCGCGTGGTGACGCCGCGCCACGGAAAGGCGGTGGAGATCAACGCGCTGTGGTACGACGCGCTGCGGCTGATGGCGGCATGGGGGCGCGAGGCGGGTGACGAGCGCAACGCGGCGGAGTACGCGGCGATGGCCGACGCGGCGGAGCGGTCGTTCGCGCGGACGTTCTGGAACGAGTCGCGCGGGTGTCTGTACGACGTGGTGCGTCCCGACGGCGCGGACGGGCGCATCCGGCCCAACCAGATCTTCGCCGTGAGTCTGCCGTATCCACTTCTCGGGCCCGAGCAGCAGCGCCGCGTGGTCGACGTGGTGGAGCGCGAGCTCCTGACGCGGGTCGGGCTGCGGACGCTCGCGCCGGGGGAGGACGGGTACGTGCGGCGGTACCGCGGTGGGCCGGCCGAGCGCGACGGGGCGTACCACCAGGGGACCGTGTGGCCGTGGCTCCTCGGGGCATTCGTGCGCGCCTACCTGCGGGTGCACGGGCGGAGCGCCGCGACGCTGGCGCGCTGCCGGACGTTCTTGGCGGGCATGGCGCGCCACCTGGAGGAGGCGTGTCTGGGCACGGTGTCGGAAGTCTTCGACGCCGAGCCGCCGCACCACCCCGGCGGCGCGCCGGCGCAGGCATGGAGCGTGGCCGAGCTGCACCATCTCGTCGCCGTCGAGCTCCGCGACGCGGACGCGACGCCGAAGCGCAGGTTCAGTTCCAGTAGCTGAACAGCTCGGCGCGGCTGGCGACGGCGACGGCGCGGGCGGCGCGGGGGATGGGCTGCGCCGAGTCGACCAGCTCGTCGAAGACTTGCTTGTGGACGGGATCGGCGTGCTCCGCGCGCATCGTGTAGACGTAGGTGTCGTCCTTCAGCACCATCAGATCGCGTTGCACGTGGCCCCCACCGTCGAGCGCGATGGTGCGCTCGAAGCGGTCGCCCGACAGGCCGTGCCGGGTGCGCGCGGGGAACGGCCCCCGCGCGCCGCGACCCAACCCCTGGGCGAACGCCGCGCCGCCGAGCGACAGCGGCAACGCCGGCCACACCGTGATCGCGCCCGGAACCTCAGGGAAGCCGGGGGCCAGCCATTCGCTGCGCAGCCCGACGCGCGCCTCCACCCACCCCGGGGGCGCGTCGTAGCGGAAGCGCCGCCGCCGCACGCCCAGCATCTGCGTGCAGTGGCGCACCAGGTGCTCCACCGTGTCGCCGAAGCGCGCGAACAGCTCCGGCCGCCGCGCCACCGCGCCGACGCGGGCATAGTGATCGTCGCACAGCACGTAGCCCAGGTCGCGCCGCACCGGCCGACCGTCCGCGGTCCCGGTGACGGTCACCAGCGCGGCGTACTCGCCCTCGCCGGTCACGAGCTCGCGCGTGGGGCCGACGTGCTCCACGTCGAGGCCGTCCTCGGCGAGCTGCGCGTCGACGAGCTCGGCGACCGAGCGCACCGGAGCGAGCCCCTCGAGGTAGCGGATCGCGCCGGCCTCGAGACCTTCCGGCGGGATCAGGATCTCCGCATCCTCGACGAACGTGACGGTCCAGCCGCGCGGGTGGGGGATCATGGCGACATCCCGGTCGCCTGCTTCAGCGAGCTCCACTTGTCGGACAGCCAGTTCTTGGTCCCGCGGTACAGGCCGCGGCCGGCGTCGACGACCGAGCTGCCCACGACCGACGCCGCGCCGGCGCCGTAGCCGGCGATGTTCTTGAGCGTCTCGTTGTCGGTGTACTTGCCGACGGCGGCGCGGGCGCGCATCTGCGCGTCGACGGCGTTGTCGGCGGCGACCGAGGCGGTGGTGCGCTGCTGCGCCACCTGGTTGCCGTTCTCGTCGGTGGTCGTCTTGTTGCCGTAGCTGCCCATGTCCTTGTCGATGTCGGCGATGCCCTCGTTCACCCGGTTGGCGCCGAACGTCAGGGCCTTGCCGATGTACTTGCCGGGCTTGCCGCCGACCTTCTCCATGCCCTTGGCGATGGCCTCGTCGGCCTTGACCACGCCGTCGCGGACCGACTTGTCCTTGTCGGCCTCGGTCTTGGCCGATTCGACGGCGGGGTCCTGTGCCGCCGCGTCCCGGCCGGCCGCATCCTGCGAATCGCCGCCGGATTGATCCGCGGATTGGTCCGCGGCCTGCTCCTGGTCGCCGCCGCCCTGGTTGTTCTCGTCCTCCACCGCGGGATTGCTCTGCTGCTCTTGATCGTCCATCGTCGTCGCCTCCGACCCGAGTGCCTAAGCACCCCGCGTGCCGGCGCGATCGCCCCCCAAGTTTCCGAAATGACTGGTGACACGGTGGACGCGCCGTCCACTGTCTCCGCGCCGTCCACACCGGCAGTTCAGCGCAGGAGCTCCGCCGCGGTCGTCTGGATCAGCTCCACGTCCACCGGGATCTTCTTCAGCTTGTCCAGCACCTTCTGCACGTTCGGGCGCACGACGCCGAGCTTCTCGATCATCTTCTTCGCGCCGGCGTAGTCGCCGTTCGCCTGCACCGTCATGATGTCGTGCGTCAGACCGGCCACGGCCGCCGCGATCTTCGCGCCGTCGATGCTGAACGACCCGTCCTTGCCCACGCGCACGCCGCCGTGATCCACGAGGTAGTTGAGCTGCACCGCCATCCCCACGCCGTGCGCCTCGGCCACGCCGAACCGCAACGTGCGGAACGCGCCGGCGAGATAGGTGTCATACATGGTGTGCCCCATCGCCCTGGGCAGCGTCCCTTTGTCCACCAGCCGCTGCATCGCCCACAAGCCGGAGATGTCCGCCTTCGCCTCCTCGAGCGCGCCCGCGAGCTCCTTCAGCGCCTGGCGCGCGGTCGTGTTCTGACCGCCGACGACGATGTCGTGGGGTCCGAGCCCATGCATGAGCTCGTGCATCAAGACGAACGTGAAGAACGCGTCGAAATCGACGTTCTTCTGGTCCGCGGCGGACAGCGTCGCCCGCGCGATCGGCACGAGGATGAGGCGGAACTTCGCCTCCTGGACGTTCTTCAACATGATGCGCTTCGACCCGTACTCCTTGGTCACCTTCTCGTCGTTGGGCAGGTTGTACGCCGCGCTCTTCACGCCCCGATCCGCGTCCCCCGCCGCGTAGATCTGGTTGACGACACGGATGGGCGCGAGCGCGCCGAGCTTGGGGTTCCGCTGCTTGGGATCGATGGGCAGCGCGTCCTCGAGCCCCTGCAGCTCCTTGCTGAACTTCTCCAGCTTCGCCGTCTCGGCCGCGTCGCGCAGGCTGATCACCGCCTCGAACGCCGCCTTGTAGCCGAACCAGCCGTCCTCGTACGTCTCGTAGGGCCCGATCGTCGGATCGATCGTCGAGTCGAGCTTCATCCATGCCACGTCGCTCGCGTAGTAATCGTTGGAGCGGAACGCCGCGGCGCGCGCCCGGAGGAACGCCTCCAGCGTCGGCTCCCTCGTCGCCGTCGCCGCCTCCTCCAGAAGGCGCGCGGCGCGCTCGAGCTCGGGCTGGTACTCGACGCTGTAGGGGACCATCGCAAGCTTGCCGTCGGGCGTCCGCCGGATCGTCGTGAAGAACCCGGCCGCCGCGGCCTTCTCGGCCTCGGGCAGCCCGGCGATCCACTTGTCGATCTCGTCGCGCTTCGCGCCGCCGGGGTAGAAGCCCGCCTCGGGCGGCTTCGCCGGCACGCCCGGGATGAACGCCGCCTCGTGGTTCTGGCGGTCCCACGGCCCCTTGTGGGTCAGGAAGTAGCGCAGCCGCGCTTGGCCGAGCGGCGTGCGATCGCCGGCGAGGGATATCAGCAGCGCGGGGTTGCCCTCCCATACCTGCCGCAGGAACAGGCCGTCCATGACGCGCGCGGCCTGGACGAGCTTGCGCAGCACCTCGCGGTCCGTCGCGGAAAGCCCGCCGAGATCCACGCGGATCTCGACCGGCGCGAACTGCTTCTGAAGCGCCCGCAGCGCGGCGGAGTCGGGCGGGTCGGCGGCGGCGGTCGACGCGACGAGCGAGAGGAGGGCGATTCGCGTTCGCATGGCGCGTGTGTACCGCGTCCGCCCCGGGGAGACAATGCGCCTCCCGTGGTACGCTTGGTCCTGAATCCAGCATGATCGTGCGGTTGCGAGCCATCGGGGAACGTCTGGCGCGCGCGTGGCAAGCCGTCCCCGTGCGGCTCCCCGGCCTGGTCGTCCTCGGCGCGGGCCTGTACGCCGCCTTTCGCCTGGGCAAACGCGAGGCCGACTACCTCCTCTTCCCCGCGGGCCTGGTCGCGGTCGCGCTCGTGGCCGTGTCCCTCCTGTGCGTGGCCCTCGGAGCCTACCTCCTGTGGCGATCCGTCCGCCGCGCCCCGAGCGGCCTCACCGGCAACCTCGATACGACCGTGTCGACGCCCACCGCGTTCCGCTTTGCGCGCTTCGCCGCGTGGCCGTTCGTCGAGGTGAAGATGCGCTGGGAGCAGCCCGGGGACGTCAGCGTCGAAGTCCAGACCGCCGGGCGCGCCTACGCCGAGACCGTCACGGCGCGCGAGCGCGGCCGTCACGCGCGCGTCGTGCGCCGCTTCACCGTCGAGGATGTCTTCGGCCTGACCGCGATCTCGTTCCGCGTGACGTGGGACGAGCCGCTGCGCATCGCCCCCGCGGCCGCGGCCGCCACGGCGGAGCTGGCCACGAGCTACGCCCACGGCGACTCCTTCTCCCACCCGGCCGGTCGCCAGGAAGGCGACCTCGTCGAGATGCGCGCCTACGGCCACGGCGATCCCCTGCGCCACGTGCTGTGGAAGACGTTCGCGCGCACCCGCCGCCTGCTCGTGCGCATGCCGGAGCGGGCGATCGCACCCCAGCCGATCACGGTGGCGTTCCTCGTGGCCGGCCCCGGCGACGAGCCGACCGCCGCCACCGCGCGCCTCTACCTCGAGCGCGGCGTGTTCGGCCCGGACTTCCTGTTCTCCGCCGACGGCGCGGCACGCCCCACCCGCGATACTCACGAGGCGGTGGACCAGATCATCGACTCGGTGGCGGCGCGCGCCCACGGCGGCGCCTCGCTCGACGCGCTCGCGTCGCAGGTCGAGGCCACGCGCCTGGCGACGTGCGTGGTGTTCGCGCCGCCCGTCGACGGGCCGTGGCGCGAGCGCGTCACCGCGTTCATCCGCCGCCTGCCCGCGCCGGCGACGATCGTGATCGGCGTCGCGGGCGCGGCCGACGGAGCGCGCCGGAGCAGGATGGGGCGGCTGCTCTGGCGCGCGGCCGGCGACGACGATCCCGACAGCCGCGCCCTCGCGAAGCTGCCGGCGCTGCGCGCCGCGCTCGAGGCCGACGGCCTGCGCGTGCAGGTCCTGCACCGCGAGACGGGCTTGGTCCCGTGAGCGAGCGCCGGCGCCGAGCAGGCGACCCCGGAGCGAGGCGCAGCCGAGCGACCTGGAGCCCGGCGCCGGCGCGAGCGAACGAAACGATAACGAGCGGGCCGCTACTCGCCCTCCGAGCCGCCATCGCCGCCGCCGCGGTGCTCCTCTTCCTCCTGCCGATCGCGACCCCGCCCGGCATCGCCGCCGGCATCGCCGGGACGCTCCTCGGCTACCTCCTCGCCCGCGTGGGCGCGGCGCGCGGGCTGCGCCTGCCCGCCGGCCTGCTCCTCGGCGCGCTGGCGATCGCCTTCGGCTACCTCGGCGGCCAATGGATCCTCGACCACGCCCCGGGCGGCGGCACCGGGGTCGCGATCCAGGCCGCCGACGCCACGTTCTACGGCCTCGGCTGCCTCGGCGGGTTCTTCGGCATCTGCCTCCTCGGCCAGCGCGCGCGCGTCTTCTCGGTGATCGAGCTCGTCGCCGTCGTCGGGGCGGTGGCGCACACGTTCTCCGCCCACCGCCACCACCACATCCACGAGCCTCGCTTCCTCAGCGACTGGGCATGGTCGAAGGGGATCGATCCCACGCTCGTCCTCGCCGCCGCCGGCGTGGTCGCGATCGTCCTCGCCGCGGTGACGCTCGTGCGCGCGCGCCGCGCGGCCAAGCTCGCCGTCACCCTGCTATTCCTCCTCCTCGGCGGCGCCACGGCCCTGCTCCTGTCGCGCAACGTCCGCATCGACAACGACGCCGACACCAACGGGCTCGGCCTGGCCAAAGGCGACAAGGACGACAAGAGCGACAAGGACGGCAAGGGGGACGGGGACGGCGGCGGGGGCTCCTCGTCCCGCCCCCCCGATCCGGTGGCGGTGGCGCTGCTCCACGACGATCTCCCCGACGCGGACGTCCTCTACTTCCGCCAGGCGGTGCTGTCGCGCTTCAACGTCGACCGCCTCGTCGAGGACACCTCCGGCCGGTTCGACCGCGATCTCATCGGCGCGTTCCCCGCCGGCGGCGAGCCGCTGCGCGGCGTCTCCGCCCAGAGCCCGGCGTTCCACCGCCGGCTGCACACGTCGATGTACCTCCTCGTCGACCACGCCCAGCCGGTGGGGATCGGCCACCCCGTCGAGCTCCGCGCGCTCGAGAACCCCGACCCGCGCCGCTTCGTCGTCGCGTACGACGTCGACTCCATGTTCGCCATCCGCGACGTGCGCCGCCTGGTGGGCCGCACCGCCCAGCCGCCCGACTGGACCGAGGCGGAGCGCCGCCACTACACCGAGCTCCCCGACGACCCGCGCTACCTCGAGCTGTCGGACCGCCTGGTGCGCGACGTCGACCCGCGCTTCGTCGGCGACGACGTGATGAAGGCGCTCGCCATCAAGCGCTACCTCGAGAAGGAGGGCTTTTACAGCCTCAAGCAGAAGAAGCTCGTCGGCACCGACCCGACGGCGAAGTTCCTGTTCGGCGGCGACATGCGCGGCTACTGCGTCCACTTCGCCCACGCGGCTGTGTTCCTCATGCGCAGCCAGGGCATCCCGGCGCGCGTCGCGCTCGGCTACGGCGTGCAGACCCGCCGCCGGGGCGCCGGCTCGGCCCTGCTCATCTTCGGCAACGAGGCGCACGCGTGGCCGGAGATGTACGTTGCCGGCGTGGGCTGGGTGACGTTCGACATCTACCCCGAGCGGTCCGACGAGCCGCCGCCGGTTCCGTTCGACGAGGACCTGCAGAGCGCGCTGGGCGAGCTGGCGCGCAAGGACAAGACGGGCGGCAAGGCGGCCGACCCGGAGTCGCGCCTCGTCATCCCGTGGGGGGCGATCGGCGGCGGCGCCGGCGCGCTGCTCGGGGCGCTCCTCGTCGCGGCCTACGCGGTCAAGGGCGTGCGCCGCGCGCGCGGCTCGTCGCACCGGCTCGTCTACCGCGGCGTGCTCGATCGCCTGTCCGACCTGGGCGAGGCGCGCCGCTTCGGCGAGACGCGCGAGCGCCACGCCGCGCGCGTCGCCGCGCTGTCGCCGACGTTCGCCGCGCTGACCCGCGAGCACCTGCGCCTGGCGCTCGGCCGCGAGGCCGAGGGCAAGGCGGCCCTGCCGCGCGTGCGCGACCTGGCGCGCGCGACGCGCGCCGAGCTCAGACAGAAGGCCTCGTTCTTCGCCCGCGTGTGGGCGGCGCTCAACCCGATCGGCTGGACGTTCACGAGATAGGAGCCGTCATGATCGAGTCCCCCCAGATCTCCAACCTCGACGACGTGCGCGCCGTGGCGGCGCGCATCCGCGCCCACATGCGCGACAACGTGATGGGGCGCGACAACGTGATCGAGCTCGTCCTGGTCGCGCTGTTCGCCGACGGGCACGTCCTGCTCGAGGACTACCCCGGCTCGGGCAAGACCACGCTCGCCAAGTCGCTGGGACACTCGATCCTCGACGATCTACCCGACGACGAGATCCCGGACTTCCGCCGCATCCAGTTCACGCCCGATCTCCTGCCGTCGGACGTCACCGGCGTGATGATCTTCGACACGGCGACGAACACGTTTCAGTTCCGCCGCGGGCCGGTGTTCGCCTACGTCGTCCTCGTCGACGAGATCAACCGCACGTCGCCCAAGGTGCAGTCCGCGCTGCTCGAGGCCATGGCCGAGAAGCAGGTGACCGTCGACAACGTGTCCCACAAGCTGAACGAGCTGTTCTTCGTGATGGCGACGCAGAATCCGCTCGATGCGGTCGGCACCTATCCCCTGCCGTTGGCGCAGCTCGATCGCTTCCTGTTCAAGCTCGTCATGCGGCACATCGACCGCGACTCCGAGCTGGAGGTGCTGCGCACCTGGGGTCAGCCGCGCGCGCAGCGCGACCTGCCGCGGGTGACGCGCGGCGAGGTGGTGGCGGCGCGCCGCCACCTGCGCGGCGCCGTGGCGGTGGCGCCGGCGGTTCACGAGTGCCTGGTCGACATCGCCCAGCGCCTCCGCGACGACAAGCGCACGCGCCAGGGCGTGTCCACCCGCTGCCTCGTCCAGGCGATCCCGGCGCTGCAGACGCTCGCCATGCTGCGCGGCCGCGACTTCGTGTCGAGCGAGGACGTGGAGTACCTGGCCGCGCCGCTGTTCGGCCACCGGCTGGAGCTGGCCCCGGGCGTCAAGGGCGCCGACGCGGTGATCGGCGACGCCGTGCGCCAGCCGCTCGAGGCGCTGTCGCGCGCGACGCTGGGGGCGCGGTGACCGCTCGCGCCGCGTGCCTGCTGGTCCTTCTCGCCGCCGCGCCGGCGCGCGCGGCGGACCCGGTCAAGGACGCGGCCACCGCCGACGAGCGGGCGCTCCTCGGCCTCGTCGAGGCGGAGCAGTACATCAAGGCGCGCGACCAGGCCGAGGCGATCCTCAGGAAGGCGCCCGATTCGTTCGTCGGCGCGTGGGCGATGGCGCTGGTGCACCACAACGAGGAAGGGAACCACGCCCGCGCCCTCTACTTCGTCCGCCGCGCCGAGGGCATCTTCGCCCGCCGCTTCGGCGACGATCCGACCTGGCTGCGCAAGCTCCTCCTCGAGGAGTACGACGTCCTGTTCGAGATGAACCGCAACGCCGACGCGCTGGCGGTGCTCGACCGCCACGACGCCGGGTTCGGCCCGACGCGCGCCGAGCTGCGCATCTGGCCGCTGTTCAAGCTCGGGCGCGCCGACGACGCGCGCGCCATCGCCACGCGCCTCGCCGCCTCCGACGACTGGAACGAGCGGGCGCGCGGCTTCAACGGCATGCTGTCGATCGAGTACGAGGCGCACGACCGCGAGGCGTCGTACCGCTGGGCCGTCGAGGGCATCCGCGCCACCCAGGAGCGCGACTGCGTGATCCTGCGCAACGCCGCCGGCTCGGCGTTCACCCGTTTCCGCCTGGCGGAGTCCGAGGACTACGCGCTCCGCGCCCACAAGGCGGAGGTGCGCGACTGCCCCCACGCCGGCTACGACCAGCTCGCCGGGCTTTACCTCGTCGAGGGCGAGTTCCAGAAGGCGCTGTCGGCGATCGAGACGCTGAAGCAGGAGCGGCTGGAGAAGCGCGTCCGGCCGCACTTCGCGCTCACGCGGCGGATGATCCTCGCCGACATCCTGTACGCGCTGGGCAAGGTCGACGACGCCGAGCGCATGGCCGGCGAGCTCTACGGTCTCCCCGAGCGGACCGGCCTCATCTCCAGCTCGGTCACGACCGAGCGGATCGGGCGCAGCTTCCGCTACTGGATGGCGCTCGACACCCGCCTCACCGAGGAGCGCGAGCGGGCGTCGTACCGGCCGTTCCTGGCCGGTGCCACGGGCGACGCGGTGCGCCTCGTCCTCACCCACTGGGAGCTCCGGCGCGCGCTGATCCAGCTGTGCGCCGACGCCGACGCGCTGGTCACCCTCGTCCGTCCCAACCTGGGCGACCTCAACGACATCACGCCGTGGCGCATGGGCGCGCTCATCGACGTCCTCGGGGTGGGCGTCGTGCGCGCGGCGGTGGCGCGGGCGCGCGTCCTCGACGCCAAGTTCCCCGAGGCGACGGCGTATCTCGACGCGCTGTCGGGCGAGGTCGCGTTCCGCGCCGGCGAGCTCGGCGAGGCCGATCGCCTGGCCACCGCGGCGCTCGCCCACCTCCCGCGCGAGGAGGCGATGCTGCGCTGGCGCACGCAGGCGTGGCAGGCCGACGCGCTGCGCCGCCTGGGGCGCACGTCCGCCGCCCGCCCGCTCTACCAGCAAGTGATGCAGAAGCTCCCCTCCGCGCTGCGCTTCCTCGATCTGCGCCTCCCCGTCGCCGTGGAGAGCGACGGCAGCCCGCTGGCCCGAAAGGCGGCGGCGCGCGCCGCGCGGTCGACGCGGTTCGCGGCCGCCGCCGACGCGCCGTTCCGCGTGCACGCATCGGGCCACGACGGCTCGGTCGAGCTCTGCCTCACCGACGACAGCGGCTTCCAGTTCGCCTGCGCCGCCGGCGAGCGCCGCCCGACCGAGGAGGAGACGCTCCGCTCCGCGCTCGACGCGTTCCACGCCGCCGCGTTCTCGCCCAAGGTGTCCCTCAACCAGAGCGACCTCAACAGCCTGGACGGCAGCCCGGTGCGCGTCGGCGCCGACGAGGCGCTGAAGGGGGTGCTCGGCCGTGAGTGAGCGAGCGGTGCAATAATGACGCGGGCCTCGCTCATCGTCATCGTCTGGCTCGCCGGGGCGCCTGCGCTCGCCGACCCGCGCGAGGACTGCCAGGCGCGCAAGGGCTCGTGGCTCATCGAGGGCGCCGCCGAGGGCTGCCGCGTCGCCGGCCAGCGCGAGGGTCTGTGGACCCTGCGTTTTCCCGGGGGGCAGACGCACGAGACGGCCACGTTCGCCGGCGGCCGCCTCGAGGGTCCGTTCGTGCGCTACCACGCCAACTGTCAGGTCGCGGAGCGCGGCGCGTTCCTCGCCGGCGAGCGGAACGGCGCGTGGACGCAGTGGACCGAGGCGGGGATCAAGACCGGCGAGGGGACCTACGCGCACAACCTGCGCGAGGGCACGTGGACGTACTACGACGCCAAGGAGGGCCACAAGGAGATCCAGGGTCCATTCGTCGCCGACCGCGCGGAGGGCACGTTCACCGAGTGGTTCGCCAACGGCAACAAATGGCGGACGTTCGACATGAAGCAGGGCGAACGCACCGCCCCCGAGGCCGTGGCCTGCAAGAAGCGCGGCGGAAAGTGGGACGTGAACTACGTGACGCGGCAGGAGGGCTGTCGCGTGTCGGGGCGGGAGGAGGGCGTGTGGACGGGCTACTACGAGGCGGGCGCGCGCCGCTGGCAGGGCACCTACGCCGCCGGCCAGCTCCAGGGGACGTACGCGGAGTTTCACGTCGGCGGGCAGACGCTCCACCGCGGCGAGTACGCGCGGGGCGCGCCGACCGGCAAGCACGACTTCGTCGGTCCCGATGGAAAGCTCTACGGGAGCTCCACGATCGTCGACGGCAACGGCGAGTGGAGATCGTTCCATCCCGAGGGCAAGGTCCGCGAGGAGGGCCGTTACGCGGGCGGACAGAAGCAGGGCCTGTGGAAGGAGCACTACGACAACGGCGGGATCTTCGTCGAGGCCACGTACGCGGGGGGCGCGCTCGACGGCCCGTACCGCGCCTATTACAAGAGCGGCGAGCTCGGCATCGTCGGGCAGCATCGCGGGGGCCTCCGCCAGGGCCACTGGGAGGCGTTCTTCCAGAACGGACGCCCGGAGTGGTCCGGGTCGTACGAGGGCAGCCGGCGCACCGGTCTGTGGGTCAACCACCGCTGGGGCGGCACGCTCGAGTCGGTCGGGCCGATGGTCTTCGACAAGCGCGACGGCCTGTGGATGCTCTTCCACGACGACGGCAGGCTCCTCGGCGTAGGGGCGTACGTCGCGGATGAGAAGACGGGCGTGTGGCAGGAGTTCTGGGCGAGCGGCGAGCCGTGGCGCGCCGTCACCTACGTCGAGGGCCTCGAGGACGGCCCCGCGCCGGCGGCGTGCGCGCGCGTCGACGGCGACTGGGTCGCCGACGGGGAGAAGCGCGTCCTCGGCTGCCAGGTGTGCCGCGTGAAGCCCGACGACACGATCGTCAAGGTGGGCGTCGGGCGGTGGACGTTCTGGCACCCCAACGGCGCGATCGAGAAGCAGGGCGATCTCGTCGAGGGCAAGCAGCAGGGCACGTGGTCGTTCTTCTACGACAACGGGCAGAAGATGCTGGCGGGCGACTTCCGCGGGGGAGAAGAGGAAGGCCGCTGGACCGGCTTCTACCGCGAGGGCCAGCCCCGCTTCCGCGGCGCGTACCTGGACGGCGCGCCGGTCGGCGAGTGGACGAGCTTCTACCCGGACGGCAAGCCCCTGTCCGTCGGGCGGTACGACAGGGGCAAGAAGGCGGGGCGCTGGACGTACTACGGCAAATCCGGCAAGACGGACGAGGTCGAGTACAAGTAGCCTCCCCGCGCGTGCGGCGCCGTGGATCCAACGTGGCGCTGCGCGCGTCCCGCATGGCGGAACAGACGCGGCCGCTCGACGACGCGGGGATCGGATGCGCCCTCCGTGCCGAGCCCGAGGCGTCCCCCCTGACCCCGCTACTGGTCGGATCTCACTGGGAGTTTCGGTCCGGGCGCCCCCCGCGCGCGGGTGAGAAACTTTTCGGCCCGCCGGCATCCGACCTTGGTGCGTTACATCCTGGCCATCGTAGGCGTCCTCGCCGTGGTCGGTGGGCTCGCCGGAATCAAGTTCAAGCAGATCTCTTCGCTCATAAAGATGGGCGAAGCCATGGCGAAGTCGGGTCCCCCGCCCGAGGCGGTGGCGACCGCGACATCGCGAGAAGAGAAGTGGCAGAGCACGGTGTCGGCCGTCGGCAGCGTCTCCGCCGCCAAGGGCGTCACCGTGACCAACGAGGTGGCGGGGATCGTCACCGCCATCCGCTTCGAGTCGGGCACGGTGGTCAAGCAAGGCCAGATCCTGGTCGAGCTCGACACCTCGGTGGAGCGGGCGCAGCTCGCCTCGGCGATCGCGCGCAAGCAGCTCGCGCACGTCAATGCGACGCGGTCGCGCGCCCTCCTACAAGAGGATGCGATCGCGCGCTCGCAGCTCGACAATGACGAGTCGGCGCTCAAGTCCTCGAGCGCCGACGTCGGGGCGCTGCAGGCGCAGATCGAGCGCAAGACCGTGCGCGCGCCGTTCTCCGGACGGCTGGGCATCCGCGGCGTGAACCTGGGTCAATACCTCAATCCGGGCACCGCCATCACCGTGCTCAACTCGGTCGACGGCGGGTACATCGACTTCACGTTGCCGCAGCAGCGGCTCCCCGACGTTTCCGTGGGGCTGCCGGTGCGCGTGAGCGTCGACGGCTCGCAGGCGACCATCGAGGGCAAGATCGCCGCGATCGACCCCACCGTCGATCCCACCACGCGGATGATCAAGCTCCGTGCCACGGTGGCCAAGGCCGACGACCGGCTGCGCCCCGGGATGTTCGTGAACGTCAGCGTCGTGTTTCCCGAGGTGGCGAAGCGGGTGATCGTCCCGGCCACCGCGGTGATCCACGCATCGTTCGGCGACTCGGTGTTCGTCGTGGAGACGCGCAAGGACGACAAGGGCAACGCCGTGGTCGGCCCCGACGGACATCCCGCCAGGGCGGCGCGGCAGCAGTTCGTGCGCGTCGGCGAGACGCGCGGTGATTACGTCGCCGTCCTCGACGGTGTCACCGCGGGGCAAGAGGTGGTGGTGGCGGGTGCGTTCAAGCTGCGCAACGGCTCGCCGGTGGCGGTCAACAACGACGTCAAGACCAACCCTCAGCTGGCCCCCCGGCCCGAGAACCGTTAGCCGTGAAGCTCACCGACATCTTCATCCGCCGGCCCGTGCTGGCCATCGTGGTGAACCTGATCATCCTCGTCGCCGGGCTGCAGACCGTGCGCTCGCTGAGCGTTCGCCAGTACCCCAAGCTCGAGAGCGCCACCGTCACGGTCACGACCGTGTACACCGGCGCGAACGCGGACCTGGTGCGCGGCTTCATCACGACACCGCTCGAGCGCGCCATCGCCGCCGCGGACGGCATCGACTACATGGAGTCGCAGAGCGTTCAGGGGTTGTCGACCATCAACGTCCGCCTGAAGCTCAACTTCAACGCCGCCAACGCGCTCGCCGACATCAGCGCACGCGTCAACCAGGTGCGCGCCGACATGCCGCCCGAGGCCGAGATCCCCGCGATCAACATCGTGGCGTCCGATTCGGTGTTCGCCCAGATGTACCTCAGCTTCGGCTCGAACATCCTCGCGGACAACCAGGTCACCGACTACCTCATCCGCATGGTGCAGCCGCGCCTGTCGGCGATCGACGGCGTGCAGAAGGCCGACATCCTCGGCGGGCGCACATTCGCCATTCGCGCCTGGCTGAAGCCGGATCGCATGGCGGCGCTCAACGTCAGCCCGGCGCAGGTGCGCCAGGCGCTCGCCGCCAACAACTTCCTCGCGGCTGTGGGCGAGACCAAGGGCTCGCTCGTGCAGGTGAACCTGACCGCCTCCACCGACCTCCACACCGTCGACGAGTTCAAGAAGCTCGTCATCCGCCAGGAGAACGGCTCGCTCGTGCGCCTCGAGGACGTCTCCGACGTCGTCCTCGGCGCCGATACGTACGAGCAGGACGTGAGGTTCTCGGGGGAGCGCGCCGTGTTCATGGGCGTGTGGGTCCTCCCCAACGCGAACTCGGTCGACGTCATCAAGCGCGTCAACAAGGAGGTCGAAGCCCTGAAGACGGAGCTTCCGACCGGCATGACTGCGGAGGTGGCCTTCGACGCGACCAAGTACATCAACAACGCCATCCAAGAAGTCACCAAGACGTTGATGGAGACGATCCTCATCGTCGCGATCGTCATCTTCCTGTTCCTGGGGTCGCTGCGGTCGGTGCTCGTGCCCCTCGTCGCCATCCCGCTGTCGCTCATCGGCGCGGTGTTCCTGATGGCGGTGTTCGGCTTCACGTTGAACCTGCTGACGCTCTTGGCCGTCGTCCTGTCGGTGGGCCTGGTGGTCGACGACGCCATCGTCGTCGTCGAGAACGTCGAGCGAAACGTGCGCGAAGGGAAGACGCCGCTGCAGGCGGCGCTGCTGGGCGCGCGGGAGCTCATCGGGCCGATCATCGCCATGACGATCACCCTGGCGGCGGTGTACACCCCGATCGGGTTCCAGGGCGGCTTGACCGGCGCGCTGTTCCGCGAGTTCGCGTTCACGCTCGCGGGGGCGGTGCTCATCTCCGGCGTCGTCGCCTTGACGCTGTCGCCGATGATGTCGTCGCGGCTGCTCAAGGAAAAGGGCGAGGAGCGGTGGCTGACCCGCCACGTCAACGCGGGCTTCGAGTGGCTGAAGCGGACCTACGGGCGGATGCTCGGCTCGACGCTGAAGGCACGGCCGGCGGTCTATATCGTGTGGATCGGTCTCGCACTCCTCGTCGTGCCCATGTACATGTTCTCCCCCGTCGAGCTGGCGCCGAACGAGGACCAGGGGGTGGTGTTCGGGGCGATCGACGTGCCGGCGAACGCGACGCTGGAGCAGCTGGCGCCGTACACCGAGCAGATCGCGCACACGTTCAAGTCGACGCCCGAGTTCGACCATAGCTTCCAGCTCACGTTCCCGACCGGCGGCTTCGGCGGAATCCTCGTCAAGCCGTGGGAGGAGCGCAAGCGCAACATCTTCGCCATCCAGGCGGAGCTCGCGTTCAAGCTCGGCGGCGTCGCCGGGGTGCGGGCTCCGGCGTTCCTGCCGTCGGCGCTCCCCAGTGCGGGCACGTATCCGGTGGAGTTCATCATCGCGTCCACCGCGAGCCACGAGGAGCTCATGCGCTTCGCCGGCGAGCTCGTGCAGGAGGCGGCCAAGAGCGGGCAGTTCGCGTTCCCGCCCATCACCGACGTCAAGATCGACCAGAAGCGGACCGACATCGTCCTCGACCGCGACAAGATCGCGTCGATGGGGCTGAGCCTGCAGAGCGTGGGCGCGGATCTGGCGGCGATGCTGGGCGGCAACTACGTCAACCGGTTCAACATCGACGGGCGCAGCTACAAGGTGATCCCGCAGATCGAGCGGGCGGGCCGGCTCACCGCCGACCAGCTCAACGAGATCCACATCACCGGGCCGAACGGCCAGCTCATGCCGCTGTCGGCGGTCGCGTCGCTGCGCGACGGCGTCGAGCCGCGCACGCTCAACCGGTTCCAGCAGCTCAACGCGGTGAAGATCTCGGGCGTGGCCCCGCGCTCGCTCGACGCCGGCCTGCGCGTGCTCGAGGACGCGGCGGCGCGCATCCTGCCGCAGGGCTACCGCATCGACTACACCGGCGAGTCGCGCCAGCTCCGCCAGGAGGGCGGCAAGTTCCTGCCGGCGATCGGTCTGGCGCTGCTGCTCATCTTCCTGGTGCTGGCGGCGCAGTTCAACTCGTTCCGCGACCCGTTCGTGATCCTCGCCGGCTCGGTGCCCCTGGCGATGTTCGGCGCGATGATCTTCACGTTCCTGAAGTTCGCCGGACCGCCGGGGATGACGTTCGCCCTGACCGACGGCTGGACCACGACGCTCAACATCTACTCGCAGGTGGGGCTGGTGACCCTGGTGGGCCTCGTGTCCAAGAACGGCATCCTCATCGTGGAGTTCGCCAACCACCAGCAGCAGAACGGCATGAGCAAGATCGAGGCGGTGCGCGCGGCGGCGACGACGCGGCTGCGGCCGATCCTGATGACGACGATCGCGACCGTGGCCGGCCACTTCCCGCTGACGCTCGTGACCGGCCCCGGCGCGGTGGCGCGAAACTCGATCGGCGTGGTGCTCGTCGGCGGAATGACCATCGGGACGCTGTTCACGCTGTTCGTCGTCCCGGCGGTGTACGTGCTCATCGCCAAGGATCACCGCGGCGAGCGGGCGCGCGAGGCCGAGGGCGAGCCCGAGCCGATCGTGGAGCCCGAGGCGCCCGCGGTCGGGCAGGCCGCGGCCGCCATGACCGCCGACGCGACCTGAGCCCTCTCCTCCCGAAATCGACCCGAACGTCCCCACTCCCGGCACTCCCGTGCGGTGAACCGTTGACTCGGTTGAGCGCGCCGAGATACGTTTGCGCCAGCCCCTGATTCGTCGACGACGCGCCGCTTTGCGCACTCCGGAGGGGTAACCACGACGAGAGCCGGTCGGCGGTCGCGGGCGCGGCCGGCGAGGAGCGACTCATGCGCCATGCAGCCTTGGGTGTGGTATTGGCTTGGGCGACGGGCAGTTTCGGTTGCGGCGGCACCGACGGTGGCGCCCCGGGGCAGGCGGTCCAACCCCTCGACTCCCCGTTGCTCGAGATTCACCAGATCAACGTGGGGTGGGGAAACTCCACGCTCCTGCGCGGCCCCGACGGGACGACCATATTGATGGAGGCCGGCAACACGGGAGACGGTACCAACGAGGTCGTGCCGTACCTGCAGTCGATCGGGCTCCTGCCGTCGGGCGGGCTCACCTATACGATCGCCGGCCACCAGCACTGCGACCACATCGGCGGCATGGACGAGGTCGTCAACGCCGGCTACGACGTCCGCGTCGCCAATTACTACAACGGATCGACCTACAGCTCGACATGCGTCGACGGGTGGAATGCCGCCGCGGCGGGCACCACCGCGGGCGCGCCGATCGTCCCCGCGCCCGGCGAGCAGATCCTGCTCGGCAACGGCGCCCGGCTCACCTTCGTGGCGGTGAACGGCCGCATCATCGGCCGGGGGGTCGTGCCGGTGTCCGACGAGAACGACCGGTCGATCGCGGTGCTCGTCCAGTACGGCGGCTTCGACTACCTGTGGGCGAGCGATCTCGGGGGTGGCAGCATCGACACCGCGTGCACCGGGCGGTCGACCTTGCAGACCGACGTGGAGACCTCGGTGGTGCAGGCGATCTCCCCCGGCGGAGCGTTCCCGCTCATCAGCGCCGGCGGCATCGACTTGCTGCACGTCAACCACCACGGCAGCGAGAGCAGCACCAACATGAACTGGATGAACTACTCCGCGCCGGCCGTGGCGCTGATCGGCGTGGGCGCGGGGC
>DATFWE010000297.1:0-2379 GCA_035259575.1 Haliangiales bacterium
GGATCGTGCACGAAGCCGGACGGCTCCATGTTCACGAGCGGGTTCTCGTGGACGAAGTCGAACAGGCGCCGCGTCCCCATCGCCTCGCCAATGTCCATGCGCCCGCGATGCACGCGCTTGGCGGCGCTCGTGACGACGCCGCGCTCCACCAGGCTGACCGCGGCGTCGACCAGCAGCGAATGCAGCGACAGATCGCGGTGATCGCCCAGCGCCTCGAGCACGGCCTGGGGGATCGCGCCGACGCCGACCTGCACGGTGGCGCCGTCGGGCACGAGTGAGGCGACGTGGCGGCCGATGGCGCGCTCGACGTCGCCGATCGGGGTCGGCGGATAGGGCGTGAGCGGCTCGTCGACCTCGACCCAGCAGTCGATCTGGCTTCGATGCAGGCACGCGTTGCCGAGCGTGCGCGGCATCGACGGATTGACCTGCGCGATCACCAGGGGCGCGCGCCGCGCCGCCGCGAGCGCGACGCTCACCGACACGCCGAGGCTCAGATAGCCGTGCCGGTCGGGCGGCGCGCAGTGGATCAGGACGCAATCCGGCGCCCAGACACCGCCCGCGGCGAACTCGGTGACCAGATCGAAGTAGCGGAGCGGGACGAACTCGACGCGCCCGCGGCGCCGCGCCTCCTCGAGCCGCGGCGACATGTGCCACGTCGCGAAGCGGAGGGCGGCGTGCTCGGGGCGGGCCCACGGATAGTCGCCGAGATGAATCCCGCCGAGCAGGGTGAGGTCGGAGAGCCGCGGCGACTGGCGGCAGATCTCGGCGACGAGCGCGGCCGGCTCGCCGCATCCCGGTGGCAGCAGCACCTTCATCGCCGGGCCGAGTCGGGCGACGGCGTCAGCGAGCGAGCAGCGGGCGAACGCGCGCGGCATGAATCGCGACGCTATATATACCTGATCCCGCGATAGAATGGCCGCATGAATCGGCTCGCGGCGCTGGCGGTGCTGCTCGTGGCGTTCGCCGGCTGCGGGTCGACGGCGTACGACAGCAGGAGCAGCAGCACGAGCGCCCAGCGGGGCTCGAGCTCGCCCCGCGTGCGCTGTCTATCCGACCCGGCGCGGGACGACGCGTCGGGCAGTCGCCCGCTCTTCTACCTGTTCTGCGCGGAAAGCCCGTGACCGCCGCGCCCGCGCAACCGGTCGCCCTCGTCACCGGCGCCGGCCGCGGCATCGGTCGCGAGATCGCGCTGGCGCTGGCGCGCGAGGGCTGCCACGTGGCGGTCGCCGCGCGCACGTCCCGAGAGGTGGCCGCGACCGCCGCGGCGGTCGCCGGCCTCGGCGTCCGCGCGATCCCCCTCGTGTTGGATGTCACCGACGAGGGCGCGGTCACGCGCGGGGTCGCCGCGATCGCGGCGAGCCTGGGCCCGGTCGACGTCCTCGTCAACAACGCGGGCATCGCCGAGTCCGCGCCGTTCGCGAAGACCGACGCGGCGCTCTGGGAGCGCCACCTGCGCGTGAACGCGACGGGTCCCTTTCTCGTCGCACGCGCCGTCCTGCCGGCGATGCTCGAGCGGCGCTGGGGCCGCGTGATCAACATCGCCTCGCTCGCCGGGCTCGTCGGCGCGCCGTACGTCACCGCCTACACCGCGTCCAAGCACGCGCTGGTCGGTCTCACGCGGGCGCTCGCCGCCGAGGTCGCCGGCCGCGGCGTGACCGTGAACGCCATCTGCCCCGGGTTCGCGGCGACCGACATCGTGTGGAACGGGGCGCGCAACATCGCGGCGCGCACGGGCAAATCGTTCGAGGAGGCGGTGGCGGCGACGGCGCGGCTCAATCCGGGTGGCCGGCTCATCGAGCCGGCCGAGGTGGCGGCAGTGGCGGCCAAGCTCGTGCGCGACGACGCGACCAACGGCGAAGCGATCGTGCTCGACGGCACGGCCTAGCGGTAGTACGGAACAGGAGATCCCGATGACGCGCGAGATCGAATTCCTCAACCCGCCGGAGCTGATGAAACCGGTCGGCTTCTCCCACGCCGCCCAGACGCGCGGCGGCCGCACGCTGTTCCTGGCCGGCCAGGTTGCCAAGGACCGCGACGGCAAGGTCGTCGGTAAGGGCGACCTGGTCGTCCAGTTCCGTCAGGTGTGCGAGAACTTGAAGACGCTCGTCGCCGCCGGCGGCGGGCGCTTGACGGATGTCGTGAAGCTGACGATCTACGTGCTCGACGCCGCCGAGTTCAAGCGCCAGGGCAAGCCGATCGGCGCCGTCTACCGCGAATATTTCGGCAAGCACTATCCGGCGATGACCCTGGTCGGCGTGCGCGACCTCTACGACGCCTCCGAGGGGTGCATGATCGAGATCGACGGCTTCGCCTGCCTGGCCGAGTGAAGCGGCGCGCCGACCGCCACCTGGCGGTCAGCACCTGGCTCCGGCTGCTCCA
>DATFWE010000298.1:0-9322 GCA_035259575.1 Haliangiales bacterium
CCCGCCAGCTCCGCCCGCCGTCGCTCGAGATCGGCTCGCTCCGCGAGGAGGAGCCGCGCCACATCCTTGTAGATCGATGCGGCGAACAGGCGCTCGAGCAGAGCTTCCTTTTCCGCCGACGTCGCGAGCAGGAGCTCGCGGAATTCGCCCTGGGGCAGGACCAGGACCTGCGTGAACTGCTCGGCGGTGAGCCCGAGCAGCCCCTCGACCGCCGCGGTGACGTCCGCCACCCGCCCGGCCGCGGCCTGGCGATCGCCCGCCGGCGTCACCTCGACCAGGCGCGCCTCGGCGCGCTCCTCGGTCGTGCCCGAGCCGCGCTTCTTCTGACGGCGCTGCGCCGGCGCGCGCTCGACGCGCCACACCCGCTCGCCCAGCTCGAACTCGAGCGTCACCTCGCAGCGCGCCGTCGCCTCGGCCCAGCGCGAGCGCAGCTCCTCGTCCTTGACCTGGCCGCGCGCCCCCGGCACCACGCCGTAGAGCGCGTACGTCATCGCGTCGAGGAGCGCCGTCTTGCCCGCGCCCGTCGGCCCATCGATGAGCACCAGATCCACGCCCGAGAAGGCGCGGAAGTCCACCACCTCCGTCCCCGGATACGGCCCGAACGCGCTGACGGTGAGCACCCGCGGGCGCATGGCCTAGGCCGCGAACGCGTCCTCTTCGCTCAGGGCGGCGCGCGCCGCGGCGAGCGCCTCGTCGAAGGCGCGCTCGTAGCCCGGGTCCGGCGGCGGGTCCCCCTCGACGTAGCGCCAGAAATCCGCGAGCAGATCCCCGGCCCGCTCCGGCGGGCGCGCCGGCGCCACGCCCCCGGCGAGCACCTGCGCCAGCCGCTGCGGCACCGCCTGGAGCAGGTGCGGAAAGCGCGCGCGCAGGCGCGGCGCCGCCTCCACCACGTAGCCGGCGTCGGTGTACGTCGCCTCCACGTAGGCGTCCTCCGCCGCGGCGAAGCGCGCGTCGTGCATGAGCTGGTCGAAGCTCCCCGCGATGCGCACGAGATCGCGCCGCGGCGTGAGCCGCAGCGGCCGCGCCACCGCCCGCCCGAGGATCGTCTCGACCAGGGTCACGCCCTTTTCGTGATCGGCCTCGGCGACCGAGTACTTGAGGAGGGACCCGGCGTAGCGGATGTCCTCGCGCCCGTAGACCGGCTGCGGCCGGTGGAGGTGCCCCAGCGCGACGTACGTCCACCCCGCCAGCGTCGGCGCCTCCACCCGCGACGCGCCGCCGATGACGATCGGCCGTTCGGAGTCGACCGTCTCGATCCCGCCGTCGGCGAAGAGGTGCGCCACGAGCACCGCGGCGTCCCCGCTGCGCTCGCGCCGCGCGTCCCGGTACGGCGCGAGCGCCGACCGCACGGCCCCGTCGTGCCCCTGCCCCGGGTCGGGAAGGACGTAGGGGAGGGCGTAGATGTGCACCTCGCGCCGGCGGCGCTGAAGGACGATCGGCTCCGGCTGCGGCCGCGTCACGAAGTGGACGTTCGACCCCGCGAGGAGCTCCGCCCCGAAGCCGAGCCGCTCGGGCGAATCGTGGTTGCCGCTGATCGCAACGACCGGCACGCCGAGCTCCCCGGCCACCCGCCGGAGAAAATCCGAGAACAGCTCCACCGCCTCGACCGGCGGCACCGCTCGGTCGTAGATGTCGCCGGCCAGGATCAGCGCGTCCGGGCGCTCGTCGTGGCAGACCGCGACCAGCTGGTCGAGGGCGTGGCTCTGATCGTCGAGGAGCGAGACCTCGCAGAGTCGCTTGCCCAGGTGCCAGTCGGCGGTGTGAACGATCCGCACGCGCCGACGCTAGCACCCTGGTCTGACATTCAGTACTTCAGGTCCTCGGCGAAGATCTTGTTCACCCCCAGAAACACGAGGAACGGGAACAGCGCGCCGACGAGGGTACGCACGTCCGCCCCCATCGCCGCGGCGGTCACCCCGCTCTCGATGAGCGACGCCGCCACATAGAGGTTGACGAGCAGGCGCCCCCGCCGCTTCTGCGCCAGCATCGCGAGCCCGGCGGCGATGAGGAGCCCGACCTTCACCGGCCACAGGACGAACGTCCCGGCGGCGATGTACCACATGGGCGCGCGCCGGAACAAGTCGAGAAGCTCGGGCGGAATCCACCCCGGCACGTAGCTCGGGTCGAGGTGTCCGAGCAGCCCGACGCCGAAGAAGAACGTCCCGATCGCCTCGGCCGCAGCGACGACGAAAAGGATCCCGGCGACGATCTGGATCCCCACGGGGCGGTCGGACGGCGCGAGCATGGGCGCCAAGCATGTACACGCCGGCGCGCCGCTTGACAAGCCCGGCCGGGGCGGGTATCCCTATCGCTGAAATTGAAATCTAAATTCAAATTCATGCTTGCCACCCTGGCCTGCGCCGCCGCCTGCGCGGGCGCCACCCTGCCGGTGGCGACCGAGATCGACGCGACGCGCGCGGCAGAACGGTTCCCCGGCACGACCGCCGCCGACCTCGCCCACGGCCGCAAGCTCTACCAGGGTCGCTGCGGCGCATGCCACCGTCCCGTCCAGCCGGCCAAGGTCCCGTCCGCGGAGTGGCCGGGGCACGTCCACGAGATGCAGCAGCGCGCGCACCTGTCGGACGAGGAGGCCGCGCTCGTCGAGCGCTACCTCGTCACGATGTCCGCCCGGAATTAGCCCTCCGCGCCGCCGCGCGCTCTCATGTCTTGTCCGGATCGAGCGACAGATGGACCTGGCCGGCGTCGATGGCGATGATCTGCCCTTTCTTGAGCGGCGGGAACGCCGCCTGCCCACACAGGCGCGCGGCGAGCGTCGAGATGTCCGACTCGTGGCCGACGGCGGCGACGACGCCCGCGCGCGCCTCGAGCGCCTCGGCGACGCGGCGGATGCGCCCGCCCGGGGCGAGCGCGGGGAGGACGGTCACCGCGCCGGCGTAACCGGCGGCGGCCGCGACGATCTCGGCGGTCTGCACCGCGCGCACCAGCGGGCTGGTCCACACCTCGTCGAGCGCGAGCCCGCGGCGCCGCAGCGCCTCGCCCATGCGGCGCGACACGTCGCGCCCCTTGACCGTGAGCCAGCGCTCTTCGTCCGCCACCTCCGCTTCGTCGCGATCGACCGCGTGCGCGTGGCGGATGAGGAGGATCACGATGTGGATGGTACCATCCTCGCATGCGCGCAGTCCTCGCCTTGCTCGCGTTGTCGATCGTCTGGGGCGCCTGGGAGCCCGCCGCACGCCCCGCCGAGTCCCGCGTGTTCGTGCACGAGATCCCCGACGAGGCGACGTTCCGCGTCTACTCGCGGCAGCTCGCCGCCGACCGCTACGGCAAGTTCGTCATCGACGTGAAATCGGGCGAGATCTTCTACTTCGACGCCAACCTGTACCGCCTGCACGCCGACTTCGTGTTCGCGCATTTCTACGGGCGCAAGATGACGAACGACGACATCTCCGAGTACAACCTCAACTACGAGGCGGACAAGCCGCGCTTCATCCTCGGCTATCTCACCCAGCACCAGAAGGTCGGCGTCATGACGTTCTCCTTCTGGGAGGGGGACGCGATCCGCGCCGGCGACATCCGCAAGGTGCGCGACAAGCTGCGCAAGACGTTCTACGCCGCGGACATCAAGTTCCGGCCGGATTCCCCCGAGCAGGAAAAGCGGCTCAAGGAGCTCGCCGACATCCCGACGATCACCAACGACAAGATCTACAAGCTGTCCCCATACCAGGCGTTCAACCTGGGCGAGGCCGTGGGCCGGCTGCGCATCGTCCCGCCGGGGACGGCGCCGGAGAAGCTCCTGTTCGACCGCGACGACGTCGTCGTCCTGCAGGAGTCCTACCCGGACATCGTGCCGGTGGCCGGCATCCTCACCACGATCTTCTGCACGCCGCTGTCGCACGTGAACCTGCGCGCGAAGGAGTGGAGCATCCCCAACGCGAGCTTCAAGGAGGCGGGTGCGCGCTTCCGCGAGCTCGAAGGCAAGATCGTCTACTACCAGGTGCGCGACCTCGACCTCGTCCTGCGCGAGGCGACGCCGCAGGAGATCCAGAAATGGGCCGCGCGGAAGAAGGAGGCGCGCGCGGTGCGCGTGCCGCCGCTCGACCTCACCGTCGTCGAGCTGCGGCCGCTCGACCGCATGCACGACGCCGACGCGGGCATCTACGGCACCAAGGCCGCGAACCTCGGCGAGATCGCCGGCGCGCGCGTCGTGCCGGTGCCGGCTGGGTTCGGCGTCCCGGTGGCGTTCTACCGCCGCCACATCGAGAAGAACGGCATCGACAAGCAGATCGAGCGGTTCCTCGCCGATCCGCGCTTCGCGACGGACACGGCGTGGCGCAAGGCCGAGTCCGACGCGATCCGCACGCGCATCGAGAAGGCGCCGATCGATCCCAAGCTCGTCGACGCGGTGTGGGCCAAGGTGCAGAAGGACCTCGGCGGCAAGGGCGTGTTCGTCCGCTCGTCGACGAATGCCGAGGACCTGGAGGGGTTCAACGGCGCGGGCCTGTACGAGACGGTCCCCAACGTCAAGTCGAAGAATCAGCTCGCCGTCGCGTTGCGCGTGGTGTGGGGCTCGCTGTGGAATTTCCGCGGCGTCGAGTCGCGCACGCTCGCGGGGATCGATCACCGCGCGTGCGCCGCGGGCGTGCTGGTGCAGGTGGGCATCAACGCCTCCGCCGCCGGCGTGCTGGTGACGAAGAACATCCTCGATCCCGAGGACGACCGGTCGTTCACCATCAACGCCAAGCGCGGGCTGGGGCTGCGCGTCGTCGGCGGCACGACCGTGCCCGAGATGATCATCTACGACCCGGGCAACTACGGCACGAAGATCGTGTCGCGCTCCGACGATCCGACGATGCTGGTGTTCGACGGGCACGGCGGCGTCAAGGAGGTGCCGAACCCGAACCGCGGCGTCATCCTCACCGAGGCGCGCGCCAAGGCGCTGGCCGACGCGGTGGAGAAGTTCAGGCCGCTGTTCCCCAGCCGCTACGCGCTCGACGTCGAGTGGGTGCTCGAGGGGCAGAAGGTGTGGATCGTGCAGTCGCGGCCGTACGTGGCAAGATAGGCGGAGATGCGCCGGGCCCTCCTGCTCCTCCTCGCCCTGCCCGCGGGCGCGCAGGAGCGGCCGATCCTGCACGAGCACGTGCCGCCGCCGCAGGGGGACAAGGGCGCGCGCGTCGTCGGCGAGCGCGGCACCGACGAGAACCCGGCGGCGATCCGCAGCGGAGCGCGCGTGCTGCCCGAGCCGGCGCGCGACCAGCCGCAGAAACCCGAGGAGCCGCTGTACTCGCCCGGCCCCGGCGCCACCGAGGCGCGCCCCGACTACCAGACCCAGGCGGACGCGACGCTCCACTACTCGGAGCCGTTCAACCCGTCGGTGGTGCCGTTCAAGCGCTCGCAGGTGCTCGACGCGGTCAAGCCGGACTACACGCTGTACGTGCGGGAGCCCGCGCTCGAGCCGCTCAAGGTGGGCGGCCGCGCGCGCCCCGATCGCGACCTGTTCTGGGCGTCGCTGGTGATCGAGCTCGAGCCGGGGCAGGCCACGGCGATCCCGTCGGTGGCGCCCGAGATGCGCATCCTGTCGTACGAGGCCGAGCCGCGCGTGAAGCTGGCGTTCGCCAAGGACGGCGCGGACAACTTCTTCGTGCGCGCGGAGTCCGGGGGGGACAAGGGCGTCTATCGGCTGGTGTTCCTCGCCGATGCCCCGGCGAGCTACTTCGCGCCGCAAGTGCCGTCGGGCGTCACGCTCGACAAGGTCGCGGCGCTCGGGGGCGCGCGCCCGCTGCCGGCGAACGTGCGCGACGCGGCGCTGCGCGTGCTGTCCCTCCTCGGGGTGTCGCGGCGCAACCGCCTCGACGAGGCGCTCGACAAGATGGTGCGCTACTTCCGCGCGTTCGAGGCGGGCACGCCGCCGTCGCCCACCGGCGACGTGTACCTCGACCTCGCCTACTCCAAGCGCGGCGTGTGCCGCCACCGCGCGTTCGCGTTCGTCCTCACCGCCAACGCCGCCGGGATCCCGGCGCGCTACGTCACCAACGAGGCCCATGCGTTCGTGGAGGTGCGCGTGCCGGATCGCGGCTGGATCCGCATCGACCTCGGCGGCGCCGCCAGCGAGCTCGAGGTCGCCAACGCGTCGGAGAAGGCGATCTACCGCCCGCGCGCGCCCGATCCGTTCCCCCGCCCCGAACGCTACGGGGAGAGCTACACGCGCCTGCGCGGCGACGTTCGCGGCCTGACGCGCGACCAGATCGCGGAGGCGGAGCGCGGGCCCGATGCGGCGGCGGCCGACCCGCGGTCGACCGCGCCGGTCGCCCCCGTGCCGGGGGCGGACCTGCCGCGCGTCGCGCCCGCGCCGGACAAGCGCGCCGCGCACGTGACGGTCCAGAGCGCGGGCCGCCGGGTGTTCCGCGGCGAGCCGCTCGCGGTCGCGGGCCGCGTCACCGACGGGGAGGCGGGCGTCGCCGGGCTGCGCGTGAACCTGTATCTGGCGCCGGCGGGCGCCCGCGGCCGCGGCGCGCGCCAGGTGGGCGAGACGGTGACGGACGCCGCCGGAGCGTTCCACCACGCGATCGTCCTCCCCGCCGATTTTCCGCTCGGCGATCACGAGGTCTACGCCGCGACGCCGGGGAACGACGCCGTGGGCGGCGGGGTGAGCGAGTGATCACCACGCGTCTATGACGCGTTTCCGCCCGGCGCGCGGCGGCGGGACGGGCAGGCGGTCGAGCGTGGCGAGCAGCATCGCGCGCGTGTCGGCGGGGTCGATGACGTCGTCCACCTCGAAGCGGCCGGCGGTCTCGAGCGCGGTGTTGATTCGGCGCAGGTCCGCGGTGAACCCGGCGTGGAGGCGCGCCCGCGTCTCGGCGTCGGGCGCCGCGTCGAGCGCGGCCTTGTGGATGATGTTGACCGCGCCCTCGAGCCCCATGCCGCCGAACTCGGCGGTCGGCCAGGCGACGAGGAGGACGGGGTCGAGCGGCCGAGACCCCATGACGTAGTAGCCGAGGCCGTAGCCCTTGCGCAGGACCACCGTCAGGATCGGCACCGTAGCGTTGGCGAGCGCGGCGAGGATGCGCGCGCTGTGGCGGACGAGCGCGGTCTTCTCCACCTCGGGGCCGACCATGAGCCCGGGGGTGTCGGCGAGGCAGACGACGGGCAGATCGTGGGCGTCGCAAAGCTGCACGAAGCGGGCGATCTTGTCCGACGCCGGGCTGTCGATCGCGCCCGCCTGGACCATCGGCTGGTTGGCGACGAAGCCGACGGGATGGCCGCCGACGAACGCCAGAGCGGTGACGGCGGCGCGGCCGAAGCGGGGGCGGAGCTCGAGCGCGGTCCCGTCGTCGGCGAGGAGCTCGATGACCTTGCGCACGTCGTAGGCGCGGCGCGGGTTGTCGGGGACGACGTCGCGCAGCCGCGCCGGGTCGGGCGACGCGCCGGCCGGTCGCCGCCCCCGGAAGAAGCCGAGATAGCGGCGCGCCGCGGCGGCGGCGGCGCCCTCGTCGTCGACGAGAAGGTCGACGACCCCGCCCTCGACGTGGACGGCGACCGGCCCGATCTCCTCGGGGGTGAGCCGCTTGCCCAGCGCGGCCTCGACGAGCGGCGGGCCGGCCATGCCCAGCGACGCGTCGGGGGTCGCGATCAGGAGGTCGCAGGCGCCGGCGAGGTTGGCGTTGCCGGCGAACGAGCGGCCGGCCACGATCCCCACCGTCGGGACAAGGCCGGACAGGCGCGCGTAGGCCACGAACGTCGCCGTCTCGCTCTGCACGACCGACACCGGCATGTCGTGCGGCCGCGCGCCGCCGCCCTCGAGCCAGCACACCATGGGCGCACGCAGCTCGGCGGCCAGGTGGAAGATGCGGTCGGTCTTGCGGTGGTTGGTGAAGCTCTGCGTGCCGGCGTGGACGGTGTAGTCGTAGGCCATGACGCAGGCGGGATGGCCGTCGGCGGTGCCGGTGCCCATGACCACGCCGTCGGCGGCGCCCTCCATGTCGCGGCGGAGCGGCCGCGACACCCGCCCGTACTCGACGAAGCTGCCCGGGTCGAGGAAGCGGTCGATGTTCTCGCGCGCGGTGAGGCGGCCGAGCTTGCGCCGCTTGGCGACGGCGTCCGGGCGCGCCGCGTCGAGCTGGGCGGCGCGCAGGCGGAGGACCTCGTCGAGGTCCGGGCGGGGGTGGGATTCGCTCATGGGCGGTTTATATCTCCGCATTGACAGGGCGGGGGAGGCCGTGAAGGATGTCCGGCGGTGGAAGCGCCGCGCACCTGGTTGAGAACGCCGAGGTTCGACCTCGGTCTCCAGCTCGGCGCGCTGGCGGGCATCCTGCCGGCGATCGTCATCTATGTGGCCTACGACGCGGCGCACGCGTCGTCGCTCCTGCCGCTGGCGTCGTTGATCGCGATCCCGTTCCTGCACGTCTTCGGCTCGTTCTTCTTCGCGTTCTCGTCGGAGCGGAACCGCAGCGCATCGCCGCCGCGGCGGCTGGCCGCGTACTGGGCGGTGTGGGCCGCGTGCGTCGTGGCGCTGCAGGCCGCCGCGCCGCGCGCGCTCGCCACGTTTGCGCTCCTCTACGGCGGCTGGCACATCCTGCGCCAGAACTTCGGCTTCCTGCGCGAGCTGGCCCACCGCGGCGGGCTCGCCCACCATCGCGCCCTGCGGCGGCTCGATCTCGCCGCGTGCGTCGCGCCGGCGGCGGCGCTGTGGCTGCTCGTCGCCGACCGCGGTCCGTGGCGTTTCATCGGCTCCGACGTCTACCACGCCCCGGTGCCGCGGGCGCTGCTCGCGCTCGCGTTCGCCGCCGTCCCGGCGACGGCGCTCGTGCG
Organism: Haliangiales bacterium; assembly: GCA_035259575.1. Classification (GTDB taxonomy): domain Bacteria; phylum Myxococcota_A; class Polyangia; order Haliangiales; family SHYZ01; genus DATFWE01. The sequence continues at coordinate 8,767 of DATFWE010000298.1, forward strand.
CGAGCGCTGGCTGGCCGGCCGCTCGCGCACCGCGGCGGCGGGGCTGCTGCTCCTGGCGGGCAACGCCGTGGCGCTGCTCGCCCCGGCGCTCGTCCTCGACGATCTCACGCTCATCTATACGCTGTCGGCGTCGTACCACGGCATGCAGTACCTCGCGTACCTGGCCGAGCGCGAACGCGACCGCCTGCCCGACGAGCATCCAACGCGCGTGCTCCTGCCCCTGGCGTCGGCGATCGTCATGTCAATGCTGGCGTGGTTTCTGGCGCTGACGCTCGTGACGTGGGCGGTGCCGACCGGCGCGGACCAGGCGATCGTCCTCGCCTGGTACGCGATCGTGCCGTTCCACTATTTCGTCGACGGTAGGATCTGGCGGCGCGCGAAGACGGCGCCGGGCTGAGAGTTTGTGAACATTTTGCAGCGCGAGGATAGTTCCGAGTCGGCCGGACGCGCGGGATAAGCGGGGGCGCAGGCGGCGTCGCTCCGATATGGGGGGCGAACGGGGGGAGCTCTCGCGCGCCGTAGGCGCGCGTCGCGAAGCGGCTCCCCCCGTTGTGAG
>DATFWE010000299.1:0-2263 GCA_035259575.1 Haliangiales bacterium
ACCACGTTGTCCGGGTCCAGCGTGTAGTGGGGGCTTCCAAGCGGGTGGACGTCGCCCATCGACCGATCGACCCGGCCGCTCATGACCTTGAGGACCTCGACGCCCTGGAATGCCTCCACGACGCTGGGCGAGCCGCGCAGCGCGCGTGGGTTCGCCGCCCGCTGCACCATCACGTCGATCCACGCGTCTTCCTCGAGGCCGTTGCGGATCAAGACGTCGGCGCGGCGCACCATCAAGATTTGGCTCGGGCGGATCTCCATGTCGTGCGGGTTCTGACCGAAGCGCGCGATGAGATCGATCGTGGCCAGATCGCCTGCGACAGCTCGCGTCAGCACGTAGAGATCGGGCAGGGTCGCGACGACTCTCGGCTTCGTCTCGGCGCCGTGCAGCAGGGGCGCGGCGCCGCCAAGGACGAGGGCGCCGAGCAGCGCCAGGACCCGGCGCCGGGTCGCCGCGCCGCGGGCTAGCCGCCGTAGCCCCAGTTCCAGCACGGACGTCGCTCGAGCCAGAACCAGTCGTCGCAGAGCTCTTCGGTACAGCGGTGCTTGCACTGGTCCTCCGTCTGGTCCGACACGCAATGCAGCTCGCCGCCCGCCCGGCAGTAGCAGGATCCGGTCAGCTCCCATCGAGCCCGCTGCGCGAACGTGCCGCTCGCGCCGGTCAGACCGAGCGCCAGGAGCGCGGCGAGCGCCGGCGGCGCGATTCGACGCGCGCGCGTCCGGCCCGTCATTGCCCCGGCTCCATCGCGCCGCTATAGTCTCACGACATGCGTCCGGCCTGCCTCGCGGTTGCCTTCGCGCTCTCCACGCTGCTCTCGACGGCCGCGTCTCACGCCGCGGATCCGTCGGGCGTCCGCCGCGTGGCCGTCACCGGGCAGCCGGCGCCGGGCGGCGGGACCTTCGACCGCTTCAGCGTGGAGTCGCTCCCGATCGTCGCGCCGATCAACGGCAAGGGACAGGTCGCGTTCTTTGCCACCGTGCTCCGGGGACGCGCCAGCGAGGGATTTTTTCTCTCGTCGGGGACGCAGATCACCAAGCTCGCCGCCGACGGCGATCCGGCGCCCGGGGGTGGCGTGTTCTCGGGATTCGGCCGCCATCCCGTGCCGGCACTGAACGACGCGGGCGAGCTCGCGTTCGCCGCCGCGATCGCCGGCGCCCGCGCGGTCGAAGGCATCTTCGTCGCCTCGCGGCGCGGCACGAAGTCCATCGCGCTCGCCGGGGCCGCAGCGCCCGACATTCCGTCGGGGACGTTCGCGAGCGTAGACGCGCCGGCGCTCAACGAGCGCGGCGAGGTCGCGTTCCTCGCGACCGTCCGCCGCGGCCGCGAGACCCTCGAGGCGATCTATCTGAATGCCGGCGGCAAGAGCCGGAAGATCGTGGCCCAGGGCGATCCGGCGCCCGCGGGCGGCGTCTTCGCGGGCTTCGGGCCCCCCGCGCTGAACGGCAAGGGATCGGTCGTCTTCGGCGCCGTGGTGGAAGGCCGCGCCGTTCCGGGAGGCCTCTTTGTCGGCAAGAGCGGCGCGATCCGCATGCTCGTCGGCGCCGGCGAGGACACACCGGACGGCGGGATCTTCGCGAAGTTCTCGGAGCGAGTCGCCGTGAACGACGCGGGCCTGGTGGCCTTCAACGCGATCCTGAAGGGCGCGCCGATCCCCGGCGCCATCTACGTGGTCGACGATCGCGTGCGCCGGATCGCCGGGCTCGGCGACGCCGCGCCGGGCGGGGGCGTCTTCTCGCACTTCGGCCTCTGGCCTTCGCTGAGCGCGGCCGGCGCGGTGGTGTTCGCCGCCTCGGTCGACGGCGGCGCTTCGCCCGTCGCCGTGTTCGTGGCCGGTCGCGGCGCGACCGCGCGGGTCTCGGCGGTCGGTGACGCGCTGCCGGGCGGCGGGACGCTCGTGTCCTTCGGGCTCTATCCGTTCGCTGCGGCGAGCGCGGCCGGCGCCGTCACCTTTGCCGCCGCGCCCGACGCGGTCGGGGCCGGCGCCGAAGGAGTCTTTGCGGTCGATCCCGCGTCCGGGCGCTAGGCGCGCTCAGTTCATGTCGTACGGTGGGTATTCGATGAAGACGTTGGCCGCCGTGATCAGGCGATGGGCCGTTACCGTGCGGGGCGCGACCGTCTCGCCGCGCAGCATCCGCATCGCGATGGGCAAGATCTCGTAGCCGTAGCGGTCCAGATAGAAGGCGACCGAGCCGAGGACGATGCTTCCACGGTTGCTCGGGTCGATCTCCTTCTTGTCGTTCATGCCCCCGTGCACCGAGCGATC
>DATFWE010000300.1:0-9413 GCA_035259575.1 Haliangiales bacterium
GGCGTGCCCGCGATCGTGAACAGGCCCGTCACCGCGTCGGCGAGCGCGGCCGTGTTCGGGCTCGTCTGCGCGTAGAAGATGCGCGACACGGTGAAGCCGGGGCCGCCGTGGCAGTTCACGCAACCGGCGCGATCGGTCGCGGTGCCGGCGCCGAAGATCTGCGCGCCCAGCGCGACCTTCGCCGCGTCGAGCGACTTCTTCAGGCCGCGCGGCGGGCGGATCGTCTTGACGTAATTCTCGATGTCGTCCCAGTCGTGCTGGCAGTTCTTCGCCGTGGCCTGGAGCTCGCGCACCGGCTGGCCGAGCTGGCCGCCCAGGGCCTGCCGTTGCTCGCTGGCGAGGTTGCCGCAGGTGTCCGACGTGGTGATCGCGCCGAGTCCGCCCGACGTGTCGCGCGTGTTGCGCTCGAAGTCGTGGAGCTCGTCGTTGATGCCCGACCAGTTGAGCGCGCGCTGCTTGAGCACCGCGCCCTTGGAGAACGTCCCGTCGAGCGCGGTGGACTGGCGCGCCCCGGCGCCGAAGATCCACGTGATGTTGTCGGACAGGCCGTCGGGGTGGCACGACATGCAGTCGCCCCACGCCAGGCCGTTCAGCGTCGGCGGCGTCACGCCGTTGTCCTTGGCGTTGCCCGACCAGCGGCCGCGGCCGGTGACGAAGAACCGGCGGCCCTTGTCGACCGACAGCCTGCCCGGGTCGTTGGCGTAGGCCTCGACGGACTTGGTGAGCTTCTGCTCGGAGCCGAGCGCGACCACGCCGAGGCGATGGCTCACCCAGCAGTTGACGTAGGCCTTCGCGCCGTCGTGGCGCACGACGATGCCCGAGCCGCCCTTGCAGCCGTCGAGGACGTTGCCCGCGGGACCGATGAGGTCGATCTGGAGGTTCGCCGACGATCCGAGGACGACGCCCATCTGGTCGTCGAACGTGACGCGCTGGATGGCGTCGGCGCCGCGCGACAGCACGTAGGCGACGTTGCTCTCGCTGGCCGAGCCGCTGACCGGGAGGAAGTCCATGTCCACGATGTCGGACAGGAAGAGCTTGCCCGCCATCTGCCCGGCGGACGTCGGGGTGGTGTCGGGGACGAGCTTGCCGGCGAGCACGCGCTCGGCGAGGTTCACGCTGCCGAGGGCGGACGTGTCCTCGCTGCGGCTTCCGAGATCGCCGACGTAGACCACCGGGAACACGTTGCCGTTGTAGCGCACGGGCGGCTGCGGAGACGCCGACACCGACGGGACGTAGAGCCTGGCCGCGCCGCCGGCGACGCGGCGCACGGCGACGGACCATAGCTGGTTGGGCGCGGTGAACACCGTCGCGGTCGCGTTGGGGGCGTCGGGGACGATCCCGGAGTCGCGCGGCGCGAACACGATGGGCGTGCCCGGGGCGAGCGTCGCGGCGTCGTAGATGCGCACGCGCCCCTGGCGGCTCTTGTCGAGCGTCGTCGCGTCGTTGGCCTGGGCGGTGGGCTCGCCGAAGAACTCGGGGACGAGGACGAATTCGTCGTCGTCGCTGGCGTTGCCGTTGTTGGTCACGGCGACGGCGTGAGGGTGCTGGATGCTGCCCTTGATAAAGCCGGTCTGGGTGAACGACGCCGTGTCGAGGACGGCGATGCGTCCCTCCGCATACTCGGCGACGTACAGGCGCGCGCCGGTGGGGGACAGGGCCACGCCGGTCGGCTCGGAGCCGACGTCGGCGGTCGCGGCCACGTTGGGGCTGGAGGTATCGAGCCCCACGATCTTCATCACGGTCGCGTCGGCGCGGTTGGACACGTACGCGGTCTTGCCGTCGGGCGAGATGGCGACCGAGCTCGGCTCCTTGCCGACCGGCACACGCGCCACGACGGTCTCGTCGACGCCGCTGAACACGGTGATCGAATTGTCCTCGGGGTTGACCATGACGATGGTCTTGTCGTCGTCGCCGATCGCGACGGTCGACGACTTGGACGGGCGCTTGAGCACGCCGACCGCCGTGGGCGGGGCATCGTACGCCGCCGGCGGCGCGTCGATCGTCTCCGTGCCGCCGCCGCCGCCGCACGCGGCCAGCGCCGCGGCGAGCGGCCAAGCAAACTTGCGCAACTGAACCATCGGATACCTCCTGGGGGCGGGGGCCATTCAAAACCCCGGCCAGGCGACGGACGCAGGAGTTCCGGACGGTTGGACGAGACGCGGGCTCAGCTTGCGCGGGCGTTGCGCAATTCGATCACCTCGCAGGAGCGACGCCGCCCGCGACTCCGCTTATACCGCTCGCGCACCGGACTCGGAAAGATCCCTCGCGCTGCGAAATGGTTCACAAACTCTCACGCCAGCGAGGCGCGGAGGAGCGCCGGGCGCGCGACGAGCCCGACGAGGCGCCCGCCGGCGTCGACCACGGGCAGGCGCTTGACGTGACGCGTGACGGTCAGCACGAGCGCGTCCATGACCGTCGCCGTGTCGGCGATCGTCACGACCGGCGCGGTCATGATGTCGGCGGCGCGGCGGCCGCGCGCGCGCTGGAGCCGGCGGCGCGCGTCCTCGTTCCATCGGCTGCGCAGGACGGTGAGGAAGCCGGGTCGCTCCTCGGGATCCACGCGGGCGAGCAGATCGGTATCGGTGATGATGCCCACCGGGCGGCGTGGGGCATCGCCGTCGATGACGACGACGCGGCGGGCCGCGACGAGGCGCTCGAGCACGTCGGGGAGCGGGGTCTCGCCCGTCACGGTGGGGACGTTGCGGTCCATGATCTCGGCGACGCGCGTGTGCTCCTGCGGCAGCTCGCGCGCGGCCGCGGCCGCGCGGGGCTTGGCGGCGGCCACGCTGGCGAGGACATCGAGGCGGCTCAGCACGCCGACGAGCCGGCCGTCGGGGTCGACGACGAAGAGGCGCTTGCCCGCCTCGGCGTGCATGCGGTGGGCCGCGTCGCCCAGGCGCGCGGTCGGCGCGGTGGTTGCCGCCGGCGTCATCGCGTCGGCGGCGCGGGCCCCGCCGCCGCGCACGCGGTCGAGGACCTCGCGCACGAGCTCGGCGCCGACGACTTTGCCCTGGCTTAGGCTTATGTCCGCGAGGCCCTTGTCGAGGAGCGTGCTCTCGTCGAGCACGCCGATGAGGCGCCCGCCGGCGTCGACGACGGGGAGCGCGGTGTACTCGCGCCGGAGCATCCGCTCCAGGGCGTCGGCGATGGGCGTGTCGGGGGCGATGGCTTCGGGCGACGGCGTCATCACGCTCGCCACCGGCACGTCGGGGACCCCGCCCCGGAACGCCGCCGAGTAGAACGCGATCTCGGTGTCGTCGACGGCGACGAGGCCGCCGGCGAGCATGGGCGTGATCTCGGCCAATGCGCGATCCACGCGCTCGGCGGTGTCGATGACGGTGAGGACCACGGGCAGATCCGCCGACAGGGCCTCGAGGGTCGCGGTCTTCACGTGCGAGTGGGCGCCGAAGCCGGCGATGCCCCGGGTGACGGTGGCGCCGGCGCAGCCGGCGGCGCGCAGGCGCTCGAGGAGGACGAGGTAGAGCGGGCGGCCCCGCCACAGGTCCGCATCGCCGAGGAAGATGGTCATTCGCTTGCCGCGCATGGTCCTAGTGGGCGAAGGCGAGGCGCGCCGCCGCCCAGCCGAGGTACCCGGCGGCGAGGCAGGCGAGGAGCGTGCCCGCCACGTTGGCCGCGGCGAGGCCGAACGCCCGGTCCTCGATGAGCTTCATCGTCTCGTAGTTGAACGTGGAGTAGGTGGTGAAGCCGCCGCACAGCCCGGTGCCGAGCGCAACGCGCGCGGTGGGGGAGATCGCCGTCGTCTGGCTGCCGAGGAACATCACCGCGGCCAGCACGAACGAGCCGGCGACATTGATGAGGAGCGTGGCCCAGGGGAACGCGGCGCCGAGGAGCCTCGGCGTCGCCAGGGAGATGAGGTAGCGCAGCCCGGTGCCGACCGCGCCGGCCGCGCAGACGAGGAGGAGGCGGAGCATCGAGAACGAACTATACTCGCAACGATGCCCCCGGTTGACGAGGACGACAGCATCGGCCCGTCGACGCAGCCGGACTCCGGCGCGCCGACCGACGTCATCTCTGCCGACGGCGTCGAGGCGCGCCTGTACCAGCGGTTCCGCCTCGTCGTGGCGGGCGGTCCGGACGTCGGCACCAGCTTCACCTCGACGGGCGAGCGCGCCATCGTGGGGACGCACGGCGCCGCCGACCTGCGCCTCTTCGACCGGACCGTGTCGCGCTTCCACTGCGAGCTGTCGCTCCAGGGGGGGCGCGCCGTGGTGCGCGACCTCGGCAGCCGCAACGGCACGCTCGTCGACGGCGTCTCGGTGATCCACGCCCACCTGCCGGTGTCCTGCCACCTGACGCTGGGGCGCACCCAGCTGCGGTTCGACCTCGGCCCGGATCACGTGCACGTGCCGCTGTCCGCGCGCACCCGCTTCGGCAGCCTGGTGGGCGGCTCGGTGGCCGCGCGGGCGCTCTACGCCTCGCTCGAGCGCGCCGCCGCGCACGACGCGACCGTGCTCCTCGAGGGGGAGACGGGGACGGGCAAGGAGGCCGCCGCCCGGTCGATCCACGCCGAAAGCCGGCGGCGCGAACAGCCGTTCGTCGTCGTCGACTGCGGCGCGATCCCGCCGGAGCTCCTCGAGAGCGAGCTGTTCGGCCACGAGCGCGGCGCGTTCACCGGCGCGACCGGCGCGCGCGAGGGCGTGTTCGAGGCCGCGGCCGGGGGGACGATCTTCCTCGACGAGATCGGGGAGCTGCCCGCCGACCTCCAGCCCAAGCTCCTGCGCGTGCTCGAGGCGCGCGAGGTCAAGCGCCTGGGCTCGACGCGCTACCAGCCGGTGGACGTGCGCGTCATCGCCGCCACCAACCGCGACCTCCGCGCCGAGGTGAACGCCAAGCGGTTCCGTTCGGACCTCTACTACCGCCTGGCGGTGATGACGATCCGGCTGCCGCCGCTGCGCGAGCGCCGCGAGGACATGGCGGCGCTCGTCGAGGATCTGCTGGCGCAGCTCGGCGCGCCGGGCGAGCGCGCGTTCGGCGAGGCGGCGTTTCTGGCCGAGCTCGAGCGCCACTCGTGGCCGGGAAACGTGCGCGAGCTGCGCAACTACCTCGAGCGGTGTCTGGTGTACCGCGAGGCGCCGCCGCCGCCGATCGCCGGCGTCGACGAGGGCGCGGGGCTGGACATCGACGTGGGTCGCCCGCTGCGCGTCGCGCGCGACGAGCTGGTGCGCCGATTCGAACGGGCGTACCTGGTCGCCATCGTCGCGCGCTACGAGGGCAACATCAGCGCCGCGGCGCGCGCCGCCGGCCTGGACCGGGCGCGGTTCTACCGGCTAATGTGGCGACACGGCATCAGGTGACCGTCGGGCACGGGCATGGGCACGGGCGCGGGCGCGGGGAGCCATGGTACGCTCTCGTCCGCGGTGAACGCGGAAGACGACACGCCGGTTGTGTCCGGGCCGCCGGGAGTCGCGACGCCGGACGTCCTCCCCGCCGGGGCGATGGTGGGCGAGTACGTGGTCCGGCGCGCGCTCGCGTCGGGCGGGGGCGGAACCGTGTACGAGGCGGAGCATCGCATCCTCGGCCGCCGCGCCGCCGTGAAGGTGCTCCACCGCGCGCTGGCCGCGCGCGCGGCGATGGTGGAGCGGTTCGCACGCGAGGCCCGCGCGGTGAACCAGATCCGCCATCCCAACATCGTGGATATCTACGAGTTCGGCCGGCTTCCGGACGGGCGGCCGTACTTCGTGATGGAGCTCCTCGGCGGAAACACGCTCGAGTCGCTGCTGCGGGCGCGAGGGCGCCTGCCGGCCGGCGAGGTGGTGGCGCTCCTCGAGCCGGTGTGCGCGGCGCTCGACGCCGCCCATCGCGCGGGCGTCATCCACCGCGATCTCAAGGCGGCGAACGTCGCCATCGACCCCACCCCCGACGGCGGCGTGCGGGTGAAGCTCCTCGACTTCGGCGTCGCCAAGCTGCTCAACGAGGACGGCGCCGTGTTGACGTCGGTCGACTGCCGGCTGGGCACGCCGCAGGTGATGGCGCCGGAGCAGCTCCTGGCCGGGCCGGTGGACGCGCGCACCGACGTGTACGCGCTCGGCGTGCTGACGTTCCGGCTGCTCACCGGCCGCTACCCGTTCGACGCGCAGAACCCGATCGAGCTCGGCCGCCTCCACCTCGAGGGGCCGCGACCGCTGGCGACGGACTACGCGCACGTGCCGGCGGCGGTGGACTCGGTGCTGCACGCGGCGCTGGCGCGCGATCCGGCGCACCGGTTTCAGTCGGCGCGCGCGTTCATCACGGCGCTGCGGTCGGCGGTGGGCTGGTAGGGAGTTACGGCGCGGCGGGCACGTCGAAGAGGTCGGCGGCGTCGCCCGCGAGCGTCGGGTCCTCGTTGGTGACGGGCGCCGTGTCCACGCCGGCGTCGTCGGGCGTGCAGACCATGACGAAGTCATCCGGCCCGTCGATCGTGGCCGGCCAGCCGTTCGCGTCGAAGTACGGCCAGAAGACGCCGTACTCGTCCACGCCGGTGGCGCCGATGTAACCGGTCGGCGTCGGGGCGGGCGGGTCGAGGATCGGGGCCGCGATCGCCCCATCGAGCGCGACCGCCTTCTTGCTCCCCACGACGTCCGAGACCTTGAGGAGGGGCTTGCAGGCCTTGCCCTCGAACAGGATGCACGGGTTCGGGCCGAAGTAAGCGTTCTTCCACAGCTCCTTGAACGGCTTCATCTTGCGGCCGTCGGCGGCCACCCACTCGTCGTCCCAGTAGGCGATCTCGTATGTGCCCCAGTGCATGATGACGAGCTTCTTCTTGCCGTCCACGACCTCGGCGCCGACGATGACGACGTAGTGGCCGTCGTTGCCGCCGTCGGTCGTCTCCCAGTAGAGGCCGGCGAGGACCGGACGGCCCTCGGCGAGGCGCGCGAGGAGCCAGTCCCAGATCTGGTCGTCGGTCCAGTTCTTGGCGTTCGTGTACAGCGTGGGCTTGAGCTCCGGGTACTTGTCCTTGAAGTAGTCGCGGAGCTTCGACGGCGGCACGCCGACGATCCAGCGCACGTCGGGCTCGATGTCCGACGGTTTCTTCTCCTTGCAGTACCAGGCGAGGAGGTTCGCGGCGGCGGTCGGGCCGCACGTGCCGTGGCGTTTGACCTCGTCGCCGAACCAGCTGATGATGTCGCTGATCGTGTCGCTGACAGGGTCGGGCTGTTCCCACACCGGGACGCCGATGCCGTGGTTGACGGAGTCGGTGCCGCTCGGCGCCTTCTTCTTCTTGGCGCATTCCGACTGCTGGATGCGTTCCGGCTCGATTTGGCACCCTAGCGCGGTCACGGCCAGAACGAGCGCAATGGCGGTCTTCATGGCTTCCTCCTAGGAACCGGCGGTCCTGCGCACCGCGAGCGCCACGAAGCGGCGCCCGTCGGCGTGCGCGCAACCGGGCATCAGACGTTTCTCGATGGTGGCCTTGAGCTCGTACCCGTCGCGCGCGGCGGTGAGGAACACCAGCTCGGGCAGCATCGGCGAGGTCGAGGCCGCGATGTGCCGCCAGCCTTCGGCGGCGAGCTCGGCGCGGAGCTGGTCGGCGAGCGCGAATGTCGGGCGGTCGACCGGGTGGGGCAGGCACAGCCCGACGTAGCTGCCGCCGGCGCCGAGGCGCCGTTCGGCCTGCACCACCTCGGCCCCGTCGAAGCGGGGGAGGGGCGACGGCGTGCGGGCGCAGGCGGCGACGGCGAGAAGGACGAGGGCGCGCATGGTCACCTCATCACGTTCACGGGGGACAGGACCCCCTGGCTGGTGATGTACTCGACCTTCGTGCTGTCGGAGTTGAGCTTGTAGCACAGGCCGGCGGACCCGGCCGCGCCGGCGGCGGCGTAGTCGTCGAAGTTGCCGTCGGTGGTCTCCGCGAGGTTGAGGACGACGACCTCGTCGATCCCCGCGGCGGACACGCTGAGGGAGATCGACTTCGCCCAGTCTTTGAGCGCCGGATCGTTGCGCGCGTAGACGCCGCCGTCGACGTCGTAGGTGTAGTGGACCATGGTGCCGACCATCTTGCGTCCGGGGACGGTCTCTTCCTTGCCGCTCGGCGAGTTCGCCTTGCAGAGGATGTTCTTGATCTCCATCGCCGGGGCGTACTGCTGCGCGGCGGGCGACTTGGTCTTGGGGCACTTGTAGCCGTCGCCCTTGTACTCGCCGAAGCTGAACTTGACCGTCATGATCGTGGGGACGTTGAGCTTGATCTCGCCCGCCTTGCCGCCGATCGAGATGACATTCGCCTGGTCGGCCATGACCGTCTTGGGATCGCAGTCCATGTCCGTCGGCACGGGGGGCGGCTTCCAGTCCGCGGGCGGGAACTTGGGGAGCGTCTCGTCGTAGGTCGCGGTGCCGGGCGGCTTCTTCTTGAAGATGTCGGCGCGAAGGGCCGCGGGCAGCGGCGTGGGCGTCGGCGTGGGCGTCGGGGTGGGCGTCGGCGTCGGGTCGGGTGTCGGCGCCGGCGTGTCGTCGACCATGAGCTCGCCGCCTACCGAGCGCGCGAGGGTGCGGGCGAGGCCCGCCTCGACGGCGAGGCCGCGGTCGGCGAGGACCTGTGCGGCCTGGACGGCGAGCCAGTAGCCGAGGTCGGCGGTGCAGAGGATCGGGTCCGGGACCCAATCGGCCGGGGCGACGCCGATGGTGTCGGCGATCGGGCCGGACGATCGCACGACCCACGGGTCGTGGTCGAATGGATGGATGACGAGCTCGTTGGTCCCGATGTCGACGACGCCGAGCGGACCGCGGTCGAGGTCATCGATCTCGATCTCGATGGCGCCCGAATCGAGGTCGCGGACGGCGACGAACTGGACGCCGTCGTACTCGACGAGCGGCCCCTGGGCGATGAGGGCCTTCCGTTGCGACGACACGGCGGGTGTGCAGGCGGCGACCGCCCACAGCGCAAGTGCTTTGCGAGTCTGCATGCTTCACCTCCGGTCCGGCGCCGGTGCAGCGGCCGTACCATCGGGAAGCGAGCGGGATGATTCGACAAACGGCGGGGCAGATGTTGTCGCGCGGGCAACAGGTGTTGATCGGACCGGCTGAACCCGGTACTTGAATTCCGCCCCCTCGTCTGGCACGTTTCTCAGCCGCGCCGGCGCCGCGACCGGCGGAACGCATCAAGGAGATGATAGTCTAGCGAAACGACAGCAGTCGGGGCCCATAGCTCAGCCGGTAGAGCAGCGGGCTTTTAACCCGTTGGTCGCAGGTTCGACCCCTGCTGGGCTCACAGCCACAACCTGACCCCATCGTCCAGTAGGCCTAGGACACCGGCCTTTCACGTCGGTAACGCGGGTTCAAATCCCGCTGGGGTCGCCGATCATCGTTCGAGAATGCCGGTGGCCTGGCCGACCTCGATCAAGTGGCCGTCGGGATCTCGCACGTAGGCGCGGATCTCGCTCCCGTGATCCTTCGGCCCGGTGAGGAACTGCGCTCCCTTC
>DATFWE010000301.1:0-69981 GCA_035259575.1 Haliangiales bacterium
CCAGGTGGACGTGGAGACCTCAGTGGTGCAGGCGATCTCGCCGGGCGGAGCGTTCCCGCTCATCAGCTCCGGCGGCATCGACGTGCTCAACGTGAATCATCACGGGAGCGAGAGCAGCACCAACATGAACTGGATGAACTACTCGCGGCCCGCTGTAGCGCTCATCGGCACGGGCGCCGGGCAGACGTCAGGGTGGGACCTGCCTCGCATCGACGTCGTCGAGCACGTGCTGCTCGCGCAGGCCACCGCGTGCATCACCGCGCCGCCCGCGCTGGTCTTGCAGACCGAGGAGGGCTCGCCGACGGGGAGCTTGACCAGCTTCGCCGGCTACAGCGTCGGCAACGTCAAGGTCACCACCGACGGCCAGCTCACCTTCACCGTGTCCGCCGATGGGCACGTGAGCCAGGGGCCGAACGAGGTCGCGGCGGCGGGGTTGCCGCGCACGTTCGCGCTCGACGACGCTCCGCCGGACGCGCAGCCGCCCACCACCTCCATCACCTCTCCCGCCGGCGGCGCCATCGTGTCGGGAACCATCACCGTCACGGCGGACGCCGCCGACAACGTCGGCGTCGCGCGCGTCGAGCTGCGGCTCGACGGCGCGCTGCTGGCGACGGATGCCACCGCGCCGTACGCGTGGAGCTGGAACACCACCGGCGCGGCCAGCGGCGCGCACAGCCTGACGACCGTGGCGTACGACGCCGCCGGCAACCAGGGCAGCTCGTTCGCGGTGATGGTGACGGTGGACAACGTCGACCTCACGCCGCCCACGACCTCCATCACCTCGCCCCCCGGCGGCGCCACGGTGGCGGGAACCATCACCGTCACGGCGGACGCCGCCGACAACGTCGGCGTCGCGCGCGTCGAGCTGTGGCTCGACGGCGCGCTGCTGGCGACGGACACCATCGCCCCGTACGCGTGGACCTGGGACACCACCGGCGCGGCCAACGGCGCCCACAGCCTGGCGACCGTGGCGTACGACGCCGCCGGCAACCAGGGAACCTCGCCGGCGGTGACGGTGACGGTGAACAACGACGTCACGCCGCCCACCGCGCCCGCGAACCTCCAGGCGTCCCCGGCCAAGCGGAGGATCAACCTGTCGTGGACCGCGGCGACCGACAACGTCGGGGTGACGGGCTACCGGATCTGGCGGTCATCGACCGCCGGCGGCCCCTTCACCCAGATCGCCACGTCGGCGACCACCGCGTACACGAACACCGGGCTTCCCCCGCGGTCGACCTGGTACTACTTCGTGACCGCCGCCGACGCGGCGGGGAACGTGTCCGCGTCCTCCAACACCGCGAGCGCCACGACGCGGTGACGTCCTACCTGGGGACCGCGGAGGTCCGCGTGTAGAATCGTCCGCATGAACCCCGGCGTGCGTCCTGCCGATCCTGCGGATGCCGCCGCCATCGCCCGCGTCCAGGTCGAAACGTCGCGAGCTGCCTACCGCGATGTGCTCGCTCCACCGCTGCTATCCGAGCTCACGTACGCGAGCCGCGAGACCGTGTGGGCGGAGCTGCTCGGCCGGCACGACCAGTGGGTTCTCGTCGCCGATGCGGGCGGCGTCGCCGGTTTCGTGCACGCGGGGAAGAACCTGGGCCCGGTGGACCGGTATACGAGCGAGATCTACGCTCTCTACGTCGCCGTCGAGTGGCAGGGCAAAGGCGTCGGCACGATGCTGTTCGGCGCGGCCGTCGAGCGCCTGCTGCGCGAAGGGCATCGTTCGCTGTGTCTCGAGACGCTTCGCGCAGGGCCGGCGCGCCCCTTCTACGATCGGCTGGGCGGCGCCGTGCTCGGCTCGACCGCAACGATGCGCGACGGCCACCCGGTGGAGAAGGTCACCTACGGCTGGGTCGACCTCGATCGCGCCGTGGAGATGTGCCGCGCGCTGGTGCATGCTCATCGCATGCGGCGGAACCTGGATGCCACCGACGTTCCCGCAAGCGACCGCCTGCCGAGGGGGCGCTCGTGAGGGCGCTTCCGCGCGTCCTCGTCGATTGGCCGCGCGAGCAGCTCGGCATCGTGCCGACGCCATTCACCCTCGCCCCCGCCCTCGGCGTGGCGATCGGCGCGCCGGCGCTGTGGTTCAAGCGCGAGGAGCTGCTCGGCTTCGGCTTCGGCGGCAACAAGGTCCGCACCCTGTCGCTGATCCTGGCGGACGTCCGGCGCGCCGGCGGGGACGTGCTGGTCACCGGCGCGGGGGCGCACTCGAACTGGGTGCGCGCGGCGGCCGCGGCGACGGCGGCGGCGCAGCTGCCGCTGGAGGCCGTCTTCTGGGGCGATCCGCCGCCCCAGGCCGGCGGCAACTACCTCCTCACGCGCCTCCTGGGCGCGCGCTGCCGCTTCACCGGCGACGCCGATCGCGCCAGCGTCGACCGCGGGATCGCCGCGCGCGCGGCGGAGCTGCGCGGCGAGGGGCGCGAGCCGTACACCGTGGCGCTCGGCGGCGCCTGTGCGCTCGGCGTGCTCGCGCACGCGCTCGCCGCCGCCGAGCTGGCGGAGCAGTCCCGGGCCGCGGGCGTCGCGCCCGCGGTCGTGGCGATGGCGGTCGGCTCGGGCACGACGCTGGCCGGGTGGCTTCTGGGGCGCAAGCTCCTCGCCGCGCCCTGGCGGATCGAGGGGTTCACCGTGAGCCGCCCGGCGGCGGAGATCGTCCCGCGCGTCGCGCAGCTGTTCGGCGAGGCGGCCGCGCTGCTCGGCGCCGCGGTCTTCCTCGACAGGAACGAGGTGATCGTGCACGACGGCTTCGTCGGCCCCGGCTACGGCGTGCCGTCGCTCGAGGGCAACGCGGCGATCCGCCTGGCCGCGCACCAGGAGGGCATCTTCCTCGACCCGACCTACACCGCCAAGGCGTTCGCCGGGCTATGCCATCACCTCCACACCGGCCAGATCCCCGACGATCGGCCGCTCGTGTTCGTGCACACCGGCGGCGAGCCGGCGCTGTTCATCCACCCGGAGATCGCCCCCTAAAATTTCGCCAGGAACGCCTCGACGTCCGGCCGCGTGCGCGCCCATCGCTCGATGCAGCGATCGACCTGCTCGAGCGCGTCCTCCGTGACCTTTTCGGCGCCGTCGTGGCGCTTGGCGCGCGGGCCGAAGAACGCGGCCGCGTCGGCGCGGTGCGCCGGATCGCAGAAGTGCCCCACCACCGCGCCGAACGTCCGCATCACCTCGTCGTCGCGCATCATCGCGGCGATCGCGTCGAAGTGGTCCTTGATCCACGCGTAGGTGATCTCGGACGTGCGGCGCCCGCCGAGGAGGATCGGGACCACCTCGCGCGCCTCGCGCAGGTCGAACGCCCCGGCGCCGACGAGGTCGAGCGCGGCCCGGGCCAGGGCCGGGTCGTCGAAGGCGCCGAGCGCGGCGATGATCCGCGCGCGATCGTTGCGATCGGGCGCCGCCTTGGCCGCGGCCACCAGCCGATCGAACAGCGCGCGGTCGCCGCGATGGGCCGCCATGTGGAGCACGGCGTCGACCACCTCCGGCGCCACGGCCTTGCGGTCGGCGAGCCAGGCGAGCGCGAGCCGCCGCGCCTGGGCCTGAAGCTTCTCATCCTCGCCGCCGATGCCGGCCGACACGAGGAGGATCGGGCGGAGCTGGCGGTCGTCGTCGGTGTCGTTCGGCCGCGGCCGGAAGCCGAGCGCGCGGGCGCGCGGTCCGATGACCTTGGCGACGAAACGCTCGCGTCGCCGCAGCCGAGCGTCGTCGAGCAGATCGGCGCGCATCAGCTCGACGAGACCCAGCCCTTCGCGGACGATGTGCCAGTCCGGGTCGCGCGCCAGCGCGGGCACGAGCGCGAGCCCCTCGGCGGCACGGACCTCGCCGGCGGAGATGAGCGCGTGCAGGTCGGACACGAGCGCCATCCGCTCGCGCACCGTCAGCTCCTTGCTCGCCGCGGCGAGCTTCTTCGCCAGGCCGCCCTGGTGGCGCACGCGGTAGTAGCCGAGCGCATCGGCGTTGCCGTCGACCCACGCCGGGCACGCCGCGGCCCCCTCCAGCGCCAGCTCGCCCGTCTTCTCGGTGAGGAGGGTGCACGCCCGGCCGCCCGGCCAGCGCGCGCACACGGGGATCGACCACATCTGCGCTCCGGTCCGCGACCCGTCGACGCGGAAGCGCTCCTGCGCCAGCCGCAGCCGCGGCGTCCCCCCTGCGGGGCAGTCGAGCGCCGCCGAGACGACCGGCACGCCCGGTTGGTCGAGGAACGTGACCATCGCCGCCGGCACGTCGCGCCGCGTCTCGGCGCCGACCGCGGCCAGGAAGTCGTCGAGGGTAGCGTTGCCCCAGGCGTGGTCCTTGAGGTACCGCCGGATCGCCTTCTGGAACGTCGCCGGCCCGACGTATGCCTCGAACATCGACAGGACCGCGCTCCCCTTGTTGTAGGTGATGTCCGCGGAGAACGCGTTCTCGATGGCGCGCTTCGAGTCGACAGGGATGCGGATCTTCTGCGTCGTCGCCAGCGCGTCCTTGGCCATGGCGCGATGGATGTCCACGAGGCGGGTGAGCGGCGTGCGCCAGGCCGGCTCGAACGCCTCGGTCATCTTGCCGTCCATCCACTGGCCCAGCGCCTCGTTGAGCCAGGTGTCGTTCCACCAGGCGCAGGTGACGTAGTCGCCGAACCAGTAGTGCGCCAGCTCGTGCACCGCGATGGTCGCGTACCTTTGCTTGCGCTGGAGCGTCTCCTCGCCCGGCTTGATCAGCGACAGCGGCTGGCCGAGCGCGACGATGCCGGGATGCTCCATCGTCCCCCAGTAGCGCGGCACGACCGCCACGTCGAGCTTGCCGTACGGGTAGGGCATGCCCATGTAGTCCTCGAGGTGTCCCACGAGCCTGGGCGTCGACTGCCTGGCCCAGCCCAGCTCGGCGGCGCGCCCGCGCGGCACGATGAAGCGG
Organism: Haliangiales bacterium; assembly: GCA_035259575.1. Classification (GTDB taxonomy): domain Bacteria; phylum Myxococcota_A; class Polyangia; order Haliangiales; family SHYZ01; genus DATFWE01. Next base: position 4,891 of record DATFWE010000301.1, read on the forward strand.
AGCGGCGTCCCATGGTTGCCGGCCGTGCCCGCGTCGACGATCTCGAACGGCCCGACGACGAACGCGACCAGGTAGCTCGGCAGCGGCGGGGTGTCGGCGAACGTCGTGGCGCGCATCCCGTCGGGCGCGTCGCGGGCGTCGATCTCCTTCGCGTTGGCGGCCACGACGAGCCCCTTGGGCGCGCGCAGCGTGAGCTTCCACGGGACCTTGTAGATCGGCTCGTCGAAGCAGGGGAACGCGCGGCGCGCGTCGGTCGGCTCGAAGAAGGTATAGACGTACCAGTCGTCCCCTTCGGCCACGCGGTAGATGCCGCGGCTGCGCAGCTTGTCGACGCCGCCCTCCCAGCGGATCGTCAAGCGCGCCGGCCCCGGCGCGATCGGCGCGGCGGCGGCGAACCCCACGAAATCCTCGCCGCCGTCGACGACGCGGAGGCGCATCGCGTCCGCGCCGCGCGCGAGCGTCGCGTCGACGATCTTGAGGTCGGTGGCGTTGAGCCACACGACGTCGGTCGGCCGCCGCACGTCGAGGTCGAAGGCGACCTCGCCGCGGAACGCGTCGGACGCGGGGTCGAGCGCGAGATCGAGACTGACGTGCGTGGGGACGACGTCGCCGGGAAGACGGAACGCCGGCGGCGCGGGGGCGGCGGGCGCGGCGGCGGCGACGGCGGACAGGGCGAGGACGACGAGACGGGCTCGAGTGCGCACCGCGGAAGGATAGCCGATCGACCCGCTTGGCACGTGCTGACAGCCGCGCTACTAAAGGACCGGCGATGAAGGTCTCCACCTGGAACGTCAACGGGATCCGCGCGCGCGAGTCGCAGCTCTTCGACTGGCTGCACCTCGAGCGGCCCGACGTGGTGTGCCTGCAGGAGATCAAGGCGTCGCCCGAGCAGCTGCCGGAGACGCTGCGCGAGCTGCCCGGCTACTGGGGCCTGTGGCACGGGGGCAAGGGGTACTCCGGCGTGAGCGTGCACCTCAGCCGCGACGCGTTCCCCGACGCGCCGGCGTTCGGCCATCCCGAGTTCGACGTCGAGAACCGCGCCGTCGTCGCCGACGCCGGCGAGCTGTCGATCGCGTCGATCTACGTCCCCAACGGCAACAAGGACTACCTCGGCAAGGTGCGCTTCCTCGAGGCGATGGCCGCCTGGGTGGCGGAGCGCCACGCGGCGGGCCGGCGGTTGATCGTGTGCGGCGACCTCAACGTCGCCCGCACGGAGAGGGACGTGCACCCCAAGCTGCGCAAGCCCACCGAGATCGGGCAGACCCCGGCCGAGCAGGCGCTGCTGGAGCAGATCCTGGCGCGCGGCCTCGTCGACCTCCTCCGCGGCTTCGACCCCGACAACGACCGGCTGTTCACCTGGTGGGCGCCGTGGCGCAACCTGCGCGAGCGCAACATCGGCTGGCGGCTCGATTATGTGCTGGCGAGCGAGCCCCTGGCCGCGGGGGCCGTGGGCTGCCGGGCGCTGCGCGAGTTCGGATCGAGCGATCACGGGCCGGTGGTCGCCGATTTCGCGCCGCGGGCGGTCACGCGGGGCCCCTCTCGCGCCTAGTCAGGGCGAAAGGAGCTCCCCCATGCGTGGATCGAAGCCTTGACATCCTAGGCATCCGGCCGAATAACTAGAGCGTCTAGGCATCGGAGGCGCGCCGTGACCGAACCCAAGGCGGATCTGCTCCAGGGCACCCTCGACATGCTCATCTTGAAGGCGCTCAGCCTCGGGCCGCTGCACGGCTACGGCGTGATCCAGCGCATCCATCAGCTGTCCGGCGAGATGCTCGCCGTCGAGCAGGGCTCGCTCTACCCCGCGCTCTACCGCATCGAGCAGCGCGGCTGGGTCAAGTCCCGGTGGGGGACGACCGAGACCGGCCGGCGCGCCAAGCTCTACACGCTCACCCGCGCGGGGGAGAAGCAGCTCGCGGTGGAGGAGGACAGCTGGGACCGCCTGGCGCTGGCCATCGTCAAGGTCCGGCAGGCCACGTGACGCGGCGCTGGAACGTCCTGCGGGCCCGCCTGCGCGCGCTGTTCCGGCGCGAGGCGGTGATCCGCGACATCGACGAGGAGATGCGCATCCACGTCGACATGGCGACGGAGGACAACGTCCGCCGCGGCATGGCGCCCGCGGAGGCGCGCGCGGCGGCGCTGCGCGAGTTCGGCAACCTGGGCTGCGCCCGCGACACGGCGTACGAGGTTCGAGGAGGCGGCAACGTGGAGACTCTGTGGCAAGACATCCGGTTCGGCGCCCGCATGCTGCGCAAGCGCCCCGGCCTGACGTTTTCGGCGGTCCTCACCATGGCGCTCGGCATCGGCGCCACCTCGGCGGTGTTCAGCGTCGTTGATCCGCTCCTGCTGCGGCCGCTGCCGTTCCGCGAGCCGGATCGACTGATCGCCATCCGCGAGACGTGCCTGCCCAAGTTTCCCAGCTTCTCCGTCTCCCCGGGCAACTTCCTCGCCTGGCGCGAGCGCAGCGACGCGTTCGAGAGCATGGCCGCGATGCAGAACGTCACCATGAACCTCACCGGCGGCGGCGAGCCGGAGCGCGTCCGCGCGCTGCGGGTGACGTCCGGGTTCTTCGAGACGTTCGGCGTGTCGCCCGCGCTCGGCCGCGGCTTCCTCCCCGACGAGGACGCGCACGGGCACGGCCAGGTCGCGGTCCTCTCCGCCGGGTTTTGGCAGCGGCGCTTCGGCGCCGACCTTTCGGTCCTGGGGCGCACGCTCCTCCTCGACGGCAAACCCTACGTCGTCGCCGGCGTCATGCCGCCCGGCGCGCACCAGGCGATGGGCGACGTGGATGTGTGGACGCCCGCCGCGTTCTCCGCGGAGGAGCGCGCGAGCCACGGCTCGCACTACCTGCGCGCCGTCGGCCGCCTCGCGCCGTCGGCCACGATCGAGGCGGCGCGCCGGCAGCTCGACGAGGTCGCGCGGGCGCTCGAGCGCGAGCACCCCGAGTCCAACCGCGACTGGCGCGTCACGATGTCTCCGCTCGGCGACGCCCTCGTGGGCAACGTGCGGCCGACGCTCGTCGTCCTTGCCGTCGCCGTGGCGTTCCTCCTCCTCATCGCCTGCGCCAACGTCGCCAGCCTCCTCCTCGGCCACGCGACCTCGCGCGAGCGCGAGATCGCCGTGCGCGTGGCGCTGGGGGCCGGGCGCGGGCGCATCCTCCGCCAGCTCGCCTGCGAGAGCACGCTCCTCACGCTCGTCGGCGGCGCCGTGGGCCTGGCGCTGGGCACGTTCGGCGTGGACCTCCTCCTGGCGCTCGCGCCGGACGGCCTGGCGGGGTTGAAGGGCGTGAAGCTCGACCTGCCCCTCGTCGCGTTCGCGTTCCTCGCGTCGCTCGCGGCCGGGCTGGTGGTCGGCGTCGCGCCCGCGCTGCAAGCGTTCCGCGTCGACGTCAACGCCTCGCTCAAGGAAGGCGGGCGGTCGGGGACCGAGGGCGGCGGGCGCGCGCGCGTCCGCCGCGCGTTGGTGGCCGTCGAGGTCGCCGCGTGCGTCCTCCTCCTCGTCGGCGCCGGACTGCTCATCCGCAGCCTCGACCGCCTGCTCGCCGTCGATCCCGGTTTCACCGCCGACGGCGTGACGACCCTCGCCATCGACCTGCCCCGGCACAAGTATCCCGATGATCCCGCGCAGCTTGCCTACTTCGAGCGCGCCGTCCGCGAGGTCGCGTCCCTCCCCGGCGTCACCGCCGCCGCCGCCGCGGAGACGATCCCCTTCCGCGTGGACTGGGTGATGGGGTTCACGATCGAGGGGCGGACCCTGGCCCCGTCGGAGCAGGAGCCGAGCGCCAACTACTACGCCGTGACGCCCGACTACTTCCGCGTCATGGGCATCCGCCTCCTCCGCGGCCGCCCGTTCGGCGAGCGCGACGGCCGCGACGGCGCGGCGGTCGCGATCGTCAACGAGAAGCTCGCGCGCCAGTTCTTCCCCGACGGGGACGCGCTGGGCAAGCGCATCGGGTACCAGCGCGATCGCATGCAGGAGATCGTCGGCATCGTCGCCGACATCAAGCAGTACTCCCTCGAGGATCCCGGCACGTACCAGATGTACGAGCCGCTGCCGCAGCACCCCATGTCGGCCATGACGCTGGTCGTGCGCGCGAATCGCGATCCCTCGGCGGACATGCGCGCGCGGCTCGCCGGCATCGACCCCGACCAGCCCCTCGGCGTCGTGACCCCCCTCGAACGGATCGTGTCCGAGTCGGTGTCGCGGCGCCGCTTCGCCGTCGTCCTCCTCGGCATCTTCGCCGGCGTGGCCCTGCTCCTCGCCGTCGTCGGCATCTACGGGGTGATCGCCGACGCGGTGACGCAGCGCACCCGCGAGGTCGGCATCCGCCTGGCTCTCGGCGCCCGCTCGAGCGAGTGCATCCGTCTCATGATGGGGCAAGGGGCGCTGCCGGTGCTCGTCGGCCTCGCCGTCGGCGTCGGCGCCGCGCTCGCGCTCATGCGCGTGATGGCCGGCCTGCTCTACCAGGTGAGCGCGACCGACCCGGCGACGCTGGGCGCGGTCTCGTTGCTGATCGCGGTGGTGGCGCTGGTGGCGTCGTACGTGCCGGCGCGGCGGGTGACGCGGGTGGATCCGATGGCGGCGTTGCGGTCGGAATGATCAGTTGAGGCGGCCGCGCCAGACGAGCCCGAAGTGGTCGTCGGTCCAGTACAGCGTGTCGTGGCCGTTCACGGTGGTGAGGGCGAACCCGCCGAGCTGGCCGGTGACGACCGTCTCCGCGGGCACGCCGCCGTTGCGATCGACCCGCTTCAGGCCCTCCCCGTCGGAGTAGTAGACGAAGCCGTTGAACGCGACGATGGGGAACGCGGCGAGCGTGCCGGTCACGAGCGGCACGACCGGCCCGCCGCCGACGGGGATGCGCTGGACGTTCGACTGGTCGATGTCCCCGCCCGTCGCGAAATCGATGGTGTAGACGAAATCGTCGTCGAGGCCCACGCCGTAGGCCTGGCGCGGCGCGAGGTTGGCGATCTGGGTCGGCGCGGCGTCGGTCACGTTCATGATCTTCACGACGCCGTCGGCCCGCCCCCAGGTGACCTTGTTGCCGCGCGCCATGAGCGCCTGCGGGACGGGCTCATTGATGGCCAGGGGCTGGGCGCAGGGGAAGCAGTTGATGCTCGAGGTGGTGAAGTCGCCCAGGTACGCGGTATGGTTGGCCACGGCGAATCCGAGGTCGGTCGGGTTGAGGCCGCCGAGGACCTGCTGCGCGCTGATCGTGTCCCACACCCAGAGCGTGCCGTCATTGATGATATGGCCGTTGCCGTCGGTGGTCCCCGTGCGGAAGTTCTCCCAGTAGACGAAATTGTTCGACGGATCGATCGCCATCTCGCCGACGTTCGTCTGGTTGCTCGCGATCGTGAACGGGACGTTGCCGGGCGAATCGAACAGGCCCATCACCTGGCCGTTCGGGCCGGACGTCGAGTTGATCCCCCAGGCGATGAACGGGCCCGCGCCGATGTTGTTGGCGACCATCGCGCCCGCGTGCGTCGATGTCTGGGCGACGACCTCGGGCGAGAGGACAAACTGGGCCGTGATGGCGACGCGCCCCGTCTGGACCAGGGTGATCGACACCTGCGTGAGCTGGCCGTTCTGGATGACGATGAGGGTCGGGTTGGCGGTGGCCCAGGGCGACGCGATCGGCACCGACTGGCAGTCGGCGTCGGTGATCGGATCGGGCACATTGGCGAAGTAGGCCACCGCGGTGAGGTCGTAGGCGCCGATCGGGATGTTGCGGATCCGGATCGTGTGCCTGTTCATCGCGAACTGGTAGCTCGTCGATGCACCGTTCTCGTCGGTGAGCTTGAAGCTGATGCAGTTGACTCCGTCGGGGGCACGCGGGAGAGTCACCCCTATCTCGGATCCCTCTGATCCGACCTGGGGATCGTCGCCCGATTGGCAGCCGGCGAGAAGCGCGGCGGCGAGAATCACTCTGTGCAGATTCTTCATGGTCTCCCTTACCTCCCGAAAAGCCCCTAAGCATCCCGGGTGCCATGGCATGCGAGCGGCGGAGGCAACGATTTCAGGGAGTTCCGCGTGGACACGCCGACACCGTGTCGTCACAGGTCAGTGCCAGGCTGCGTCCGTCGAACGCGGCTGGCACGTTGGTGATGGTCGTGCTGGTTTAGTGGAGACGGAAGAGGCGCGGCGAGAAGGCTACTTCTTACAGGTCTCCTCGAAGGAGTCGGTCCCAAAGGTCCCGGAGATCGTGATCTCCTTGTCGGTCTTCTTGGTGACGGTCCACTTGACGTCCGACTCCTTGCCCATCATCTGGCCCTTCCCCGTCCATTCCTGCTTGTCGCCCTCCCAGCCCTTCGATTTCGCCGTGGACGAGCCGCCCATGTTGTCGACGCTCATGACGACGTACATCTTGGACGCGGGGTCGTAGCCGTAGAAATCGATCCCCTTGTGCGATCCCGGCATGCCCTGGGCCTTCCCCTCGAAATGGGCGATGACCCAGTAGTTGTCGAGGTCCCAGGCAGCCTTATATGTCGAGGTCGCCTTCATCTCCTTCCCCATCATCGTGCCCTTGCCCTCGCACTTCCAGTTGCCGATCATCATCTTGTACTGCTGAAGCTCCGGCGCCGGCTTGGGCATCTCGGGCTTGGCAGCCTCGGCGGGCTTCGCCGCTCCGGCGGCGGGCTTGGCCTCGGCCGGCTTGGGCTCGGCGGCCTTCTTCTCCTGCGCGAACGCGCTGCCGGCGATCAAAAGCGAAGCAACAGAAAGAATGGTCGTCACCTTGCGCATGTCCGTTTCCTCCTCGTAGGTCCCAATTCGCAAACTCGCCCCCATGCGCGACGCAGCATACCCGACCCTACGCCGGGGGCAAACCTCGGGGCGCCGGCGCCCGTGGCGCACCGCGGCATGGTGGCACGACCCCGAGAACAAATTGGCCACACGAGCGCGCGTGGCACACGCGGCCACGTGCCCGATCATGGGTTTCCAGCTACTTGCGGTTGGCCTCGAACTTGCTGGATCAGAAGGCATGTGCGGGTTCGTCACGGAGCGGGACTTCGATGCGGCGGAAAGGAGCTTTCCGGGCATCGTCGTCTTCTATCTCTCGCTCGTCCACAAACCCCGCACGTTCCTCGAGCTCGTGTTCGCGTTCCTCCAGACGCAGAAGATCCAGCGGGCCGCGTAGAACCCGCCGGTTCGTGTAACCGGACCCCACCCTTCGCGCACCATCGGGTGGAGGCCCCATGTACAGGATCGTCGTTCTCGGCGTTCTCATTTCCTCGTCGGCTTTCGCCGGAGGCAAGGTGGTGGACGAGTCGCGCCAGGTGGGGGATTTCACCGGCGTCCACGTGGGCTCGGGCATCCAGGCGCGCGTCGAGACCGGCGCGCGCGGCCCGATCGCCCTGCGGGGCGACGAGGAGGTGCTGAAGCACGTCCGCACCCAGGTCAAAGGCTCGGTCCTCACCATCGACATCGACTGGGATCGTCGCGAGACCTCGACGGACATCCCCACGACGGTCACGGTCCGCCTGCCCAGCGCCACGTCGCTCGGCGTCAGCGGCGGCGCCCAGATGGACGCGTCGGTCCCGGCGGCGGAGGAGCTCGAGATCCACGCCTCCGGCGGGGGGCGGCTCAAGCTGTCCACGGTCGTCCAGACCAAGCGGTTCCTGCTCGACGCGTCGGGCGGCTCGGGGGTCACGCTCGCCGGCGTGCAGGCGGGGACGGCGGAGCTTCACCTGTCGGGCGGATCGCGCTCCACCCTTTCGGGCCGCGCCGACAGCGCCCGCGCCGCGCTCTCCGGCGCCGCCACGCTCGACGCCGCCGGCCTGCAGGTGGACACGCTCGATGTGGGCGGCTCGGGTCACGCGCGCGCCGAGATCCGCGCCCTGAAGTCGGTGCGCGGGTCGCTCTCCGGCGGGAGCCGCGTGCGCGTCCCGGCCGCCGCCGACGTGCGGGTCGGGACATCCGGCGGCGCCGCCGTCACGCAGGATCTGTAAGCCCCGCGAGCCGCCGCCACTCCGCGCGCGCGCGAGAGACGCAGTCCTCGATCGACAGTCCGGCGAACCAGTTGCCCGCGGCGGCGATGTCGGGGGCCAGCGCCGCGTCGAATGCCGCCACCGTCGCGTGGTGGCCGAGGACGGGCGACGGCAGGACGCTGCGCTTCTCCCATACGTCGACGAGGTCCTTGCGATCGACGCGCAGGACCTTGCACACGCGCGCGAGCCGCTCCGCGGGCGCGGCGCCGGGCTTGAAGTGGAACGCGAACCCGCGCAGGCTCGGATGCGGCACGACGTCGCGCGTGACGATCGAGTAGAAGCCGTCGCCCACGGGAATGAAGAAGGTCGCGTAGGGCAGGGGGCACTTTTCGGCCGCGACGACCGCGCCGACGCTGTCGACCGCGGCCGCGCCGATCTTCGCCGCGGCCGCGGCCGCATCGGGGGCGACGCCGCCGAGCAGCCCGGCCGCGGCCGCGGGCGGGACGGCGAGGGCGACGAGCCGCGCCTCCGCGCGCGAGCCGTCGTCGAGGGTCGCGACGAAGCGGCCCCCGGCGCGCTCCAGGGCGGCGGCCGCGACGCCCGTGCGCGCGGTGACGCCGGGGAGCGCGGCGACGGCGGCGGCGACGCTTCCCAGGCCGCGGCGCAGGGTGAAGCTGCGCATCACGTCCTTGCGCCGCGCGCGCTTCTTGAACAGCATGTCGGCGGGGAAGTCGTCGGCGGGCTGGCACGGCACGGCCGCCAGCATGGGGCCGAGCGCCCGCGCATAGTTGTTCGCGCCCACGAGCCCGCCATAGTACTGGCGCACCGTCTTGCCGTTCGGCCGGGAGAACGCGGCCATGGGCAGGGCGAGGGCCGCGCGTAGCGGGTTCATGCGCCGGAGCAGCGCGCCGAGGTTCTTCCCCGGCAGGATGCCGTCCCCGTCGAGGAAGCGCAGCACAGGCTTGCCGCGCGCCTGCAGCTCGCCGAGGAGGCCGAGCCCGTCGAGCAGCGCGAGGAACGTGCCGTACGAGTTGTAGCAGGTGTGCGCGCCGAGCTCGATCCAGAAACCGTCGCGCGCGGGGCGCGTGGCCAGGCAGCCGCCCAGCTCGGCCGACTTCTCGACGAGCAGCACCGAGCGGCCGGTGCGCGCGGCCTCGGCGGCGAACGTCAGCCCGGCGATCCCGCCGCCGATGACGAGGACATCGGAGGACACGCGCCGATCGTGCCACGCGGCCGGCGCCTTGACACCCCGCACCGCCGCCGAACATAGTTGACGCTCGCGCTTCGGCCATGAGCACCGGACACAAGCTCGCCATCGTCGTCGCCGGCGGCCCCGCGCCGGGCATCAACAGCGTGATCGGGGCGGCAACCATCCGCGCGTCGCTGTCGGGCGTCGACGTGCTCGGCATCCACGACGGCTTTCGCTGGATCATGGAGGGGGACACGAGCCACGTCGCGCCGCTGACGATCGCGGAGACGAGCCGCATCCATTTCCGCGGCGGCTCCCACATCGGCATCTCGCGCGCCAACCCCACCAAGAACCCCGCGCACCTGCGCAACATCCTCGACGCGCTGGCACGGCTGGACATCGACCAGCTCATCACCATCGGCGGCGACGACACCTGCTACACGGCGCAGCGCCTGTGCGAGGAGTCGCGCGGGGCGCTGCGCGTGGTGCACGTGCCCAAGACGATCGACAACGACCTGGACCTGCCCCACGACCTCTACACGTTCGGGTACCAGACCGCCCGCCACATCGGCGTGGAGATCATCCACAACCTCATGGTGGATGCGAAGACCACGCGCCGGTGGTACTTCGTGGTGGCGATGGGGCGCAAGGCGGGGCACCTCGCGCTCGGCATCGGCAAGGCGGCGGGCGCGACGCTGACGCTCATCTCCGAGGAGTTCCGCGGCGCGCCGGTGCGACTGCGCACCGTCGTGGACACGCTGGCCGGGGCGATGGTGAAGCGGATCGCCCACGGCCGCCACGACGGCGTGGCGATCCTCTCCGAGGGGCTCATCGAGATCCTGCCGCCGGAGGACATCGCCCAGCTCAAGGGCGTGGAGCGCGACGAGCACGACAACATCCGCATGGCCGAGATCAACCTGAGCGAGATCGTGAAGGCGGAGGTGACGCGCCGCCTGGGCGAGCTCGGCATCAAGATGACGATCGTCGCCAAGAACATCGGCTACGAGCTGCGCTGCGCCGACCCGATCCCGCTCGACATGGAGTACACGCGCGACCTCGGCTACTCGGCGGCGCGCTGCATCATCGACGGCGGGACTGCCTGCCTTATTTCCATCCAGAACGGCCGGTTCAAGCCGATCCCGTTCGTCGACATCATCGACCCGCCCACCGGCCGCATGCGCGTGCGCATGGTCGACGTCGATTCGGACCGCTACAAGATCGCCCGCAGCTACATGCTCCGGCTGCGGCGGAGCGACTTCGAGGACCCCACGGAGCTGGCCCGGCTCGCCGCCGCGGCGCACATCACGCCCGACGAGTTCCGCGCGCAGTTCGCCGATCTGGTGGCCGGCGAGCGGACGTTCTGAGCGCGCCTACCGCCCCCGCGACTCGCCGATGCGCCGGAGCAGGTCGTCTAGGAGCGCGCGCTCGCGGGCGGACAGCGGCGCGAGGACCTCCTCCTCGACGGCGCGGACGATCCGACCCGCCTCCACCAGACGGGTGCGCCCGGCGTCGGTGAGGCGCACCGCGTGGGCGCGCCGGTCGCGCGGATCCGGCCGCCGCTCCGCCAGCCCCTGCCGCTCGAGCTCGTCGATGAGGTAGACCATCGACGACTTGTCGGCGTCCATGACGTCGATGAGCTGGCGCTGGCTGAGATCGCCCCGCGCCGCCAGCAGGCCGAGCACCGCCACGTGCGCGATCTGCAGATCGAGCGGACGCAGCGCCTCGTTCAGCGCCGCGCGCAGGCGGCGGTGCGCGCGCTGCAGCAGGAAACCGGTCTCCTCGACGGGCGCGGGGCGCGCCGGCGGCGCCTTCATGGCGCCAGCATACGGGCCAGAAAGACTGCTTGCAAATAGTCTAATATTAGATTATCTAGTTCGGTATGAATGTCCTGGCCCGCCTCGGAGTCGCCTGGGGGATGATCTACGGACCGCCCGCGTCGCCGCCGGAGCGCTTCGTGCCCCTGGTGCGAGATCTCGGCGGCGGGTTCACCCGCGTCAACCTGTTCTGGAGCCAGCTCGAGCCCGAGCGCGGCCGGTACGAGTGGGAGCTTCTCGACGCGTACCTCGATCAGCTGTCATCCCCCGACGAGGGCATGGTCACGCTGTGGTCGAGCTCGCCGTGGGCGACGCGCGCGTCGACGTGGTTCCTGCCCCCGTCCCCCGCGCGCGACCTCGACGACTACCGCCGGTTCGTGCGCGCGGTGGTGCGGCACGCGCGCGGCCGCGTGCGTTGGTTCCAGAACGACTCGGAGCCGGCCAACCCGCTGTTCTGGTCCGGGAGCCGCGAGGAGTACGTCGCCCAGGTGCGCGCGTTCCACCGCGCGGTCAAGGACGAGGATCCGTCGGCGATCGTCGTCCTCGGCGCGAGCGACGGCCTTTTCGGGCCGCCGGGGGAGCATCCGATCCCCGGCCAGGACGCGAGCCTCGGCTTCGTCGACTACGTCCTCGCCCACGCGGGGTACGCGTTCGATGTCTTCGACATCCACCTCTACGGGGACGCGTACACCATCCCCGGGCGCGTCGAGCTCGTCCGCGCCAAGCTGGCCGCCCTCGGCCTCGATCGGCCGATCATCGCCGGCGAGTACGGCGGCCCCGGTTTCTTCGATCTGCCGGTCAATCGGCGCCACCACGCGCTGCTCGGCGATTTCGCGCGGCCCGCGCCGTCGCCGGGGGTCGCGGCGCTGTACGCGCGGCGCGACACGCTCCCCCCCGAGACGCAGATGTTCCTCGCCGGGTGCTCCGAGGCGCTCGAGCGCCGGCTGCTCCTCCTCCAGGAGCGCGACCTGGTCATGCGCAACGTGCTCGCGTTCTCGGCCGGCGTGGGGCGCACTGCGTTCTGGGACCTGTGGCACGACGCGAGCGAGCGCGACGCGGTGACGACCCTCCTCTTCGGCAAGCTCAAGCTGATGGACTACGCGGGCGGGCGCCTCACGCCCCGCCGGCTGGCCGCGGCGTTCCGCCGCCTGGCCGCCCGGCTCGACGGCCTGGAGTCGATCCACCCCGTCCCCGTGCCCGGCAACGCGCGCCTGTACGCGTTCGAGGCGACGCGGCGCGGGCGCGGTCCGCTCGTCGTCGTGTGGGAGCGGCGCGACCCGTTCGACGACGGCCCGCCGGCCCCCTACGAGCGGGACTGGCCGCGGGCGACCGCCGCGGCGGTGGACGCCGCCGGCGTCGCCGTCCCCGTCTCGCTCGCCGGCGGGCGCCTGCGCGTCGCGGTGACCGCGACGCCCGTCTTCGTCGAGTAGCCGTCTACTCCGGCCAGTCGATCGCCAGGATCGTAAGCTCGTCCTCGCGCGGGCTCTCGACGGCGATGGTGTCGCCGACCGCGACGCCCACCAGGGCCTGGCCGAGCGGCGTCGCCATGCTGACTCCCTCGGGGACCACGCCCACCTCGTCGGTCGACACCAGGACGACGGCGCGCTCGTGGCCGTCGCCGTCGCGGAACCGCACCCGCGCGCCGAACGCGGCGGTGTCCCGGCCGGTCGGCGCCATCACCTGCGCGTCGTCGAGGATCTCGCGGATCCGGCCGGCCGCCGTGTCGTCGGGGTCGAGCGTGTCCAGCCGCGCGGCGAGCAGGCGCGCCCCGTAGCGGGTGAGCCGCGTCGGATCGCGCCGCCGCGCCGGGACGGGGACGTCCAGGCCGGCATCCTCCTCACTGGTGAACGCCTTGCTCACCCCCACAGCCTGCCGCGCGGGCGGCCCGTCCGCAAGCCCATGCGACGCGGTTGAACTCCGGGTCGAAGGGAGTAACATTCACCGCGCCGACATGTCCGACGACACCATTCTCGAGACTCGGGGGTTGACCAAGGAGTTTCGGGGTTTCGTGGCGGTCAAGGGCGTCCACCTGCGCATCCGCCGCGGCACCATCCACGGCCTCATCGGCCCGAACGGCGCCGGCAAGACGACCTGCTTCAACCTCCTGACCAAGTTCCTCCCCGTCACCGACGGGCACATCGTCTACAAGGGCATCGACATCACGGGCCACCGGCCGGCCGACGTCGCGCGCCTCGGGCTGGTCCGCTCGTTCCAGATCTCCGCCGTGTTTCCGCACCTCAGCGTCCTCGAGAACGTGCGCATCGCGCTGCAGCGGCGCCGCGGGCGGTCGTTCGACTTCTGGCGGGCGGAGGGCGCCCTCGACCGCTACAACGGTCGCGCGCGCGAGCTCCTCGACGCGGTCGGCATCCTCGACTTCGCCGGCGTCACCGCGGTGGAGCTGTCGTACGGACGCAAGCGCGCGCTGGAGATCGCCACCACCCTCGCGCTCGAGCCCGAGATGCTCCTCCTCGACGAGCCGATGGCCGGGATGGGCCACGAGGACGTCGACCGCATCGCCGCCCTCATCAAGAAGGTGGCGGCGCAGCGCACCGTGCTGATGGTGGAGCACAACCTCAGCGTCGTGGCGAACCTGTGCGACCGGATCACCGTGCTCGCGCGCGGCGAGATCCTCGCCGAGGGGGACTACGCGGCGGTGTCCACGAACCGCGACGTCGTGCAGGCCTACATGGGGGCGACCGATGGCTGAGCCCCTGCTGGCGGTGAAGGGCCTCCACGCCTGGTACGGCGAGTCGCACATCCTGCACGGGATGGACTTCGAGGTGCACAAGGGCGAGCTCGTCACCCTGCTCGGCCGCAACGGCGTCGGCAAGACGACCACGTTCAAGGCGATCATGGGGATCGTGGGCAAGCGGACCGGCAGCGTCCGCTTCGAGGGCACGGAGTGCATCGCCCTGCCGTCGAACCGCATCGCGCGCCTCGGCATCGCGTTCTGCCCGGAGGAGCGGGGCATCTTCGCCAGCCTCGACGTCCTCGAGAACCTGCTCCTGCCGCCCAAGGTTCGCCCCGGCGGGATGACGGTGGACGCGATCTTCGAGCTGTTCCCCAACATCAAGCAGCGCCTGCGCAGCCAGGGAACCAAGCTCTCGGGGGGCGAGCAGCAGATGCTCGCCATCGCGCGCATCCTGCGCACCGGGGCGCGCTTCCTCCTGCTGGACGAGCCGAACGAGGGGCTCGCGCCGGTGATCGTCCAGCAGATCGGCGCGACCATCCGGCGGCTGAAGGCGGAGGGGTTCACCATCCTCCTCGTCGAGCAGAGCCTGAAGTTCGCCGCGTCGGTCGCGGACCGGCACTACGTCGTTGAGCACGGCCGCGTGGTGGATATGATTCCCAACGCGGAGCTTGCCGGCAGCATGGACAAGCTCAGGAGCTATCTCGGCGTCTAGCGTCACGGGGGAGAAATGAGAGCCACGATGACTGCTCGCCTCATGCAAGTTGCGGTGCGTCACAGCCTGGCCGTCGCGGCGATCCTCGCGGCGACCGCGTGCGAAAAGAAGCCGGAGGCGACGCCGGAGAAGGGCGCGCCGGCGGCGCAGCCCGAAGGGACCAAGGCCGCGGCGGGCGGGAAGAAGATCAAGATCGGCATCCTGACCGACATGTCGGGCCTGTACGCCGATCTCGCCGGCAAGGGCTCGGTCCTCGCGGCGCAGATGGCGGTCGATGAGGTCGGCGGCAAGGTCGGCGATCTCCCCGTCGAGGTCGTCTCGGCCGACCACCAGAACAAGCCGGACATCGGCTCGAACATCGCGCGCCAGTGGTACGACGTCGACGGCGTGGACGTCATCGTCGACACGCCCACGTCGTCGGTGGCGCTCGCGGTCAGCGACATCACCAAGACGAAGAACAAGGTGTTCCTCGCATCCGGCCCGGCCACGTCCGACCTCACCGGCAAGGCCTGTTCGCCGAACACGATCCACTGGACCTACGACACCTGGGCGCTGGCCAACGGCACCGGCAAGCAGATCGTCGGCTCGGGCGGCGACACCTGGTTCTTCCTCACCGCCGACTACGCGTTCGGCCACGCGCTCGAGCGCGACGTGACCAAGGTGGTCACCGACGCGGGCGGCAAGGTCCTGGGCACAGTCAACCACCCGCTCAACGCGACCGACTTCTCGTCATTCCTGCTGCAGGCGCAGAGCTCCAAGGCGAAGGTCATCGGCCTGGCCAACGCCGGCGGCGACACCATCAACTCGATCAAGCAGGCGGCCGAGTTCGGCATCGTCAAGAAGGGGCAGCGCCTCGCGGGCTTGCTCGTGTTCATCAGCGACATCCACGCGCTCGGCCTGGCCACCGCGCAGGGGCTGGAGCTCACGTCGGCGTTCTACTGGGACAAGGACGACCAGACGCGCGCGTGGTCGAAGAAGTTCGGCGAGAAGAACGGCGGGCGGATGCCCACGATGGTGCAGGCGGGCGTGTACTCGGCGGTGCGGCACTACCTCAAGGCGGTCGCCGAACTCAAGGGCGCGACCGACGGCAAGGCGGTCGTCGACAAGATGAAGGCGACGCCCACCGACGACGCGGTCTTCGGCAAGGGGACGATCGATCCCAACGGCCGCAAGCGCCACCCCATGTACCTCTACGCGGTCAAGGCGCCGGAGGAATCGAAGGGCCCGTGGGACTACTACAAGCTCGTGCGCGAGATCCCGGCGGATCAGGCGTTCCGCGCCGCCGCCGCCAGCGAGTGCCCCCTGGTGACGGCGAAGTAGGGGGCGCCCCTGTCGATCTCGTCCCAGGCGCTTTTGTCCCAGCTCCTCCTCGGGCTCATCAACGGCTCGTTCTACGCCATGTTGAGCCTGGGGCTGGCGATCATCTTCGGGCTGCTCAACGTCATCAACTTCGCGCACGGCGCCCTGTACATGATGGGCGCGTTCGTGGCGTGGATGCTCCTCCAGTACTGCAAGGTCGGCTACTGGCCGTCACTGATCATCGCTCCGGCGGCGGTGGGGCTCTTCGGCGTCGCCCTGGAGCGGGCCCTGCTCAAGCGCCTGTACAAGGTCGATCCGCTCTACAACCTGCTGTGCACGTTCGGCCTCGCCCTGATCATCCAGGGCCTGTTTCAGATGCAGTACGGGTCGTCGGGCATGCCGTACCAGATCCCCGACGCGCTGCAGGGCAGCTACGACGTGGGCTTCATGGTCCTGCCCAAGTACCGCGCGTGGGTCATCGGCGTGTCGCTCGTGGCGTGCTTCGCCACCTGGTACGTCACGGAGCGGACTCGGCTCGGCTCGTACCTGCGGGCCGGAACGGAGAACCCCACCCTGGTGCAGGCGTTCGGCGTCAACGTGCCGCGCATGATCACCTTGACGTACGGCCTGGGCGTCGGCCTGGCGGCGCTCGCCGGCGTCCTCGCCGCGCCGATGACGAACGTGAATCCGACCATGGGGGAAGACCTCATCATCGTCGTGTTCGCGGTCGTCGTCATCGGCGGCATGGGCTCGATCATGGGCTCGATCGTCACCGGCTTCGCCCTCGGCGTCATCGAGGGCCTCACCAAGGTGTTCTACCCCGAAGCGTCGAAGACGGTGATCTTCGTGCTGATGGCGCTCGTGCTCCTCGTCAAGCCCCAGGGCCTGTTCGGAAGGACCCAGTGATGCCGCGATTCCACGTCGTCACCTTCGGCATCATGCTGGGGCTGCTCATCGCGGCGCCGTTCGTCGTCTACCCCGTGTTCTTGATGAACGCGCTGTGCTTCGCCCTGTTCGCGTGCGCGTTCAATCTGCTCATCGGCTACGTGGGCCTTTTGTCGTTCGGCCACGCGATGTTCCTCGGCGCCGCGGGCTACGCCGCCGCCCACGCCGCCAAGGTCTGGGGGGTGTCGCCCGAGCTGGCCGTGCTCTTCGGCACCGCGGTCGCCGGCGCCCTGGGGTTCGTCGTCGGCTGGCTGGCGATTCGCCGCCAGGGCATCTACTTCGCCATGATCACCCTGGGCTTCGCGCAGATGATCTACTTCTTCTGCCTGCGGGCGAAGTTCACCGGCGGGGAGGACGGCATCCAGGCGGTGCCGCGCGGGCATCTGGTCGGCTTCATCGACCTCGACAACCCGGCGGCGATGTACGGCTTCGTGCTCGCCATCTTCGTGCTCGGGTTCCTGCTCATCTACCGCACGGTCCATTCGCCGTTCGGGCACGTGCTCCAGGCGATCCGCGAGAACGAGCCGCGCGCGACGTCGCTCGGCTACAAGACCGACCACTACAAGCTGATCGCGTTCATGCTGTCCGCGACGCTCGCCGGGCTCGCCGGCGGGACCAAGGCGCTGGTGAACCAGCTCACGTCCCTCACCGACGTACGCTGGCAGACGTCCGGCGAGGTCGTGCTGATGACGCTGATGGGCGGGCTCGGCCGCGTCACCGGCCCGGTGGTCGGCGCGTTCATCGTTCTCGCGCTCGAGCACTACCTCGCGCCGCTGGGCGAGTGGGTCACGGTCATCAAGGGAGCGATCTTCGTCGTGTGCGTGCTCGCGTTCCGCAAGGGCATCATGGGCACGCTGGGGGGCGCGCTCAAGCTGCCGCTGTGAGACGTATACTCCCGGCATGGCCAATCCCTACGACATCGGCCTCGACCGGAATCCGGCCAACTACGCGCCGCTCACGCCGCTGACGTTCCTCGAGTGGTCGGCGGCGGTGTACCCGCGCCGGCTCGCCGTCGTCCACGGCGGCCGCCGCTTCAGCTGGGCCGAGACCTACGCGCGCTGCCGCCGCCTCGCGTCCGCGCTGGTCCGGCACGGCGTCGGTCTCGGCGACACCGTGGCCGTCGTCGCGTCCAACACGCCCGAGATGTACGAGTGCCACTTCGGCGTGCCGATGACCGGCGCGGTGCTGAATACGATCAACACGCGCCTCGACGCCGAGGCGATCGCGTTCATGCTCGAGCACGGCGCGGCGAAGGTCCTGCTCGTCGATCGCGAGTTCTCGGGCGTCGTGCGGCGCGCGCTGGAGGGGCTGACCGAGCGGCCGACCGTCGTCGACATCGACGACCCCGCCTACGACGGCCCGGGCGAGCGCGTCGGCGCGATCGACTACGAGGCGTTCGTCTCCGGCGGCGACCCGGAGTTCGCCTGGCGGCCGCCCGCCGACGAGTGGCAGGCGATCTCGCTCAACTACACTTCGGGCACGACCGGCAATCCCAAGGGCGTCGTGTACCACCACCGCGGCGCGCACCTGAACGCCGTCGGGAACGTCCTGACCTGGAGCATGCCGCGCCACGCGGTCTACCTGTGGACGCTGCCGATGTTCCATTGCAACGGCTGGTGCTTTCCGTGGAGCGTGGCGGCGGTCGCCGGCACGAACGTGTGCCTGCGCAAGGTCGACGCCGTCGCGATCTTCGGGCTCATCAAGGAGCACCGGGTCACGCACTACTGCGGGGCGCCGATCGTCCACACCACGCTCATCCAGGCGCCGGCCGAGCTGCGCGCCGGGATCGACCACAAGGTGTCGGCGATGGTCGCGGGCGCGGCGCCGCCGACGGCGATGATCGAGGGGATGGAGCGCCTGGGGTTCGACCTTACGCACATCTACGGGTTGACCGAGACGTACGGTCCGGCGGCGGTGTGCGCCAAGCACGACGAGTGGAATGCGCTCGACCCGGCGAGGCGCGCCGAGCGCAACGGCCGCCAGGGCGTCCGCTACGTCCTGGAGGCGGGGATGACGGTGATGGATCCCGAGACCATGGTCGAGGTGCCCGCCGACGGGGAGACGATGGGCGAGATCATGTTCCGCGGGAACATCACCATGAAGGGGTACCTCAAGAACCCCAAGGCCACGGAGGAGGCGTTCGCGGGCGGCTGGTTCCATTCGGGCGATCTGGCGGTGCTGCAGCCCGACGGCTACGTGAAGATCCGGGATCGCGCCAAGGACATCATCATCTCGGGTGGCGAGAACATCTCGTCGCTCGAGGTGGAGGACGTGCTCTACCGCCACCCCGCCGTGCTGGCGGCGGCGGTCGTGGCGCAGCCCGACGAGAAGTGGGGCGAGACGCCGTGCGCGTTCGTCGAGCTCCGGCCCGGGGCGCAGGCCACCGAGGCGGAGCTCATCGCCCACTGCCGCGCGAACCTGGCGCACTTCAAGGCGCCGCGCGCGGTCGTGCTGGGCCCGGTGCCGAAAACCTCGACGGGGAAGATCCAGAAGTACGTCCTCCGCCAGCGCGCGCGCTCGGCGGAGGCGATCCATGGGGGCAAATAGGGCCGCGTGGGCCGTGGCGGCGGCCGGCCCACTGATTTCGGCAGATATTTCTCCGTCGACGTCGAACGAGTCGGATGGCCGAGTGGACCGGTCGCTGGCGTCCTGCCAGGCCCCAGGCGTCTTGTTCTTGGGTAGGATCTCCGCATGGCTGCCCCGAAGTCCTTCGGTTTTGCCGCGCTCCTCGTCGCCGGCGCCGCGACGGGAGCCCCGCTCCGTCCCGTCGGAGAGCTGATCGACACCAAGGACCCGGCGTGGCCCCTCGTCAAGAAGTGGGTCGCGGCGGCGAAGAACCCGTCGACATCCTGCCGGTCGCGCGCGCCGACGGCGAGCGCACCTTGTACGGGCTCCAGGTCACGACGCGGTCGCCGATGGGGGCGATCGCGCTGGAGTCGGGCGGCATCCTCGTCGACCGAGGCTGGCTACGAATCCTCGGCGGCGGCTGCGAGCGCATGACCTGGTCGCTCGCGAGCTGGAACGGTCTCGAAGGCAAGCCTCGCGACCAGCCGCTGGCGTTGCTCGTCGTCGGGTACGACGTCGTAGGTGGCTTTTTCGCGATCAACGGCGGCGGTCTCCCCGGGCCGCCGGGGAACGTGCACTATTTCGCTCCCGACAGGCTCGACTGGGAGGACATGGGCATCGGCTACTCCAGCTTCATCCAGTGGGCGTTCGCCGGCGATCTCGAGCGGTTTTACGGAGCGCAGCGCTGGAAGGCCTGGCAGAAGGACGTTGCGGCCCTCCGCGGAGACGAGGGCTTCAGCTTTTTCCCACCGCTTTGGTAGCGCGAATCGAAACAAGGCACCTCCCGGAAGGCGGTTCCGATGAAGGAGCTGTGGGGCCTGCAGATGGAGATCCGCGAGCAGATGCTGAAGAAGAAGTAAGGTTTGCGGCTCATCAGGTGATCATCCCGCGCGGGCACGCTACGCTTCGCGGACCATGGCCCTCACCCCGGAGCAGGTGAACGCGTTCCTCGCCGAGCAGTTTCCGTCCGCCTACGCGACCGGATACCGGTGCGAGGAGATCGGCGACGGGCGCGTCCTGGTGCGATGGACCTACGATCCGGCGACGCTGCGGCCGGGCGGGCTGATCTCGGGGCCGACGCAGTTCGGCCTGGCCGACCTCGCCCTGTGGTTCCTGTCGTTCACGGTCGTCGGGCTTGCGCCCATGGCGGTGACGACCGACGTGCACATCAACTTCCTCCGGCCGGCGGCGGGCGGCGACCTCGTGGCGGAGGCGACGCTGCTTCGCGGGGGCAAGACGCGCATCACCGGCGAGGTGCGCTTGTGGATCGACGGCGCGCGCGACAAGCAGGTGGCGCACGTCGTCGGCTCGTACGCGCGTCTGGGGTGAGCGGACGCGCTCACTCCTCGCCGACGAACGTCAAGGAGTGCTTGAAGTGGAGGAGGCCGAGCCAGATGCGGTACCGCAGGCCGGCGCGAAACCAGCAAACGCGGATCGATGCCGCCGTGGACCACGGGGACGTTCCCCAGGTGTCCCTGGATCTAGGACGTGGCGTTTTCCTTGACGGGCGCTTCGTCGGCCGGAAGCGCCCCGCCCGCGCGCGTGCGCCAGCCCGTCGCCAGTAGCCAGGTGGTTGGGGGCACGACCGGGGCCGCGTCGGTGCGTGCCGGCGGAAGGCCTTCGAAGCCGTCGAACCAGGCGGCCGAGGAGCACGGATCGACGGCGACAGCCGTCGATCCGTGCATGAGGCCGTTCCGGAGAACGTAGATCAGGCAGTTGCGAACCTCTGTGGGCGTCCTGAGCGGCCGCGCGTGGTACCGATCGCGCCAAAGGCCGCCGGCGCAGCCGGCGGTCCTGTTGACGACGCGGGCGATCCCCGAGGCCAGCCCCTGCACACCGCGCGAGAGCGCCGTGCGGTCCGCGGCCTCGACGATCATGTGGATGTGGTCTTTCTGGATCGTGAAGTGGACGACGCGGCAGGGCAGGTCGCGGCCCGCCCACACCATCCACAGGTTGCTGGTACTGCCAGAGTTTTGAAACACGCCCCACCCCCCCGAGGTGGCGCCCGTGGCGTCCTCTCTGGTTTTTTCTCTACCGGGGGTGGGGCGTGGGGGCTCCGGGGGGCCAGGCGCTGTGGGGCTTGTGGGCAAGCGCGGCCCTCGCGGCCTCGAGGCTCCGATCGGGCGACGTGCGCCCCGCGCTTGTCCACAAACCCATCAGCGCAAGCCGGAGGCGGTGGGGCGGGCGCAGCGCATCTTGTTCCGGCAGAGTCATGAGGCTGCGGCACCCCCTCATCGCTTACCCCCAAAGCGCGCAGGACGGTGACGCGCCTTGGGCGGCCCGATCCGTTGCCGACGGTGAGATCGGGAGGGCCAGAGTTAGAAAAAGAACGCCCCCCGGGAGTCGCGCGGCGTCGCGCCCCTCTCTGGGTCCTTTCTGGGTCACGATACAGGCCGGCCTCCAGAAGCTCGCATGCGTGCCGTGGGTCATGCGCCCGACTCCGCGGCGGTGTAGTCTTCGCCACCATGTGGCGCTGGATCCGCCGTCTCCTCCTCCTCCTGTTCGTCCTCCTCGTCGCGGGGGGCGTCGCCATGGTGCGGCTCGACCGCCCGGCGGCGGAGGTCGAGAAGCGCTGGGGCGGGCCGCCGTCGAAGTTCGTCGAGGTCGACGGGATGCGCGTCCACGTGCGCGACCGCGGCGCCGGGCCCGCGCTGGTGCTGCTCCACGGGTCGAATTCGTCCCTCTTCACCTGGGAGGGGTGGGCGCGCGAGCTCGCGGGCGAGCGCCGCGTGATCGCGATGGACCTCCCGGGCCACGGTTTCACCGGACCGGACCCCCGGGACCGCTACGCGACGCGCGATATGGCCGATTTCGTCGATCGCGTCGTCGCCGCGCTCGGCGTCGACCGGTTCAGCCTCGCGGGAAACTCGATGGGCGGCCACATCGCCGCGGCGTACGCGCTCGCCCACCCGGACAAGGTGGAGCGCCTCATCCTCGTCGACGCGGCCGGGTTGCCGCGCGAGGAGCCGCCCCCCTTCGTGTTCCAGCTGGCGTCATGGCCGATCGCCGGCCGGCTCTTCGGCATCCTCACGCCGCGCTTCATCGTGGCGGCGAACGTCCGCGCCGTCTACGGCGAACCCGCCAAGGTCACCGACGAGCTCATCGACCGCTACTACGACCTCCTCCTCCGCGAGGGCAATCGCCGGGCGACGCGCATCCGCCTGTCCCGGACCGACGAGCTCGACGCGAGCCGCCTCCGCGACCTCAAGATGCCGGTGCTCATCCTGTGGGGGGAGCGCGACCGCTGGATCCTGCCCAAGTACGGCGAGCGCTACCGTGACGCGATCCCGGGCGCGAGGCTGGTCGTCTTCCCCGGGCTGGGTCACGTGCCGATGGAGGAGGATCCGGTCGCCACCGCGGCCGCGGTGCGTGACTTCCTCGGGCGGTAGGCCGCGTCAGCGCCGGGCGAAGCGGAACGCGTCGCGCAGCCGGCGAAAGAAGCCCCTCCGGGGCGTGTCCTGGTCCAGATCGCCGAAATCCTCGACGGCCTGCTCCTCGGCCAGGCGATGGCCCTCGTCGAAGAAGGCCTCTTCATGGTCCTCGAACCGGGGGAGGGGCCCCGAGAGGCGGCCGCGTGCGCGGGAAGGCATGCGTGGCTGGATCGGCCGGAACCGCCGAACCTTGAGGGCTATTCGTGCCGCAGCGCGAGCACCGGATCCACGCGGAGCGCGCGCCGCGCGGGGAGGTAGCAGGCGGTCAGCGCGACCAGGATCAGGCCGGCCGCAACCGCGGCGAACGTCGGCGGATCGGTCGCCGGCACCCCGTAGAGGAGATCCCCCATAAGCCGCGTCAGCGCGAGCGCGAGGACGACCCCGATCGCCACGCCGGCGAGCGCCAGCCTCGCCCCCTGGGTCAAGACCAAGCGCAGGACGTGCCCGCGTCCGGCGCCGAGCGCCATGCGGATGCCGATCTCGTTGGTGCGCTGGCTCACGACGTACGCGATCACCCCGTAGATCCCGATGCTCGCCAGGAGCAGCGCCAGCGCGGCGAACGCCGCCAGCACGGCCATCGAGAACCGCCGCGCCGCGAGCGTGTCCGAGATGATGCCCTCCATGGCGTGCACCTCGTAGATGACGCCGTCGCTGCTCAGCCGCTGGATCCTGCCGCGCAGCTCCTCGACGAGGCGGGCCGTCCCGCCGCGCGAGCGCACCACGACGTCCATGCCGGTCGCGACGAGCGGCATGGCGCCGTCGGCAAGCTGGCGGAACGGCCGGTACGCCTGGGCGCGCACCGAGCTGGTGTCGTCCTTGTCGAGGCCCCACTGCTTCACGTGCCCGACGACGCCAACGATCTCGGCCGCTTCGTCGGAGCCGTCGAGATGGATGCGCTTGCCGACGACCGTGTCGCCGGCGAACTGGGACCGCGCGAACACGTCGTCGACCACCACGACGTCCCGCGCGCGCTCGTCGTCGTGGGGCGTGAAGAACCGCCCGGCGAGGAGCGGAATGCCCATGGTGCGGAGATAGTCCGGCCCCACGATGTAGGTCAGCGTAGGCGTCATCTCGTGGACGCTCGGCGGTCGCGGCCGCCCGTCGACCCAGAACATGGTGTCGTCCTCGGCGTACATGGGCAGCGACACCCACGACAGCGACGCCGCCTCCACGCCCGGCGCCCCCGCCACCGCGGCGTCGACCTCGCCGAGCAGGGCGCGGATCGCTTCCGGGCTCGCCATGCGCATCGCCGGCGACAGCGCCAGGCCGAAGGCCGTGACGCGCCGGGGCTGGAAGCCGGGATCGACGTCCCACAGGCGCGACAGCGTGCGCAGCATCAGGCCGGCGCCGACGAGCAGGACCAGCGCCATCGCCACCTCCAGCACCACGAGCACGCCCTGGAGGCGGTGGCGCGCGCCGCTCGTGCCGCGCCCGCCCTGGCGGAGCGTATCGGCGAGGTTCGGCCGCGTCGCCTTGATCGCGGGGGCCAGGCCGAACAGGATGCCGGCGACGATCGAGACCACCGTGGTGAACGCGAGCACACGCACGTCGATGCCGATGGCGTCGGCGCGCGGCAGCGTCGGCGGAAGCGCCTGGACGAGCGCATGCGTGCCCCAGGCGGCGAGCACGACGCCCAGCGCGCCGCCGGCGACGGACAGCATCACGCTCTCGGTGAGGAGCTGGCGCAGCGCGCGGCCCCGCGTCGCGCCCAGGGCGAGGCGGATTGCGAGCTCGCGCGCGCGCACGGCGGATCGCGCGAGCAACAGGTTGGCGACGTTCGCGCAGGCGATGAGCAGCACGAACCCCACCGCGCCGAGGAGCAGGAGCAGCGACGACCGGATGCGCGCCACCACCGCCTCCTCGAGGGGGACGATGGCCGCGCCGACGTCCTTGTCGACCTCGGGGTAGCTCGCCGCAAGGCTCCGCGTGACGATGTCCATGTCCGCCCTCGCCTGCGCGAGCGTCACCCCGGGCTTCAGCCGGCCGATGCCGTGGAGTCCCAGGCCGGCGGCGCGGTTGGCGAGGGCGCGGTTGTCCCACTGGCCGATGGGCACGTAGACGTCGGTCTGCGCGAAGCCCTCGATGGGGAGGTCGAACGTGGGCGCGATGACGCCGACGATGGTGTACGCCCTGCCGTCGAGGACGAGCGTCTTGCCGACGACTTCCGGCGACGCGCCCAGCTTGCGCCGCCACAGCCCCGCGCCGACGAGGGCGACGGGCGCGGCGCCCGCGAGGTCCTCGCCCTCGACGAACGTCCGCCCCGCGAGCGGCAAGACCCCGAGGAGCGAGAAGAAGTCGGCGGAAACGAGCTGCCCCTGGAGCTTCTCCGCGTCGCCGGCTCCGGTCAGCGTGAACGAGTAGCCCCGCGACACGGCGATGGCGGAGAACGTCCGGTTCATCCGCTGCCAGTCGACGAAGTTGGGGTACGAGATCGAGCCCGTCTCGAAGCTGGGTTTCTTCGCGTGGAGCCGGACGAGCTCGCCGGGCTGGGGATAGCGCAGGGGGTGGAGGAGCACGCCGTTCACCACCGAGAACAGGGCGGTGTTG
Organism: Haliangiales bacterium; assembly: GCA_035259575.1. Classification (GTDB taxonomy): domain Bacteria; phylum Myxococcota_A; class Polyangia; order Haliangiales; family SHYZ01; genus DATFWE01. Next base: position 30,007 of record DATFWE010000301.1, read on the forward strand.
GCGCCGATGCCGAGCGTGAGCGTAAGCACCGCCACGGCGGTGAACCCGGGGCTCTTGCCCAGGACGCGCAGGCCGTAACGCACGTCCTGGACCAGGGCGTCGATCGGGCCCACGCCGCGCGCCTCGCGGCACTCCTCCTTGGTCGCCTCGACGCCGCCGAGGTCGAGGCGCGCGAGCCGCACCGCTTCGTCGCGCGGGTGGCCCGCGCGCAGGTGCTTGTCGATCTGGCGGTCGAGGTGGAACGCGAGCTCATCGTCGAGCTCGCGGTCCACGGTCCGGCGGCGGAACAGCGCGCGCAGGCGGAATACGAGGTCGCTCAGCATGGCATCGCCTCCTACGCCTTCCGCGGCGCCGCCAGCACCAGCGCGACCGCGGCGGTCAGGCGCCGCCACTCTATCTCATCGGCTTCGAGCTGCCGCCGCCCGCGGGGGGTGAGGTCGTAGTACTTGGCGCGTCGGTTGTTGTCGGACGTCCGCCAGTGCGCCTTGATCCAGCCGCGGCGCTCCAGACGGTGCAGCGCCGGATACAACGACCCTTGTCCGACGCGGAGCGCGTTCCCGGAGATGTGCTGGATCCGCTCGGAGATGGCCCAACCGTGCTGCGATCCGAGGGACAGCGTGCGCAGGATCAGGAGGTCGAGGGTGCCCTGGGGAAGATCGATCTTCTCGTCGGCGTCGGCCATGGCTCGTTACCCTTTCGCTTCGACAAGAGAGTAGCGCGCTTGTTGTCGAAGCGCAAGGGGAGAGCCGCGCGGGCGCTATTTGTTGCGCGGGTCGTCCTTGGGGTCGACGTAGCTGATGTCGCCGGGGCCGTTGGCGAAGCGGACGGTGATGACCTCCGTCTGGGCGCGCGCCCAGTGGGCGGTCTTCGCCGGCACGTCGACGTAGCCGCCCGCGGCGATCTTGGTCGCCTTGGCCATGTCGATCTTGTCGCCGGTGCCGAACTCGAGCGTCCCCGAGATGACCGTCGCCACCTCCTCTGCGCTGTGGCGGTGGGGCATGATCGTGGTGCCTGCCGGGATCTTGAGCAGCACGATGAACGGACCGACCTTCGGGTCGCCGAACACGAGCGAGCTCTGCACGCCCTTGGGCATCCCGGCCTGATCCGCCCACTTGATGTCCTTGGCGATCACGCTGCGCACGGTAGGAGCCGCCGGCTGGTCCGCGAACGAGGGGGAAGCGAGCAACGAGAAGATTGCGGCCAGAAGCAGGGATGTAGTCTTCATGCGGGGGAGGGTGCGCCTCGGCCGCCGGCGCGTCAATACGGCCGTCAGGCGAGGAGCTGCTCGAGGAGGGCGATGAGCTCCGCCTCCTCGTCGCACACGTGCCCGTCGACGGTCGCGACCTCGCGCAGCGTGGCGAGCAGCATCTGACGGTGCTCGACCGGCACGCGCATCGGGTCGACGTCGTCGGTGCGCGGCGGCGCGTCGAGCCAGCCCCGGACTTCCGCCGCCTCGGCGGGCGTGAGGCCGAGGCGGACGATGAGCTTGCCCACGTGCTCGCGCTCCGCGGGGGTGACCTCGAGGTCGGCCCACACGCAGCCGCACACGAGCTTCATGAGCAGCTTCCGCTGCAGCGACGTCAACGTGTCCAGCATGGCGAGGAGGTCATTTTGCCACCAAGCGCCTCGGTGTGATACCGTCTGAGGACGGGCTTGGGAGGAGGCGTACGAATGCCCCAACATCTGGCGGACAAGCGGATCACGATCAACGCGACCCCGGAAGAGGTCCTGGGCTTCCTCACCAAGCTGGCCGGCGACGACGAGTTCCGCGCCCGGTTCGAGAACGATCCGGGCGAGGTCCTCGCCGAGCATCACCTGTACATCCCCGTCGAGGATCTGCCGGCGCACGCGCGCCTTCCGTCGAAGGAGCTCCTGTCTTCGGCGATCGCCGACTTCACCAAGTCGGGGCGCTTCGACGCGGTCGGCGTGCACTCGCCCGACCGCTGGGCGTTCGGGCTGTTCTGGTGGCTCTACCATACCGGCGTCCGGCCGGCGGGGGCGTGCCTGCGCACGGCCGAGGGCGCGCACGGCGCCACGCCCGTCGACGAGGCGACGGAGAAGGCGCTCCTCGCGCGGCTGGGCAAGCTGCGCGTCGGCGCGAGCTTGACGGCGCGGGAGGTGTTCGACTTCCTCCTGCGTCTCGCCAGCGACGACGAGTTCCGCGCCCGCCTCGCGAAGCACCCGCGCGAGACGCTGGCGGCGCACCACATCTACGTGCCGGCGCACGACCCGCCGATCCACATCCGCATCCCCGGCAAGCGCGACGTGCAGCAGGTCCTCATCGACGTCATGCTGCGGCAGGAGACGGCGCTGTCGTTCTTTCCGTTCAACCTGAACGCGGAGCTTTCGTGGTTCGTCAGCTTCGTGACCTTCCTGTCGGCGCACGGGGAGGCCAAGGCCACGCGCTGACCGTCGGATGAGAATCCGGCGCACGCAGTACCTGTTCTTCCTCCTCGACGACGTTCCCTTCCTCGACATCGTGCGCCTGCTCGAGGGGCAGGTGTCGGTGACCCCGAAGCGCGAGCTCCTCGCCGTGTCGATCCTCCAGGGCCGGCAGCACCCGATCGCCCTGGCGGACATCGATCTCCTCCACGGCCTCTCCGCGGAGGAATGGACCGAGGCGGCCGCGCTGGCCGACAAGTGCGACCTCGACACGCTGGCCCGCCTGCTCGCCGCGGGGCTGCTCGTCAGCGACTCCGACGACCCCGCGCTGGCCGAGCTGCGCCGCCGCGACGAGGAGCTCGCGTCCACGCAGTGGAACCCGGCGGCCGCGCTCTACCATTTCATGGGGCGGTGGGGCGACGTCGACGTGCGCGCCACCTTCCCCCGTACCGCGGCGGAGCGCGACGAGCTGTTCGCCGCGAGCGGCGAGGCGATCAAGGAGTACATCGCGCGCCACGGCAAGCCGCCGCCCAACTTCCACGCGGTCGCCGACCGGCTGGCGCGGGTCGACCTTCCGGTCGTGGAGCGCGACGGCGGCGTGTTCGCGACGCTGGCGCGGCGGCGCACCACGCGGGCGTTCGACCGCGAGGCGCCGCTCGCCGGCGCGGATCTCGCGCTCATCCTCCACCAGACGTTCGGCTGCCACGGGTACCTCCCCATCCACGAGGACGTGCTCGCGCTCAAGAAGACGAGCCCGTCCGGGGGGAGCCTCCACCCGACGGAGGCCTATGTCCTGGCGCGGAACGTGACGGGCGTCGACCCCGGGCTCCACCACTACAACGTCAAGGACCACGCGCTCGATCAGATGGTGCGCCTCACGCCCGAGCGTGCCGCCGACCTCGCCGGCGAGCTCACGGCCGGGCAGACGTACGCGCGCGACGCTCAGGCGCTCGTCATCATGACGGCGCGCTTCTACCGCAGCTTCTGGAAGTACCGCAAACATCCCAAGGCGTACGCGGTCGCGCTCATGGACGCCGGGCACCTGAGCCAGACGTTCTACCTGGTGTGCGCCGAGCTCGGTATGGGCGCGTTCGTGACCGCCGCCATCAACTCACTGAATATCGAGCGGATTCTTGGTCTGGACGGTTTCCTCGAGGGAGCGATCGCGATCTGCGGCTGCGGCGTGCCGGCAGCGGAGAACATGACGGACCCGCGCTTTCTGCCGTTCGTCGCGCGGAAGACACATCTACCCTGATGTGGGCCTGATGTGGGAGGTTATCCGACGGAGGGGGTGGGGTCGCGATGCGAGCCCACGTGGGACTTTCTCCTCGACGACGGGGGCGCTATTATCGATAGACCGCCGGGCAACCGGCAGTGTTGGGACCGCGGATGACACCGGGAGAAGGTCTGCTCCCCACCGAGCCGGCGACACCTCAGGAGGTCCGCGGCGACCACGCGGAGCTTGCCCCCGGCACGCGCGTCGGCCGGTACAAGATCGTCCGTCGCGTGGGCGCCGGCGGCATGGGCGTCGTCTACGAGGCGCTCGATTCGGGGCTCGGCCGCCTGGTCGGGCTCAAGCTCGTGCTCGCGCACCGCGACAGCAACGCCGCCGCCGATCGCCTGCTGCGCGAGGCGCGCGCGATGGCGGGGATCTCCCACCCCAACGTGCTCACCGTCTACGACGTCGGCGAGTACGAGGGGCGGCTCTACTACGCGATGGAGCTGGTCGAGGGCGCAACGCTGCGCGAGTGGCTGGAGCAGGCGTACCGCTCGCCGCGCGAGGTCGCGCAGGTCATGATGCAGGCGGCGCGCGGCCTGGCCGCGGCGCACGCCGTCGGCCTGGTGCACCACGACTTCAAGCCCGACAACGTGCTCGTCGGCTCGAACGGGCGCGTGCGCGTCGCCGACTTCGGCCTGGTGCGCTTGGCCTCGCCCGTGCCGGCGCGGGTGGCCGTCGCCGACGACGGCGCCCCGCCGCCGGCCGATGGGAACCTCATCATCGGGACGCCGGGGTACATGGCGCCCGAGCAGATCATCGGCGAGCCCACCGACGCGCGCACCGATCAGTTCAGCTTCTGCGTCACCCTGTGCGAGGCGCTCTACGGCGAGAGCCCGTTCAAGGGACAGATGGCCACCGACGTGGAGACGCGCGTCGTGGTGATGAAGGCCGTGCTCGCCGGCGAGGTGCAGCTGCCCACGGGGCGGCCCGTGCCCGCCTGGCTGCGCCGCATCATCCTGCGCGGGCTGTCCGTCGATCCGCGCGCGCGGTGGCCGTCCCTCGACGCGGTCGCCGATCTGCTCGACCGGGGTCTGCACCGCAAGCGCCGGTTCGGCGTCCTTGCCGGCGGCGCGGCGCTGATCGCGGCGTCGATCGCGGCCACGGTGTGGGCGGTGGGCGAGCGCACGCCGGCGCCGCAGTGGCAGCCGGACGTGATCGGCATCGAGAGCGAGGGCAACCCGGCGCGGCTTGGGGCGATGTCGCGCGACGGACGTCTGCTCGCGTTCAGCTCGCGGCGCGACGTGTGGACCCAGCGCCGCGGCACGTCCGAGCACGTGCCGGTGCGCCTGCCCGAGGGAGCATACGACGTCTTCAACCTGGCGCTGTCGCCCGGCGGCGAGCGCCTGTTCGTCATCCTCGCGCGGCTGAACGTGCGGGAAAGCGAGCTGTGGCGCATCGAGCTGCCCGCGGGCGAGCCCGAGCTGGTGTACGCGCCGCCGGGCGTCCGGCTGGGCTACTTCGACGTCGCGCCCGACGGGCAGACGATCGCGATGGCGGAGAAGGACGGGCACGGCGCGTTCCGCCTGCTGCTCATCGCGCCCGACGGGGCGAAGCGGACGCTGGTTGAGCCGCTACCGGGGGACGTTCTGACGTCCCCGATGTTCTCGTCCGACGGGAAGCGGGTTGCTTTCGTGCGTTCCGGCCCGCCCCCGACGGGGGAAGCGCAGTGGCTCGACCTCGACACGGGCCGGCTAACGCGCGTGGGCCCGGCCGCGCACATGGGCGTGCTCGACTGGCGCGGGCCGAACGTGCTCCTCGTCGCCACCGTCGGCGTCGACGACGTCACGCGCGTGCGCGAGCTGAGCGTCGACGATGGGGGACGCATCGGACGCGAGCGCGACGTATTCAGCGTCCCGGCCGACGTGGAGCTGTGGAAGGTCCAGGTCACGGCCGCCGGCGTGTTCATACAGCGCGGCCCGATCGACGGCCGCCCCCGCGTCGCCGTGCTGCCGCTCGCCGGCGAGGCGCCCAAGCTGCGGGTGCTGCCCACCGGCAGCGAGGAGGACTTCCACGCGGCGGGGTTCACCTCGAGCGGGGACATCGTGATCGCCGCGCGCGCGGCCGCCCAGGATTCGCTGCTGATCGGCACGCGGGAGCGCGGCTTCAAGGCGGTGGGCAGCCTGCGCGAGCTGGGCCGGCCGCTGTGGGTCATCGGCGACCGCGTGTTCTATCGCCGGTCGAGCGGCGACTCGCAGAGCTTCACGCTGGCCGTCGGAGCGCCGTCGCAGCCGTCGACGCCCATCGGCAAGCTCAAGAAGTCGGAGCAAATCTACTGCGCCGGCGCGAATCGCGAGCCGTGCCTGCTCGCGGACATCTCGGGGAAGGAGACGATCGCCTACGAGTGGGACGCGGGCACGGGCGAGCGCGGGCGCGAGGTGCTGCGCTGGGTCGGGTACGCGCCGGGCGCGGCGGCGCTGTCGGGGGACGGCCGGACGCTCGCGTACGTGAATCCCCGCGGCGCGATCGACACGGTGTCGCGCGACGGGGAGCGCGCGTCGCTGACGAAGCCGTCGGCGTTCACGTTCCACGACCTCGCGTGGACGCCGGACGGGTCGATCCTGGCGACGCGCTGCTGCGCGCCGTACGCGCTGGTGCGCATCGACGCGAAGGGCAAGGAGCTGGTGCTCGCCGACACCGGCACGCAACAGATCGCGAACCCCGTCGTGTCGCCCGACGGGAAGACCGTCGCGCTCACGGTGCGGGAGACGCAGCACACGTATCTGTTCGTGGCCTCGCCGCGCTGACCGACCGTCAGGCCCCGCGCATCGGCCACGCCGGGTGCCACGGCCGCGCCCGTTCGAACGCCCGCGCGGCCTGGAGCACGAGCGCGTCGGCGTGCTGCGGGCCCACGATCTGCAGACCGACGGGCAGACCGGCGCGCGACAGACCGGCGCGCACGCTCGCCGCCGGATTCCAGCTCAGGTTGAACGGGATCGTGAACGCCGCCACGGCGGTGGCGGGCTGGCGCCGACCCTCGGTCTCCGCCGGGAACGGTCCCTTGGCGGCGGGCGGATCGAACGGCGCCGTGGGCGTCACCAGGAGATCGAACTCGTCGAACACGCCCGCCACCCACTCGACAAGGTCGGCGCGCAGCTCGCACAGCTCGCCCCACCAGCGCGGCGTCACGTGCTCCGCCATGCGGATCCCCTCCATCAGCGCTCGCGAGAAGCTCGCGTCGTGCTGCGGCCGCAGACCCGCGATGTGGCCGGCCAGCTCGAACGCCCCCAGGATGCCCCAGTGCGCGCCCAGATCGGGGGGACCGCCGCGGATCTCCTCGACGGCGCAGCCCAGCTCCTCGAACGCGCGCGCGCCGGCGGCGACGGCGGCGGCCACGTCGCCCTGCACGACGGCGTGACCGAGATCGGGCGAATAGGCCACGCGCAGGCCGCGCGCCAGCGGGCGCCGGACCGCGTCGACGAACGACGCCTCGGGCGGCGGCAGGCTGCGCGGGTCGCGGGCGTCGGGTCCGGCCACCACGTCGAGCAGGAACGCCGCGTCCTCCACCGTCTTGGTGAGCGGGCCGTACACGGCCGTCGCGCCGTGATCCCAGCGCGGCAGCGGCCCGCGCGGGACGCGCCCGAACGACGGCTTCAGCCCGAACGCCCCGACGAAGCTCGCCGGGATGCGGATCGAGCCGCCGCCGTCGCTCGCCGTCACCAGCGGGAGCACCTCGCCGGCGAGCGCCGCCGCCGAGCCGCCGCTGGAGCCGCCCGGGCTCCGCGCGGCGTCCCACGGAGACAGCGTCGGCCCGAAAACGAGGTTCTTGGTGATGGCGGTGTAGCCGAGCTCGGGTGTGTTCGTCTTGCCGAGGACGATCGCGCCCGCCGCGCGCAGGCGCGCGACCTGCGTGGAGTCGCGGGTCGCCGGGGGTGCATCTCGAAACGGCAGAGAACCGTAGGTGGTGGGGAGCCCGGCCGCGTCCTCGAGGTCCTTGACCCCGAACGGCACGCCCTCGAGCGGCCGCGCCTCGCCCCGGGCGATGCGTGCCTCGGCGTCGCCTGCGGCGGCGAGGAGCTCGTCGTCGTCGCGCCGGGCCACGACGGCGTTCAGCCGGTCGGCGGTGGCGCGCACGCGCGCCAGCGTCTCCCGCATCAGCTCGACGGGGGACGCGCGCCGGGCGGCCAGCGCCTCCACCAGCTCGAGCAGCGTGGACTCGAGGAGGGAGCTCACCGCGCGAGAATGGCACGCGAGGGGGCCGTCAGGAAAGCTCAGGTGTGGTGCGCCGGGTCGTCCGGGACCGGCTCGGCCTCGGGCGGCACGTCGGCCGGATTGAGAGGCGCGGGGCCGGGGCACAGCACCTCCAGCCGCGTCGCGGTGAACGCGTTCGTGCCGGTCAGCGTGCCCTCGGCGCGGATCTCCGACCCGGGGGTCGGAACGCCTTCGACCTGGGTGGCCGGGGTCACGAGGATGGTGATGCGACCGCCGAGCGACGGCACGGTCAGCGTCCCATCGGCGGCGCGCGCGAGCACCACGCCGCGATCGAGCCGGACGTCTGTGCCCTCCACGCGCAGGCGGAAGTCTCCGGCTTCGCCCGGGCCGCGGTTGCAGCGGTGGCACTGGTCCTCGACGACATCCGCGGCGTCGTCGACGTGGTCGACGTCCACGACGTTCGGCACGCCGTCGTCGTCGTCGTCCAGGTCCACGCACGCCGACGGGAACGATGCCTCGACCCTGGCCCGCAGCGGGCTGTCCGCGCTCCAGTTGCCCGCGGGCGCGGTCAGGATGTTCGTGCGCGTGTGCAGGACGACCATCGCGCCCCGCACTTGCCCCGGGCTCGACGGCCCGCTCTGACCGCAGGCGAGGGGCAACAAGCTGACGAGTAGATAGGCTTTCCGCATGAGTCCTCCTTCGCCTCGGGGAAAGCAATCCCGGCGCCAGGCGCAGGTGTGCGAATCCGTTGGCGCGGCACGTACCAAACGTACACAGCGGTGCAAGTCGCGTACAGCTACGGCGCCAGTACCTCGATGACCGGCCTGTCGCGCGGGACCGTGATCGTGATCTCTTTCGTCGAGCCGTCCTGGGGGTTGACGAACCGCACGCGATGCGCCCCTGCCGCCAGCGACGCCCGAAACGGCGTGTCGTTCACGTACCGGCCGTCGATGTAGACGCGGGCCCACGGCTTGGCGTTGATGTCCACGGGGTAGAGGACCGCCCGGGCGGGCGGCCTACGCGGCGGCGCGACCTCGGCCGGCGCCGCGTCGGGGGCGGCCGGGGCGTCTGGCACGGCCGCCACGGCGAGCGGCGGCGCCGGCGTCGCGGTCGCGCGCGCCGCGGCGTCGGGCGCGGCCGTGAGCGCGCGCGGGCCGGCCGCGACGACCGCGATCGCCGCGGCGGCGATCGCGCCGGCGCCGACGGCGATCCATGGCCATGCGCCCCGCCGGACCGGCGGCCGCGGCGGCACGACCACGTCGTCCTCGCCGACGGTCTCGGCCATGGAGCGCATCGTCTCCGCGCCGCCTCCCCAGCCGCGCAGCAGCTCCTTTTCCCCGTCGTCGACGAACGTGATCTCGGGCCCGCCATCCGCGGGCGGCGGCTCCCCCCGCTCCTCGTCCTCGCCGCGGTCGAACAGGCGCCCGAGCCATTCCGCGAGGAGCTGGCTGGGCGCGGGCATCTCGGGGCGCGCCGACCGCTCGGCGACGACGAACGCGTCGAGCGCCTGATGCATCTGCAGCGCGGCGGCGAAGCGATCCTCCGGCCGCGCGCGGGTCGCGCGCTCGACGACGCGGCGCAGAGGCTCGGGGACGCTCGCGGGGAGCGGCGGCACCGCGCCGGCGCCGGCCTGGGCGAGCACGCCGGCCGGATCCTCCGCGGTGTAGGCGCGCGCGCCCGCGAGCGCCTCCCACAGGACGAGGCCGAGCGAGAACAGGTCCGAGCGCGCGTCGACGGCCTCCCCCCGCGCCTGCTCGGGCGCCATGTAGGCGGGCGTGCCGCGCAGCCGCGCCGTTTCGGCGTCGGCGTCGAGCGCCGCCACGCCGAAGTCCGCGAGCTTCACCTCACCCGCGAACGACAGGAGCACGTTGCGCGGGGTCACGTCGCGGTGGACGACGCCGAGCGGACGTCCGGCGTCGTCCTTCTTGGCGTGCGCGTAGTGCAGCGCCTGGCACGCCTCGGCCCCGATGTGTGCCGCCAGCAGCGCGTCGAGCGGCGCGCCGCGCTCGCGCGCCCGCTGCAGCGCGGCGCCGAGGTCGCGCCCGTCGACGAACTCCATGGCCAGGAACAAGGCGTCGCCCACCCGACCGAAATCGAACACCGGCACGATGTTGGCGTGGACCAGGTCCATGGACAGCCTGGCTTCCTTCACGAACAGGCCGAGGAGCCGCGGGTCGCCCGCGCGCTCGGGGCGGATGCGCTTCACCACGAGGCGCTTCTGCACGCCGGCCGCGCCGCGGCGCCGGGCGAGGAACACCTCGGCCATGCCGCCGCGAGCGATCGGGCGGAGCAGCTCGTATCTCCCCAGCGGACGCTTCACGCCCGCGCAAGTATAGCGTCGCGCGGCGCGCGCGCCTTCTTGCCGGACGGGATGACGGCGGGGATAATCGTCGCGGTGCACCACGCAGCGCGGGCCATCGGCCTCATCCTCGCCGCGAGCGTCGGGCGCGCCGAGCCGCCGCCCTTGATCGTGTTTCACTCGGCGGCGGACCCGCCGTCCGAGGTGACGGCGGCGCGCGCGGCGGTCGCGTCGGCGGCCCGCGACGCCGGGGCGGCGTTCGTCGACGTCACCCCGGCGCCCGCGCCGCCGCCGGCCGCGGCCACGCTGCTGGCGCGCGCGGTCGAGAGCTACGACGCCCTCCGCTACAACGAGGCGCTGGAGACGCTCGACGGCGCGCTCGCCGAGGCCGCCCGCTCGGGGGCGGCGGGGCTCAGCCCGGCGGAGCTGTCCGACCTGCACCTGTACCGCGGCCTGGTGGTGCTCCAGCGCGGGGACGCCAACCGCGCCTGGGACGACCTCGTCCGCAGCGCGCTGGTGGATCCGGCGCGGATCCTCGACCCGCTGCGGTTTCCGCCCAAGGCGACGGCGGCGTTCCAGCGCGCCGCGCGCGAGGTCAGGGCCCAGCCGCGCGGGACGCTCGTCGTGGCGACCGCGCCCGGCTGCCGCGCGTTCGTCGACGCGCGCGAGGTCGCGGGCCTGCCCCCGGAGCTTCCCCTCGGCGTGCACTACGTGCGCGCGGCCTGTCCCGGCGCGGAGGCCGGGGCCGCGGTCCTCCTCGGCGGCAGCCGGCTCGAGGTGCCGCTCGCCCCCGCGCCGCCGGCGCCGCCGTCCGACGAGTCCGCCGCGGCGCTGGCGCGCGCGCGCGGCGCGCGCACCGTCCTCGTGGTCGCCGTGACCCGCTCGGGCGGCGCGCCCCCCACCGTCTGGCTGCGCCTGCGCGACGTCGCGTCGGGGCGCGCGCTCGCCGACGCCTCGGTGGCGCTCGACCCCGGCGGCTCCGCCGCGGCGGACGCCCGCGCGGCGACGATCCGCCTCGTCGATCGGGCCACCGGGGCGGTGAAGCTCGACCTGTCGCCGCCCCCGCGCCCGTGGTACGAGAAGCCGTGGGTGTGGGGCGTCGCGGCGGCGGCGGTGACCGCGGCGATCCTTCTTCCCTTCGCGATCACCGCCGGTTCGCCGACGGGCTTCCGCGTCGCGCCGCAGGTTCCACCGGTGCCGCGGTGACCTGCGCAAACTGGGCGGCCGCGCTGCTCCTCGCGGCGGCCTGCAGCCCGGCGGTCCCGGTCCTCGCACCCATCGTCGACGTCCCCGACGCGTCCTCGCCGGCGTATCCGTTCACCGACATCGACGAGCTGAGGCTGTCGATCGCGCACGCCGGTCAGGACGCCGACATCGCCCTGGTCAGCGTGGCCCCGGGCGATACGCCGGAGCTTGCCTCGGTGCCGTTTGGCGACGATCTGGTCGTGCACCTGTCGGGGCGGCGCGCCGGCGTCGAGGTCGCGTACGGCCGGACGTGCGCCGTCTCGGTCAATCGCGACACGAACGTTGCCTCGGTGCACCTCTACTTCGCGCGCATCGTGAAGTGGGCCGCCGGACCGCAGCCGTCCGAGCCGCGCGCGGTCGGCCGCGACGCCTACGCCACGCCCGCCGGCGACGGCGTGTTCGTGGGCGGCGCCGCCGACGGCGATCTCACCGACATGGAGCGCTTCGACGCGCGCGCGGGCGCCTTCGTGGCGCTCCCCGGCCGGGTCGCGGCGCGGCGCGGCGCGGCGCTCGCCCCGCTCCGCGACGGGCGCGCGCTGCGCATCGGCGGCGTCGCCGGTCCACCCGGGGCGGACGTCGCGGTCGCTTCGTGCGAGCTGCTCAGCCCGACGGCCGCGGCAGAGCTCCAGGTCCAGACCATCGCGGACGACTGCCTGCACCTCGTCGACGCCGCCGCGGCCACGCTGGTCGACGGCGGCGTCGTCGTCGCGGGCGGGCGTCGCGACCAGGGCGCGGGCTTCCAACCGTCGGGGGCGACCTGGCTGTTCCGGCTGGGCGACGCGGGGATCCCCGCCCCGCCCCGGCTCCTGCCCACGGCGGCGCTCGCGCATCCGCGCTACGGCCACACCGCCACCCGCCTCGGCGACGAGGTGGGCGCCGCGGTGCTCATCGTCGGCGGCCGCGACGCCGTCGGCCCCGTCGCCGCCGCGGAGCTCTACGAGCCGCTGCGCGAGTCGTACGCCGCGTTCGCGCCGCAGCTCCTCACGCCGCGCTACGACCACCGGGCGGTGCTTCTTCCCGACGGAAGCATCCTCATCGTGGGCGGCCGCGACTCGGCCAATCGGCCGACGGCGTCGCTCGAGGTCTACCTCCCGCGCATCGGGCAGTTCGCCGCGGTCGGGACGCTGCCGGCCGGCGCGGGGCTCGTCGGCTTCACGGCCACTGCCCTGCCCGACGGCCGGGTGCTGCTGGCCGGCGGACGCGACGCCGGCAACCAGCCGGTGGCGACCGCGTACATCCTTCGCCTCGATCCGATCGACGGCACGGTCGACATCAGCCCTACCGACGGCCTCGCCGTCCCCCGCGCCGGGCACAGCGCCGTGCCGCTGTGCGACGGCACGGTCCTCATCGTCGGCGGAACGGTCGCGCCGGGGGCGCCCGGCTCGGAGCGCTACAACCCGCCGTCGGCGGGGCGCCGCTGAAGCTAGCGGGGACCGCGCCGAAGGCGCGGGAACCCCGCTACGCTTTTCATCGCGTGAAGGGCAACGCCCTTCACGCTCCTACTCGCCCTTCGCCGGCGGCGGCTTGAGCCCGTACTTCTCCAGCTTGTAGATCAGCGCGCGGCGGGACAGCCCCAGCCGGCGCGCCGCGTGGGTCTGGTTCCCCGCGCACGCCTCGAGCGCGGCGACGATCGCGGCGCGCTCCACCTCGGCGAGCTGCCCGCGCACATCGACCCCGTCGCCGGTCGGCACGATCGCCGTGGCCCCGCCCGCGTCGCGGATCTTGTCGGGCAGGTCGGCACGGTCGATCGTCGGGCCCTGGGCGAGGACGACGGCGCGCTCGACGGCATTGCGCAGCTCGCGCACGTTCCCGGGCCACGCGTACGCCTCGAGCGTCTGCAGCGCCGCCGGCGACAGATGGGGCGTGGGCTGGTGCAGATCGTTCGCGAACTCGCGCGCGAAGTGCTCGGCCAGGAGCCGGATCTCGCCGCGGCGGTTGCGCAGGGGCGGCACGAGCAGCGTGAACGCGCTCACGCGGAAGTACAGGTCCTCGCGGAAGCGCTTCCGCTCGACGTCCTTGTCCAGGTCGCGATGGGTGGCGCACACGACGCGCACGTCGACGGAGATCTCCTTGGTCCCACCGACGCGCGTGATCGTGCGCGTCTCGAGCACGCGCAGGAGCTTGGCCTGCAGGCCGAGCGGCATCTCCCCCACCTCGTCGAGGAACAGCGTGCCGCCCGCGGCGGCCTCGAAGTAGCCGATCTTCCGGTCGACCGCTCCCGTGAACGAGCCGCGCTCGTGACCGAACAGCTCGCTGTCGAGCAGCGTCTCGGGGAGCGACGCGCAGTTCAGCTTGACGAACGGTTTGGCGCTGCGCTTGCTGCGGCGGTGGAGCGCCTCGGCCACGAGCTCCTTCCCCACGCCGGTCTCCCCGACGACGAGCACGGTGATGGGCGTGTCGGCCACCTTCCGCACGGTCTCGTACACCCGCATCATCTGCGGATCGGCCACGACGAGATCGCCGAGCTCCGGCGTCGGCTCGATCGGCGCCGCGGTCACGCGCTCGCGCCCGCCGCCCGCCCGCGCCCGGCGCAGCGCCGTCCGCGCGCGCGAGACCAGCTCCTCGGCGTCGGCGCCGTCCTCCGGGTAGGTGGCCAGGCCGATGTGCGCCGCCGCGTCGCCGGGCCCGCGCGCCGCCCGCAAGATGCGCCGCGCCGCAGCGTCGGCGCCCGCGCGGTCGGCCTCGGGGACGACGACGGCGAGCTCGTCGGGGCCGTAGTCGCCGAGGACGTCCATGCGCCGGAGGACGCCGGCGATCCGCTCGATCACCGCCTCGGTCGTGCCCCCCTCGACGCGCAGCATGAGCAGGCCGAGCGGCCGGCGGTAGCGGATGGCCCGATCGACCTCGGCCGCCAGCCTGTCCTCGAAGAACGACGCGGACCCAACCATCGCCCGGCGGCGCAGGCGCGTGGACATCGCCACGAACGCGACCACGTCGCCGACGGCGATCTCGTCGCCGCCGGCGACGCGCGTGGGCGCGAGGATCTTCGCGCCGTTGACCCGCGTGCCGTTGCGGCTGCCCAGGTCCTCGACGACGACGTCGGCGCCGCGCCTGACGACGCGGGCGTGGATGCGGGAGGCCCTCTCGTGATCGACGACGATCGTCGACGACCGCGATCGGCCGAGCGTCACCTCCACGCCGTCGAGGAGCTCGAGGACGCGCGCGCGATCGCCGCCGTGGATGATGAGGAACGTGCGATCCTCGCCTTCCGGTGCGATGCGCGACAGGTCGGTCGCGTCGAGGGTCGGGCCCGCCTCCATGGGGGAAAGGGTGTACGATCCTTGCGCACTGTGCATTTCAACGTCACCCGGTGTCTCGGAAGCGTCTGATTTCATTGAGTCTTATCTGGTATCTGGGTTGCACGATGTGAGGGAGCATGCTGCGTGCCATCAACCTCGTCCTGTGCGTCGCCCTGGCCGGGTGCCCGGCGACGGGCGATGTCCCGGATGCGGGGGGACGGGACGCGCGCAACGACTTGGATGCGCCGCCGCAGAGTGGAGGGCTGGTGTTCGAGTTCGGGACGGATCCGGTCGTCCCCGGCACCGTGGGCACGAAGGTGCGCGTCGACGAGGTGCGCGTCTACTGGCGCGACGTGCGCGCGATCGGCGATTCGGCGCCGGGCGACTATCGCACGTCGATCGCGACGCTGGACCTCGACTGGCAGGGCAACAACATGCCGGCTCCTCTCGCGTTTCCCCAGGCGCCGCCCGGCCTGTACTCGCGCCTCGAGGCGCGCGCCGGCGGCGGGGAGAAGGCCTACGAGATCCGGGGCGTGGTCGCTCTGAACGGCGGCGGCATGGAATCGTTCGAGATCAGCGACGAGGCGAACGAGTCGATCTCGATTCCCCTGACCGGCGTCATGGTCAACACCGCGAGGGTCACGGCGCGGATCACGCTGTCGCTGGGGTTCCTCGCGGCCGTGGACTGGGACGGCCTATGGAACGAGCGCCACGATCTCAAGATCGAGACGGGCGACCCGGCGATCGGCCCGATCTCCGCCGCGCTGGCGGTGTCGTTCGCCCTGACCGACGTTCACTGACTGGCGCCCCGCCGCCTCCGGACCTATCCTTACGTCCCGAGGAGGCACCGGGATGGAGGGACGACCGAGTGAAGACCGCGCGATCGTCGCGCTGATCGCGGGCATCGTGGCGCTCATGTTCACCTGGTTTCACGCCGGCGGCCCGCTGTCGATCGTCAGCGTGCCGGCGGCGGTGACCGCGGTGGCGGCGGGCGTATCGGCCCTGCGGCGCGGGTCCACGCGGGTCGGGCTGGCGACCGCCGGCGTGGTGCTCGGCACCATCGCCCTGTGCAGCTGGCTCCTCATCAAGGGGTTGGCGCTGCTGTTCTAGGGTATAGGATCCATGGTTCACGCATGGATCGCAGCATCCGATACCCAGAGGGAAACGTCCTCCTGCGCAACCTCGCGCGGGACATGCCGATCATCTCGCACGGGGAGGGGATCTACCTCTTCGACGCCGCCGGCAAGCGCTACATCGACGCCTCCGCGGGCGCGCTCGTCGCCGGCCTGGGGCACGGCAACCGCCGCGTCGCCGACGCGATCCACGCCCAGCTCGCCCGCGTGGGCTACGTCAACGGGACGCAGTTCACGTCCGAGGCGACCGAGACGCTCGCGCGCCGCCTGGCCGCGCTGGCCGAGGCCGAGCTCCCCGCCGCCGGCCTGACCCGCGCCGCGTTCCTGTGCTCCGGCTCGGAGGCGGTCGAGGCGGCGGTGAAGTTCGTCCGCCAGCTGTGGATGGAGCGCGGGCAGCCGCAGCGGACCAAGTTCGTCGCCCGCGTGCCGAGCTACCACGGCAACACGCTCTACGCGCTGTCGCTGTCCGGGCGCCCCCACTACAAGAAGCTCTACGGGCCGATGCTGTCCGAGGTCGTCGTCGCCGCGGCGCCGTACCCCTATCGCTCCGGCCTCGCCGACTACGCGCGCGACGGCGCGGCGCACTACGCGCGTCTCCTCGAGGAGGCGATCGCGCGCGCGGGGCCGGAGACCATCGCCGGATTCATCGCCGAGCCGGTCATCGGCTCGTCGGCCGGCGCCGCCGTGCCCCCGCCGGGGTACTTCGAGCGCGCGCGGGAGATCTGCGCGCGCCACGGCATCTTGATGATCGCCGACGAGATCCTCTGCGGCGCGGGGCGGTGCGGCGCGTTCTTCGCCGCCCGGCCGACCGGGTTCACGCCGGACGTCGCCGTGCTGGGCAAGGGCCTCGGCGGCGGGTACGCGCCGCTGTCGGCGGTGCTCGTGCGCCAGGACCACGTCGAGGAGATGCGCCGCGGCTCGGGCCATTTCCAGCACGCGCAGACCTACCTCCAGGCCCCGTTCATCACCGCGGCCGGCGTGGCGGTGCTCGACGAGTACGACCGGCTGGATCTCGTCGCGCACGCGCGCCGCGTGGGCGAGCTGTTCCAAGCGCGCCTGCGCGAGCGCCTCGCCCCGCTCCCCCGCGTCGGCTCGGTGCAGGGGATGGGGCTCCTCGCCGGCGTCGAGCTCGTCGAGGACAAGGCCACCCAGGCCCCGTTCCCGCGCGGCCGCCGGGTCATCGAGCGCGCCTGCGCGCACCTGTTCGACCGCGGCATCATCGTGTGGCCCAACGTCGGCCACGCCAACGGCACCGACGGCGATCTGTTCATGCTCGGCCCGCCGCTGGTCATCGACGCGGCCCAGGTCGACGAGCTCGTCGACGCCGTCGCCGCCGCCCTGAAGGAGCTGACCCCATGACGTTCCGCGTCACCTATTCCGTTCTCGATGCCGACATGACCGAGCTCCACCGCGAGTTCGACGCGGCGGTGGCCGCCGTCCGCGCCCGCCTCGGCGCGACCTACCCGTCGTGGGTCGCGGGCCGCCCGCTCGAGAGCGGCGATCTGCTCGACTCGCGCACGCCCATCGACACGCGCGTCGTCCTGGCCCGGTTCCACCGCGCGCCGCCCGCGTCCGTCGCCGCGGCGGTCGAATCGGCGCGGGCGGCCCAGCGCGGCTGGGCGGCGCTGCCGTTCCACGAGCGGACGGCGCGCATCCGTCGCGCCGCGGAGCTCCTGTCCGCGCGGCGGCTCGAGCTCGCCGCCATCATGTCCCTCGAGGTGGGCAAGAACCGCCTCGAGAGCCTCGGCGACGTGGAGGAGGCCGCCGACCTCCTCCGCTACTATGCCGGCCTGGTCGAGGAGGCGAACGGCTTCTCGCGACCGCTCGGGCGGCTGGCGCAGAACGAGCACACCCGCGACGTGCTCCGCCCCTACGGCGTGTTCGCGGTCGTCTCCCCGTTCAACTTCCCCATGGCGCTCCCCGCCGGCATGGCGGGCGCGGCGCTCCTGGCGGGGAACGCGGTGCTGCTGAAGCCCAGCGAGGAGACGCCGTGGTGCGCGCACGGGCTCTACGAGGCGCTGCGCGACGCGGGCCTGCCCGACGGGCTGTTCCAGGTGCTCCACGGCGAGGGCGAGACGATCGGCGCCGCGCTGGCGCGCCACCCCGGGATCGACGGCGTCGCGTTCACCGGCAGCTCGCGCGTCGGCATGGAGCTGCACCGGATCATGTCGCAGGGGCGCGTCCGCCCCTGCCTCCTCGAGATGGGCGGCAAGAACGCCGCCATCGTGTGCGAGGCCGCCGACCTCGACGCGGCGGTGGAGGGCTGCGCGCGCTCGGCGTTCGGCCTGTCCGGGCAGAAGTGCAGCGCGCTGTCGCGCGTCTACGTGGCCCGCGGGCGCCACGCCGACTTCCTCGCCAAGCTGGCGGCGCGCGCGGGCAAGATGACGATCGACGATCCCACCCGCGCCGGCGTCGACATGGGCCCGGTGATCAATGCCGAGGCCGTTGCGCGCTACGAGCGGGCGTCGGCGGAGGCGCGTGCCGACGGCGCCGTCCACGTCGGCGGCGAGCGGCTGCGCGGCGCGGCGTTCGACCACGGCCACTTCGTCGCCCCGACGATCGCGTCGGTGCCGCGCGGCCACCGCCTCGCCCGCGACGAGCTGTTCCTGCCGTTCGTCCTCGTCGAGGCCGTCGACGGGCTCGACGAGGCCATCCGGCTCGCCAACGATGCCGCCTACGGGCTCACCGCCGGGATCTTCAGCGAGCGCCGCGAGGACATCGACGCGTTCATGGATCGGATTGAGGCGGGCGTGCTGTACGCGAACCGCCGGACGGGCGCCACCACCGGAGCCTGGCCCGGCGTGCAGTCGTTTTGCGGGTGGAAGGGGTCGGGCTCCACCGGAAAGGGCGGCTGCGGGCCGTTCTACGTGGCACAGTTCGCGCGCGAACAATCGCAGACGCGCATGGGTGACGCATGAAGCTCGAGCCCGAAATCAAGGTCGCTCCGCCCGGACCCAAGGCCCGGGCCATCATCGAGCAGGATCGGCGCCACACCTCGCCGAGCTACATCAAGGAGTATCCGCTCGTGATGGACCGGGGCGAAGGTCCGTGGGTCTACGACGTCGACGGCAATCGCTACCTCGACTACATGGCGGGCATCGCCGTCGCGTCGACGGGGCACGCCCACCCCCGCGTGGTGAAGGCGATCCAGGAGGCGGCCGCGAAGTTCTTGCACATCTGCGGGACGGACTTCTACTACGCGTCGTTCTCGGCGCTGTGCGAGCGGCTCGCCGGCTACCTCCCCGGCATGGGGCCGAAGAAGGTGTTCCTATCGAACTCGGGGACCGAGGCCATCGAGGGGGCGCTCAAGCTGGTGCGGTCCCACACGCGCCGCCCGTACGTCATCGCGTTCAAGGGCGGGTTCCACGGCCGCACCTACGGCGCCATCTCGCTCAACTCGTCCAAGGTGGGGCAGCGCGCGTTCTTCGGGCCGCTCGTTCCCGGGGTGGTGCACCTGCCGTACCCCAGCGCGGCCGCGCCCGACGTCGCCGGGATGCTGGAGAACGATTGGTTCCGCAGCCACGTGGACCCGCACGAGGTCGCGGCGGTGTTCATCGAGCCGATCCTCGGCGAGGGCGGCTACGTCGTCCCGCCGCGCTCGTCGCTGCACGGGCTGCGCAAGCTGTGCGACCAGCACGGCATCATGCTCGTGTTCGACGAGGTGCAGACCGGCATCGGTCGCACCGGGCACATGTTCGCGGCCGAGCACTTCGACGTCATGCCCGACGTGATGTGCCTCGCCAAGGGGATCGCCTCGGGCATGCCGCTCGGCGCGATCGTGGCGCGCGAGGGCGTGATGACGTGGACGCGCGGCACCCATGGGTCGACCTACGGCGGAAACCCCGTGTGCTGCGCGGCGGCGCTGGCCACGCTCGACGTCATCGAGCCGCTCCTTGGGCACATCCGCGACGTCGGCGCCTACATGCTCGACAAGCTGCGCGCGATCCAGGCCCAGCACCCCGTCCTCGCCGACCTCCGCGGCGTGGGCCTGATGATCGGCGCCGAGCTGCGCACCCCGTCGGGCGAGCCGGCGAGCGAGTACGCGGGCGCGCTGGAGCAGCTCGCGTTCCAGAAGGGCCTCCTCCTGCTCTCGTGCGGCCGATCGACGATCCGCTTCGCGCCGCCGCTGGTGATCGGCCGCGACGAGGTCGACGTGGGGCTGCGCATTTTCGTGGAGTGCCTGACGGAGCTGGACGGGAGATTCGGGGCGCGCCACCCATGAAACACATCGGCATCGTCGCCTGCAGCGCCGAGGGCGCGGCCCTCTGCTACCAGACCATCTGCCGCGAGGGCAAGAGCGATCACCCGCAGATCACGCTGAGCTCGATCCCGCTGGCGCGGTGGATGCCGGCGTTCGAGGTCGAAGACTACCGCGGCGTGGCGCGCGTCATGCTCGAATCGACGCGCCTGCTCGCCCGCGCCGGCGCCGACTTCGCCATCTGTCCCGACAACTCCGCGCACCTCGCTTGGGATCACGTGCAGGCCGAGACGCCGATCCCGTGGCTGCACATCGCGCGGGTCGTGGCCGAGGAGGCGGCCCGTCGTGGGTTCCGGCGCATCGGCATCCTCGGCACGCGCTACACGATGGCGGGGCCGGTCTACGCCGACATGCTGCGCTCCTTCGGCATGGAAGCGGTCGTGCCGGAGGCGGACGACTTCGCCACCGTGGATCGCATCATCTGGACCGAGCTCATCGACGGCAAATTCACCGACGAGTCGCGCGCCGCGTACAACGGGGCCATCGCGCGCCTCCAGCGCCGCGGCTGCGACGCCGCGGCGCTGGTGTGCACGGAGATCCCGCTGCTGGTGCGGGAGGACGAGTGTCCGCTGCCGACGCTGGATTCGACCCGGCTGCTCGCCCGGGCGGCGCTGGCGCACGCGCTCGCGGCGTGACGCCGGCGCCCCCTACAGGCTCCGGCCGTCGAAGCGCCTCACCTGCAGCCGATCGACGTCGAGCCCCTCGAGACACCGCACGTTGACCGCGCGGAAGTCCTCGCCGCCCGGTCCTTTCCCCGCGGCGAAGGTGCGCACGCCGCACGTGGTGCAGAACAGGTGATGGATGTGCTTCTTCTTGAACTGGTAGTGCCTCCTACTGCAGCCGCCGGCCCATGCGAATCTCCGTCGGGGCGTGTCGGACGTAGCCGAGCTTCTCGTGGACGGCCGTCATGGCCGGGTTCGGGCTGACGGCGAAGATGGCGCGATACCCGCTCCGCTTGGCGTAGCCGATCGCGCGCTGCTTGAGCGCCGTGGCGATGCCGCGTCCCTGCAGGTCGGGGCGGACAGCGGTCATGAACGACAGGAGCGTCCCGGGCTCGGGGCCATCGACCAGCCCGCTGAAGCCGACGATGTCCGCGCCGGCGCGGGCGATGAAGCACCCGTCCGCCGCGGCGGCGTCGAGGTCGTCGACCAGATCCTCCAGCGGCGTCTCGGTGAACGGATCGAGATGGCGCATCGGCTTCTCGCGAAACGCCGCGCTGAGAAACGCGTGCAGCCCCCGCACGAGCTCGGGGTCGCGCATCTCGGCCAGCGTAGCGAAGTCGATACCCTCGACGGTGGGCTCGGCGATCTCGGCGCGATCGAGGTCGAGGCGCACGCGCTCCAACCGGTTCAGCTCGACGAACCCGCGGCGCACGAGGAACGCGAGCGCGTCGGCGTGGTTGGCGTCGACGCGCGCCTCCACCGCCGCCGCCCCGCGCGCGGCGAGCTCCTCGAACAGGCGGTCGATGAGGCGCGCCGCCAGGCCGCGGCCGCGCCGCTCCGGGCGGACGAGCGTGTCGAGCCCGAAGATCGCGTGCTTGCGACGCCACACGCAGCCATAGGCGATGATGTCATCTCCGTCGACCTCGACGAAGCGCGCCTGATCGGCGCGGTCGGGGCCGACCCGCTGCTCGACGCCCCACCAGCCGGAGCCGCCGGCGAGGGCGGCGAGCGCGGCGACGGCGGGCCCATCCTGAGAGGTGGCCGGACGCACGCGAAGATAGTACTGCCGGATCGTGGCGATGGCGCGTCAACCTGCAGCTGCCCGAGATCACTTGGGTTTGCGCTCGACATCCACGGCGATGTGATCGAGAATCGCCGTCGCTGAGACCGTCCCCTCCCATGAGCCTCCTGCATCGGATATGGACCGCGGTGCGCGGCGGGGAGGACCCCGAGGCACTGCGCGAGGAGATCCGGCGGCTGGAGGTCGCGCATGCCTCCGATGTGGAGGCGCTGTCGCAGCGCGACCGCCTCCTGCGCATGATGGTCGAGAGCTCTCCCACGGCGATGGTGCTCGTGGGCGAGACCGGCGTCATCGTGTTCACCAACGAGGCCGCCCGCGAGCTCTTCTTCGAGGGGCGCGACGCGCGGGGGGAGAACTTCCTCAAGATGTTGGCCGGGGCCGCGGAGCCCCTGCGGCGGGCGCTGGCCTCCGACACCGACGAGATCTTCACCTTCGATCACGAGGGCGGGCCCGAGACCTACCACGTCGGCAAGCGTCACTTCACCTTCGAGGACGAGCCGCACACGCTGATCACGGTCCGCCACATGACGCACGAGGTGTCGCGGCAGGAGATCCTCGTGCTCAAGCGGACGCTGCGCATCATCGGCCACGAGCTGGCCAACTCGATGGCGCCGGCCTCGTCGCTCCTGCGGTCGGCGCGCCAGATGCTCGCCCGCCCGGAGCTGCACGGCAGCCTGGAGAAGGCGCTGCAGACGGTGGAGGAGCGCCTCGCCCACCTGCAGGGCTTCCTCGCCGGTCTGGCGCGCCTCGGCCAGCTCCCCCGGCCGAAGAAGCGCGACGTGGCCTGGCCCGAGTTCCTCGACGGGCTGCGCGCGCTGTTTCCCGACGCCGTCATCGCCCCTCCGCCCGGCGGGACGGGCTGGTTCGATCCGGCGCAGATTCAGCAAGTGCTCATCAACCTGGTGAAGAACGCGCACGAGGCGGGCGGGCCGCGCGACACCGTGGTCATCGAGGTGGAGGCGGCCGAGGGGGGAGTGCGCTTGGCCGTCCTCGACCGCGGCGCGGGCATGAGCGACGACGTGATGGCCAAGGCGCTCGTCCCGGCGTTCACCACCAAGGCCGACGGCAGCGGCATGGGGTTGACGCTGTGCCGCGAGATCGTCGAGGCGCACGACGGCCGCCTGCGCATCGGCCGGCGCGCGGATCGGGGCACGGTCGTGTCGTTCTGGCTCCCCTCGCGCACGCCCGAGCCGCCGCACGTCCGCGCGCGGCTCACCCTCAGCGGGGTGCGCTGACGGACGACGCGCTCAGGACGGCTCGCGCGTCTTCGGGCGAGCGACCTGGTACTCCTGCAGCTTGTACTGGATCTTCCGGGGAGAGATGCCGAGGATCTCGGCCGCGCGCGACGTGGAGCCGCCGGTGTGCTCGAGCGTGGTGAGGATGGCGTGGCGCTCGATGTCGGCGAGCGTGGCGCCGGGGACAACCGGCATTCCCGCGGGGCGCGTGGCCGCGGCGATCGTCGGCGCCAGATCCGCCGGGCCGATGACGTCGCCGCGCGCGACGACCACCGCGCGCTCGATCGCGTTCTCCAGCTCGCGAACGTTCCCCGGCCAGGCGTGCTTGGTCAGCCGATCGAGCGCGTCGTCGGTGAAGCCGACGATGGTCTTCTGGTTGTCCCTGGCGAAGCGCTTGAGGAACGTCATCGCCAGGAGCGGGATGTCGGTCGGGCGGGCGCGCAGGGGCGGCATCTCGATCGTCACCACGTTGAGGCGATAGTAGAGGTCCTCGCGGAACAGCCCGTCCTTGACGCGCTGGAGCAGGTCGCGGTTCGTCGCGGCCACGATGCGCACGTCGACCTTGAGCGTCTGGTTGCCGCCGACGCGCTCGAACTCGTGCTGCTGGAGGAAGCGGAGCAGCTTCACCTGGACGCCGGGCGAGATCTCGCCGATCTCGTCGAGGAAGAGCGTGCCGCCGTCAGCCTGCTGGAATCGCCCGTCGCGCCGGGCCACGGCGCCGGTGAACGACCCTCGCTCGTGCCCGAACAGCTCGCTCTCGAGCAGCGTCTCGGCGAGCGCGGCGCAGTGCAGCCGCACGAACGGACGGCCCGCCCGCGGGCTGTGCTCGTGGATGGCCGCCGCGATGAGCTCCTTGCCCGTGCCGCTCTCCCCGGTGATCAGCACCGACGCCCGCGACGGCGCGACCTGCAGCACCGTCTCGAACACCTCCCGCATGATCGGACTCGACCCGACGATGTTCGGCAGGCGGCCGCGCTCCGCCAGGCGCTCGCGCAGCTGCCCGGCCTCGGCGCGCAGGCGGCGCCGTTCCAGCGCGCGCTCGACGACCAGCGACAGCTCGTCGACGTTGATCGGCTTGGTCAGATAGTCCGCGGCGCCGTCGCGCATCGCCGCCACCGCCGTCTCCACGGCGCCGAAGGCGGTCATGACGATCGCCACGCATTCGGGATCGCGCTCGCGCGCCTTGCGCATGAGGCCGATGCCGTCGAGCCCGGGCATCTTGAGATCGGTGAGCACCAGATCGGGGGCGAAGTCGTCGAGCTTGGGAAGAGCCTTGAAGCCGTCGGCGGCCGTCTCGACGGTGTAGCCGTCATCGCGCAGGAGCTCGGCCAGCGCGGTTCGGGCGTTCGCCTCGTCGTCCACGATCAGGATGCGGCCGCGCGGAGTCATGAGCGCGGTTTTTCAAGGCGCATGCCAGTCATCGTCGCCACCGACTGGAGTATCCCACACGGGCGGGCGCGCACGATTTGCGTTCATCCCGCGCGCCGGCGCAACCTTTGCGCGGTCGCCGGGCGTGCGAGGACGTCCGCGAGGCCACGGAGGCCGTCCACGGCGGTGAACACGCCCACCACCTTGCCGCGCTCGACGACGACCGCGGACCCGATCCGGCGCGCGGCCATCTCCCGGGCGACGGTCTCGAGGCGCGCCCCCGGAGCGACGGTGAACGGCGGCTCGGTCATCGCGTCCTCGACGAGGACGACCGACGGATCCACGTCGCGCAGGGTCTCGACGAAGTGAAGGTCGCGCTGGCTCACGATCCCGACGAGGCGGCCGCGCTCGAGCACCGGTAGGTGACGGATGCGGTGCTCGCGCATGAGCTTGTGCGCGACGGTGAGGGTCTGGTCGCGGCCGATCGTGACGGGGCTCGCGGTCATGTGCCGGCGCACGGTATCTCTGGGCATGCGCCGTGAAGGAGCAAGTCGCGCGCCAGGCCTCGTCGGGGTCTTGGCAGTCGGCCGCCGCGTGGTTAAATGAGACGCGGCCGGGCATGGAGACCCTGTTCGAGGAGCTCAAGCGTTACGTCCACTGGAGCGCCGCGGACGAGGACGCCCTGCGCGCGTTCCATGACATCGCCGAGCCCGATTTCGAGCGCATCGCCGACGTGTTCTACCGCCGGATCCTCGAGCACGAAGGGGCGCGCACGGCGCTGGAGGGCGGCGAGAGCCAGGTCGGCCGGCTCAAGGTCACGCTGCGGGCGTGGATGGACTCGATGCTGCTCGGCCCGTGGGACGAGGCGTACTACGAACGCCGCGCGCGCATCGGTCGGATGCACGTCCGCATCGCGCTCCCCCAGCACTACATGTTCGGCGCGATGGACGTCGTGCGGTCGGAGATGGCGCGGGTGATCGACCGGAGCTACCGCGATCGACCCGTCGAGGAGCGCGCCGTCCGCGACGCGGTGGGGAAGATCCTCGACCTCGAGCTGGCCGTCATGCTGCACACCTACCGCGAGGACCTGATCGCCCAGCAGGCGCGTCACGAGCGCTTGGCGACGTTCGGGCAGCTCGTCGGCTCGATCGGCCACGAGCTGCGCAACCCGCTCGGGGTCATCGAGTCGTCGCTGTACATCCTCCGGCGCCGCGTCGACGAGGAACGCGCCCGCAAGCACATGGATCGGATCGGCGCACAGGTGGCCATCGCCAACCAGATCATCTCCGACCTGCTCGACTTGATCCGCGACCGTCCCCTCCAGCTCGAGCGCGTGCGGCCGTCCGAGCTGATCGATGCCGTGCTCGCGGCGGTCAAGCGGCCGCCCGAGGTGCTCGTCTCCGTGCGCGGCGTCGCCGAGCTGCCCGAGATCGAGGTGGACGCGAGCAAGCTGCGCCAGGTCTTCGTCAACCTGATCGACAATGCGGTCGATGCCGTCGGCGCCGCCGGCGAGGTCCACGTCGTCGGCGCCGTGTCGGCCGGCGAGATCGTCGTCGCCGTCGAGGACAGCGGCCCGGGCGTGGACGCGACCATCCGCGCCCGTCTGTTCGAGCCGCTCATCACCACCAAGGCCAAGGGCATCGGGCTCGGGCTGCCGCTCGTGCGCCGGATCGTCGAGCGCCACGGCGGCACTGTGGCCTACGCGCCGCCGGCCGACGCGGCGGGCCGCCTGTCCGGGGCGCGCTTCGTCGTCCGCCTGCCCCTCGGAGGCGCGCGTGCGTAGGTACCTCATCGTCGACGACAATCCCGCGTTCGCCGAGAATCTGGCGGAGATCCTCGCGGATGCCGGGGCCCACGCCGACGTCGCCACGGGGGGCGCGGCGGCGCTCGAGCGCGCCCGCGCGACCCGCTACGACGCGCTCATCTCCGACATGCGCATGCCCCTCATGGGCGGGGCCGAGCTCGTCCACCGCGTGCGCCGGCTCGACCCCGGCCTGCCCGCGGTCGTCGTCACCGCCTATACTCACGACGACGACCTCCACGCCGCGCGGCGGGAGGGCCTCCTCGCCGTGCTGCCCAAGCCTGCGCCCGTCGGCCGCTTGCTCGAGATCATCGCGAGCGCGCGCCGCGACGGCATCGTCGCGGTCATCGAGGACGACCCGAGCATGAGCGACAACCTGTGCGAGGTGCTGCGCTCGGCCGGGTTCACCGCGGTCACGGCCGCTTCGCTGATCGAGACCGAGCGCCTCGGCGGCGTGCGCCCGTTCGTCGCCCTCGTCGACCTGCGCCTCCCCGGCGGCGCCGACGGCGCGGCGATGACGCGCTTCGCGGAGCGATTTCCCGGGGTGCCGATGCTGGTGATCTCGGGCCACGACCTCACGCCGCCCGTGCCGCACCTGGGATACTTCCACAAGCCGTTCCATACGGCAGACGTGCTGGCCGCGGTGGAGCGCCTGTACGCCGAGCGCCATGGCTAGACGCCGGACCATCCTGTGCGTGGACGACAACGAAGCGCACTGCGACAACGTGCGCGAGATCCTCGAGGAGGAGGGCTACGCGGTGCGCGTCGCGGGGAGCTGCGCCGAGGCGATGGAGCGGGCGCGCGAAGGCGTGAACGTCGCGCTGGTCGACGTCATGCTCCCCGATGGGGACGGCGTGATGTTCGCCGCGCGGCTGCGCGAGCTCGCGCCGGACGCGCAGGTCATCATGCTCACCGGGCACGCGACGATCGAATCGGCCGTCGCCGCGGTCCGCGCCGGCGCCTGGGCATACCTGATGAAGCCGTGCGCCCCGCCCGACCTCCTCGTCGCGGTCGAGCAGGCGGTGCGGCAGGTCGAGCACCTCGAGGAACGCACCGAGCTGATGCGGCGGGCGCGCGTGGCCGAGAAGCTC
Source organism: Haliangiales bacterium (assembly GCA_035259575.1). Lineage (GTDB taxonomy): Bacteria > Myxococcota_A > Polyangia > Haliangiales > SHYZ01 > DATFWE01. The sequence goes on from DATFWE010000301.1 coordinate 57,229, forward strand.
GCCGCCATCGGCACGCTCACCGCCGGGATCTCGCACGAGATCAAGAACCCGCTCAACGCCGCCGCGCTGCAGCTCACGCTGCTCGAGCGCCGCGTGCGGCGCCTGCCGCCCGACGCGCAGCCCGCTCTCGAAGGGCCGCTCAAGCTGGTCCAGGGCGAGATCGCCCGGCTGAACCAGATCCTCGAGAGCTTCCTCGAGTTCGCCCGCCCCCGCCAGCTCGTCCGTGGGCCGGTGGACGTCGGCGCGATGCTCGCGAACGTGGCCGACGTGCTCGCGCCGCAGGCCGAGCGCGTCCTCGTCCGCATCGAGCGGCGGTGGGGAAGCGTGGCGCCGGTGACCGGCGACGCGGGCCGGCTGCAGCAGGCGGTGATGAACCTGGTGTTGAACGCGATCCAGGCCGCGCCCGCGGGCGGGTGGGTCCGCATCGAGGCCGCATCGGCGGAGGGGGGCGTGACCGTGGCCGTCGAGGACAGCGGCGCGGGCATCCCCGAAGAGGTCCGCCTGCGCATCTTCGAGCCGTTCTTCACCACCAAGGCGGGCGGGTCGGGGCTGGGCCTGCCGATGGTCCACAGCATCGTGGAGCAGCACGGCGGTTCCGTTTCCGTCGAGCGGGGCGAGTCCGGCGGCGCGCGCTTCGTCGTGCGTCTGCCCAGCGCGTGACCGGCGGGAGACCCTGGCAACCCCCGACCGGGGGCCCGGGTCAGACCGGCATGCGCTGGGGCGGGACCGTCTCGGTCGCGTTGCACGCGGGGCTGGTCGCGGGGCTGGCGGTGCTCGCCCGCCCGGGGCGCGTCCCGCCGCCGCGCCGGCTGGAGCCGCTGAACATCCGGGTGGTGCGCGCGCCCGCGGCGCCGGCCACGGAACCGACCGGCGCCGCCGCCGGCGTCGCGACGGCGACGGGCGCGGAGCCGAGGGGCAGGCGGTCCCCGGCGGCTCCGGCGCCCGTCGAGACGAGCGGGGCGCCGCCGCCGGTCGCGGCGCCGGCGACGGAGGCCGCGCCGGCGCCGGTCGTCCCGCCGCCCGCCGCCGTCGCGCGCGACGTCGTGGCGATCGGTCCGCCCTCGAGCCCGGCCCTCGACCTGGCGCCGCGGCCGCCCCCTCCGGAACCGCCGGGCTCGGCGCCGAAACCGTCGATCCAGGTATTCACGCCGGAGCGGTTCGCGCACACCGTCAAGCGTGAGCTCGTCGAATGGATGAAGGACCCCTACGCGTACCGGCGACGGCTGGCCGGCGCCGACGGCAAGACCCCCGGACGGTGGATGCTCAAGCCGACGGCTCCGCTCGCGCAGCCGACGGATCCCGATCCCGGCGCCAAGGAGCTCATGATCTACGTCCCGCTGGTGACGGGAACCTTCGACGGGCCCTGAGGCGCGCGCCCGCTCAGCGTGACCGCGGCGACCGCCGCCGCGGCCGCGGCCAGCGCCGCGCCAATCCACGCCAGCAGCCGGAACGTGCCCACGAACGCGGTCGCCGCGGCGCGGCCGACCGTCGCGGCGGCGGCCTCGGCGCCGGGGGGCAGGCGGATGTCGAGCAGGCGATCGCTCTGATCGAGGACCGCGGCGCGCAGCGCCTCCGGCACGTCGGGGCGGGTGAGCTCGGTCGCGAGCCCGCGGGCGTAGGCGGCCAGGACGACGAGGCCCAGCGCGGCGTAGGCGAGCAGCGCGGCCGTCTCGGACACGGCGTTGTTGATGCCCGAGGCGATGCCCTCCTGCTCCGACGGCACGGCGTCGAGCACCGCGGTGGTGAGCGGCGCGACGCTCACGGCCATTCCCATCCCCACCACCAGGAGCGCGGGGAGGAACGTCGACGCGTAGTCGGACCCGACGCCCGGGACGGCCAGGAGCGCGAACCCGGCGGCGCAGATGAGCGGCCCCGCGACCAGGAGCCGCCGCACGCCGAAGCGGGGGATCAGGCCGCCCGCCCAGCGCGAGAACAGGACCAACATCGCGATCAGGGGCAGGAGCGCCGCGCCGGCGAAGAACGGCGAGTAGCGCTCGACGCCCGTGAAGTGAAACGGCAGGAACAACAGCACCGCATCGAACGCCATGTACAGAAAGAGCGTCAGCAGGTTGACGCCGCGGAACGCCCGCACGCGCAGCAGCGCCGGCGGCACCAGCGGGGCCGGCGCGCGCGCCTCGATGCGCGCGAACGCCAGCAGCGCCAGGACGCCGACCCCGCAGGCCACGATCGCCCGCGCGGCCGACGCGCGCTCGGAGGCTCCGGCGATGAGGCCGTACGCCGCGGCGCCCAGGCCGAACGTGGCCACGAACGCGCCGAGCACGTCGATGCGCCCGGGGCGGTCGGGGGCGCGCCATTCGGGCACGCGCGCGTAGGTCGCGATGACGATCGTCGCCGACACCGGCACGTTGATCCAGAAGATCCATCGCCACGACGCGCGCTCCACGAGCAGGCCGGCGATGAGCGGCCCCGCGGCGGCGGCGAGCGCCGTGACCGCCGACCAGGTCCCGATCGCGCGGCCGCGCGCGTCGCCCGGATAGGCGCCGGCGATGAGGGCGAGACTCGATGGCGCCAGCAGGGCGCCGCCGAGGCCCTGGAGCGCGCGACCGGCGATGAGGACCGGCGTGGATGGAGACCAGGCCGACAACATCGACGCCGCGCCGAACAGCGCGACGCCGCCGGCGAACGCGCGCCGCCGCCCGTAGCGGTCGCCCAGCGCGCCGCCCAGGAGGAGGAACGCGGTGAGGAGGAGGGAGTACGAGGCGACGATCCACTGCAGCTCGGCGCCGGTGGCGCGCAGGTCGCGCTGGATGTAGGGGAGGGCGACCCCGAGCGCGCTGCCGTCGGCGAACACGAGCCCCGAGCCCATGATGGATGCCGCCAGCACCCAACCCGGGCTGGCGCACGGCGGCCCGATGGACTGCGTCGCGAGCGCGACCCCGCGCGCGCAGGGGAGCTTCGCCGGTCCGGCCACGGAGGAAGAGTGTACACGCACGGGGCGCGCGCGATGGCCTATGATCCGCGGATGAGGCTCGCCCTTGCCCTTGTCCTGCTCGCCGGCGCGGCGGCCGCCGGCGGCGCCGCGCCGCCGCCGACGATCGCGATCGCGTACTTCGACAACCACACCGGCGACGCCGCCCTCGATCCCCTGGCCAAGGGTCTGGCGGACATGCTCATCACCGATCTGTCGGGGCTGAGCGCGCTGCGCATCGTCGAGCGCGACAAGCTCAACCGGGCGCTCGACGAGCTCCGCCTCGCCAGAGGGAAGTTCGTCGACCCCAGGACGGCCGTCAGGCTGGGGAAGGGGCTGTCGGCGCAGTTCATCATGACCGGCGGCTACACGCTCGCGGGGGGCATCCTGCGCATCGACGCCCGCGTCCTCAAGGTCGAGACCGCCGAGGTCGTGTCGAGCGAGCGCGCCGAGGGCAAGAAGGAGGAGTTCTTCGCCCTCGAGAAGCAGCTCGTCGACGCGCTCATCGACGCGCTGCACTACAAGCTCGGCCGCGACGAGAAGACGCGGCTGCGCGCCAACCCGACGCAGTCGTTCGACGCCTGGTCGCGCTACTCCGCCGGGCTCGACGCCGGCGACCGGGGCGACGCCGCGCGGGCGCGCGAGCTCTACAAGCAGGCGCTCGCGGCCGACCCGGGCTACGCCGCCGCGCGCACCGCGCTCGAGCGCCTCGACGCCGTCTTCGCCCGCGCCGACCGCGACACCGAGGCGCTCGCCGATGCGGAGATGAAGGCGCTCGACCCGAGATCGCCCGATTTCAACCGGAAGGTCGACGGTCTGCTCGCCAAGCTCGACTGGACCAACGACGAGCAGTCGCGGCGCAAGACCGGGCTGCTCCTGTGGCTGGGCCGGCGCGGCGTGCTCGCCTGCGCCAAGACGTCGGGGCCGGCGCCGGAAAGCCCCCACGTGCTCGTCGACGGGGTTCCATCCGGCGGCGTCATCAGCCACTGCCGCCAGGCGCACGAGGTGCTGCTCATCGCCCACGAGCTGGTCGACGACCCGAGCCTGTCGGACACGATCGCCAAGGTGTGCGAGGTCCTCATCGGCCGGCTGCCGCAGGACCGCGCGCTGCTCAGCTACTGCCGCAACACGATCGTCCCGGAGATCCGCGAGCTGAAGGACAATCCCGACGAGGCGAGGCCCCATGACGCGCCGCGCATGAAGGCCATGCTCGCCGCATACGCCGCCTTGCCCGGGCCGTAGGAGGAGACGTCATGGCCAACGCACCGCCCATCTCGCGCTTTCCCGTCCCCGCCATCGAGGACGCGCCCGCCGACGTGCGCGCGCGCATCCTCGAAGTCCAGGAGAAGGCCGGCTTCGTTCCCAACGTCTTCCTCGTCCTGGCCCGCCGGCCCGACGAGTTCCGCGCCTTCTTCGCCTACCACGACGCGCTGATGCTCAAGGAGGGCGGCCTGAGCAAGGCCGAGCGCGAGATGATCGTCGTCGCGACCAGCGGGGCGAACCACTGCCAGTACTGCGTGATCGCGCACGGCGCGATCCTGCGCATCTACGACAAGAACCCGCTCATCGCCGATCAGGTGGCGGTCAACCATCGCAAGGCCGACCTCACGCCGCGCCGCCGGGCGATGCTCGACTTCGCCATGAAGGTCGCGCTGCGCTCGGTGGAGATCGAGGACGCCGACTATGCCCGCCTGCGCGAGCACGGATTCACCGACGAGGACGCGTGGGACATCGCCGCCATCGCCGCGTTCTTCGCGCTGAGCAACCGCCTCGCCAACGCCGTCGGCATGCGGCCGAACGACGAGTTCTATCTCATGGGCCGCGTCCCGGGGAAGCGCTGAGCTGACAGGGCACGTCGATCGGCAACGACGGGATCCTCGCGCATGCTTGGGTCATGCGCCTCCCCGTTGCCGTCCTCGTCGCCGCCGCCGCCTGCGCGACGCGCCCCGCCGTCCGCGACGGGCTGCGCATCACCTACGTGGCGAACGAGGGCGTGCTCCTCGACGCCGGCGCAACGCGCGTCCTCATCGACGGCCTCCACGGCGAGTACAAGGGCTACGCCGCGCTGCCCGCCGCACCGCGCGAGGCGCTGGAGACCGCCGCTCCTCCGTGGGGCGGGATCTCCGTCGTGCTCGTGTCGCATCGCCACGCCGACCACTTCGATCCCGGCTCGGTCGCGCGTTTCCTCGCCCGCTCGCCGGACGCCGTGCTGGCGACGTCGGAGGAGGTCGTCGCCCTCCTCCCCGCCGAGGCGCGCGCCCGCGCGCGCGCCTCGCCGTGGCAGGTGGGGCGCAGCCAGACCGAGACGATCGCGGGAGCCAAGATCACGTTCCTCGGGCTCGGCCACGGCGACCATCCGCCCCAGATCCAGAACCTGGGACACCTCGTCGAGATCGGCGGCGCGACCGTCCTTCACGTCGGGGACGCCGAGGCGACCGCCGAGAACTTCGCCCCGTTCGCGCTGCCCGTCCGCGGCATCGACGTGGCGCTGTTGCCGTGGTGGTTCCTCGTCGACGACGCCGCGCTCGCCGTGGTCCGGACCCACATCGCGCCCCGGCGCATCGTCGCCTTCCACATCGCGCCCGAGGAGGAGGCCAGGGTCCTGCCGCTCCTGCGCGAGCGCGTGCCCGACGCCGTGCCGTTCGTGCGCATGCTCGAGGATCAGGTGCGGCTGCCCTGCTCGGAGACCGTGACCAAACCCGCGCGTCGACGCGCGGGTGTGTTCACGGTCTCCGAGCGCGGCGCGCGACCAGTCGGGCCTCGTGCCGGCCCTCGTCGAGCCAGCCTTCCTCGCTGACGACGATCTCCAGCCCGCGCGCGAACGCCGCCGCCTCGCCCTCGTCGAGGAGATGGGCCGGGCCCGGCCGCGGGTGGCGCTCGAGGTTCCGGCGCGTGGGCTGACAGAAGACGAGCACGCCGCCGGGGGCGAGCGCGGCGGCCAAACGGGGCAGGAGCGGGCGATCGAGGTAGTGGAAGCACACGATGACGTCCCACGGCCCGGCCGGGAGGGCGTCCGGATCGGCGTCGAGATCGCCGCGCACGAGGGCGAGGGGCACCCCGGCCGCCGCGGCGGCGCGATCGGCCAGCGCCAGCGCCTCGTCGCTCACGTCCACCAAGGTAACGTCGAGCCCACGCCGGGCGAGCCACACCGCGTGACGCCCGGCGCCGCCCGCGACGTCGAGCGCGCGCCCGCGGGCGGGCAGGTGGGGGGCGAGCGAGACGAGCCAGGTCGACGGCTCGTCGGCGACGGTATGGTCGCGCGCCCGCCAGCGCTCGTTCCACCGCCCGCGGTCGTCGGTCGCCATGCTCAGCTCTTGGCGTTCAGCTTGCGCAGGAACTCGGCGCGCTCCGCGTCGGTCGCGAGGTGCTGGCTCAGCCGCGCGCACAGATCGGCGAAGTCCCGCGCCTGCGCGGCGGTCTTCTTCACCAGCACCTTGGCGATCGGACCGACCGTCCCGATCAGCGCCTGGGTTACGCGCTCCAGCTCGTTCGGCGCGAGCGTGACGACCGGAGGCGGCGCGTGCCCCGCCGGCGGCGTCCGCGTCAATGGACCGCCGGCCGCCAGGCTCGCGTCGAGGGCCGCGCGCAGGGCGCGCACCAGCGCCGGGTTGTCGGCATCGCCCCCCGCGCCGCGGCGCAGGAGATCGAGGAGCTCGTTGCGATCGAGCGTCCTCGCGAGGCTGCGCCGGACCAGCGCCCCGGCGAGCGGTCCCGCCGCCGGCGCCATCACTGCCTCGAGCGTCCGCGCGAGATCCGCCGGCCAGGCGGGCACCGCCGTGCGCGCCGCCGACGCCGAGAAGAACCGGCCGGCGGCGATCGCCTCGGCGATGGCACGCGAGAACGCGGCCGCGCTGGCGAACCGCTGCTCCTTCTGCTTGGCCAGCGCCGTGGCCACGCATGCGTCGATGAGCGGCGGGAGGAACGGATTGGACTGCGTCGGGGGCAGCGCCTCGGCGTGGCAGATCTTGTAGGCGACCTCCTGGATGTTGTCCCCCTCGAACGGCCGCTGGCCGGTGAGGAGCTCGTAGAACACCACCCCCGCGGAGAACAGGTCGGCCCGGTGGTCCACGCCCGCGCCGGTGTACTGCTCGGGCGCCATGTAGGTCGGCGTGCCCATCGCCGCCCCCGTCTGGGTGAGCTTCGACGCGCCGGTGCGCGCGATGCCGAAATCCATGATCTTCAGCCTGCCGTCGGCGGTGAGCAGCAGGTTCGACGGCTTGATGTCGCGATGCACCACGCCGGCGTTGTGCGCGTACTGCAACGCGTCGCACAGCTGGGCCATGAGCCCCGCCAGCTCGGGGAGGCCCACCGGCGCGTACTTCCGCCCGTACTCCTCGAGGTCCTCCCCCGCGGCGTACTCCATCACGATGAACGACGAGCTCGCGTCCTCGCCGTAGTCGTAGACCGCCACGATGCCGGGGTGGTGGAGCCGGCCGGCCGCCATCGCCTCGTTGCGGAAGCGCGCGCGCACGTGCGAGGTCATCCGCTTGTCGAGGAGGTCGTGGCGGATGAGTTTGACGGCCACGTGACGATCGAGTGTCGGGTCCAATGCCAAGTACACCACCCCCATTGCGCCCTCGCCCAGCGTGCGGACGACCCGGTACTTGCCGATGTTGCTCCCCGCTACCCGCTCCATGCCTATTCTTCGAGCATCTTGATCGCCTGGGCGAGGCTCTTCTTCATCCGATTGAACGACTGGGCGAGCCGCGAGATCTCGTCCTTGCCGCCCACCGCGAGCTCCGGGGCGTCGAGCCTGCCCAGGCTCACCTCGTCGGCCAGCCGGGCCACCCGGGTCACCCGCCGCACCACCGTCAGCATCAGCATCGCGTTGAGGAGGACGAACACGACGGCGAACACGCCGGCGAGCGACACCATGAACGTATAGAACGCCTTCTCGGCGCGCTCGACGGGCAGCGCCATGGGGACGCTCACCACCTGCGCCCCGATGACGTCGTGGAGCTTCCAACCGAAGCCGTTGGCCGGTCCGTAGCGGCGCAGCAGCGACGCCGGGGCGAGGTCGACGGTGCTGTGGCAATTGAGGCAGCTGTCCTCCTTGACCTGGATCGGCTTGGCCAGCGACAGGATCCGACCGGTGGGCGTGTCGCGCTCGACGACGATCTCCGTCTGGTCGGGATACTGACGGAAGCGGTTGACGATGTCGACCTCCCAGTCGGTCGCCTTGTCGCGCAGGTTGGTCGGATTGAGCGTCGCCTCCTTGTAGGCGAAGTCCGGGAACTGCGCCTGCAGCATCGCGAACTGCTCGGTGGCGCCGAACGCCGGGACTGTCTGGGGCAGGAACTCCTCGCCGGGCAGGAGCTTGAGCAGGGGCGCCACCTGGGTCGTCGTGTACTTTCGCGACGCCATCGCGGAGGCCATGATGATGCGCGAGCTGTCGAGGATCTCCTCGCGGGCGTTGTGCAGGAGAAGGGTGTGCGACACCCAGCCCGCGGCCGCGAAGCCGACGGCGAACGCCGCGAGCAGGGCGAGGTTGAACTTGACGACGAGCCGCATGGCCGGCCGCCCGAGAGTCTATCCCCCATGGCCGCGAAACACCATGGGGCGCTCACCCGAGACGGAGCTTACAGGAATTGCCACTCCACCCCCAGCGTCGCGCCGAGCACGGAGCGGCTGGAGTAGAAGCTGGGGTAGGTCTCGAGGAAGATCGAGAAGGCGTGGCGGCCGGCGCGCGCAAAGATGTACCCGCCGCGCAGCGACAGCCCGAAGCCCTGCTCGGTGCTGCCGAGATCGCCCAGATCCGGGTGCAGCACGCCGACGCCCAGCCCGCCCTCGAGGTAGAGGCGCTCGCTCAGCCAGGGCTGGACGACGATCCCCAGGAAGCTGTTTCCCACCGCCGGGTCGCCGAAATACACCGTCCCGCCCAGGCGCACGCCGACCGCCAGCTTTTCGAACACGAACGTGCCGAGGGTGACCCCGATCGGCGCGAGGGCGAACCGGCCCGACACGTCCTTGCCGGCGACCATCACGCCCAGACCGAGCGACGCCTCGATGGTGAACCGCTCCTCGGCGCGAGCCGGGGCGAGACTGCAAAGGATCAGGAAGGGGAAGGCGAGGGCGGGGCGGCGCACTTGCGACAGAATGCCTGAGCTGTCGCCCGACCACCAGTTTTCCGCGCGTCACGCCGCGGGGGCCTCGATCACCCGGGGGGAGAACCCGACGAACAGCCCGTGCTCGACGACGCCGACGACGGCGTCGATCTCGCGGGCGAGGGCGGCGGGATCGGCGATCGGCGGGAAGCGACAGTCGAGGATGTGATGGCCGCCGTCGGTGACGAACGGCTCTCCTTCCTCGAGGCGGAGCTCGGGGGTCGCGCCGAGGCGGCGCAGCCGGGCGGCGGTCGCGGGCCAGCCGAACGGGACGACCTCGACGGGCACGGGGTGGCGCGAGCCCAGGCAATCGACCCACTTGGACGGATCGATGAGGATGACCAGGCGGCGGCTGGCCGAGGCGACGAGCTTCTCGCGCAGGAGCGCCCCGCCGCGCCCCTTGAGCAGGGCGAGACCGGCGCGCTCGACCTCGTCGGCGCCGTCGATGGCGACGTCGAGGAGCGTGTCCTCGCCGAGCGCGGCCAGCGGGATGCCGAGCTCGCGCGCCAGCGCCTCGGTGCGCGCGGAGGTCGGGACGCCGGCGATGCGCAGCCCCTCGCGCACGCGCCGGCCGATCGCGCGCACCGCGGCGGTCGCGGCGGAGCCGGTGCCCAGGCCGACGACCATGCCGTCCGCCAGGTCGGCGACCGCCCGCTCGGCGGCGTCGGCGAGGGCGGCGTCGAGGTCGCTCATGACTGGATCGTAGCGCAGTCGCGGGCCGCGTTGAGGGCGGAGCCGGCGCGGAACCACGCGAGCTGGGACGCGCTGTACGAGTGGCGCAGGCGCAGCGTCTCGGTGGTGCCGTCCTCGTGGGCCACGACGCACTCGACCGGCTCGCCCGGCGCGAGGCGCGCCAGCCCGATCAGGGTCAGGCGATCGCGCGCGCGGATCCGCTCGTAGTCGGCCGGATCCGCGAACGTCAGGGCGAGGAGCCCCTGCTTCTTCAGGTTGGACTCGTGGATGCGCGCGAAGCTCCGCGCGATCACGGCGGCGCCGTGGAGCAGGCGCGGCGACAGGGCCGCGTGCTCGCGGCTGCTCCCCTCGCCGTAGTTCGCATCGCCCACGATCGCCCACCGGAGGCCGCTCGCGCGATAGTGGCGCGCGACCTCGGCGATGGGACGTCCGCCCTCGCCCGACAGGACGTCGAGCGTCGTGCCCGTCGCGCCGTCGAAGGCGTTGACCGCCCCCGACAGCAGGTTGTCGCTGAAGCGCTCCAGGTGCCCGCGGTAGCGCAGCCACGGCCCGGCCGGGGAGATGTGGTCGGTCGTCGTCTTTCCCTTCGTCTTGACGAGGACCGGCAGCGACACGAGATCGCGCCCGTCCCACGCCGGCCACGGCTCGAGGCGCTGCAGCCGCTCGCTGCGCGGGGGCAGGCGCAGCGGTTCGCCGGCGCGGTCGCGGCTCGGCGCGATGCGGCCGGCGTCGCCGCGCTCGAACGGCCGCGCGGGCACGTCCGGCGCGGGGCGCGGCGGCTCGAGTCGGAACGACCGCCCGTCGGCGCCGGTGAGCGGATCGGTCAGTGGATTGAACGACAGCCGCCCGGCCAGCGCGAGCGCGGTGACGATCTCCGGGCTGGCGATGAAGTGCATCGTCGTCCGCTGGCCGTCGTTGCGACCCGGGAAGTTGCGGTTGTACGAGGTCACGATGCTGTTCGGCCGTCCGGCGAGCTCTTCCGGGCGCTTCCACTGGCCGATGCACGGTCCGCAGGCATTCGCCAGGACGAGGCCGCCGATCCCGCCGAGCGCGCCGAGCTGGCCGTCGCGCAGCGTGGTGGCGCGGATGCGCTCCGACCCCGGCGTCACGAAGAACGGCACCGCGGCGGCGATGCCGCGGGCGCGCGCCTGGGCGGCCACGTCCGCCGCGCGGCTCATGTCCTCGTACGACGAGTTGGTGCAGCTGCCGATCAACGCCGCGGACAGCGCGTCGACGAAGCCCTCGGCGCGCACCTCGGCGGCGAGCCGGGAGAGGGGGCGCGCGCGATCGGGCGAGCCCGGGCCGACGACGTGCGGCTCGAGGCGCGACAGGTCGACCTCGAGCACCCGGTCGTAGTGCTCGTCGGGGCTCAGCTCGACCTCGGCGTCGGGCGCGAGCAGGTGCCGGTGGCGGTCGACCGCCGGCACCAGGTCGGCGCGGCCGGTGGCGCCGAGGTAGCGGAGCATGCGATCGTCGACGGGGAACAAGGAGGTGGTCGCGCCGAGCTCCGCGCCCATGTTGCAGATCGTGGCCTTGCCGGTGGCGCTGATCGTGCGGGCGCCCGGGCCGATGTACTCGACGATCGCGTTCGTCGCGCCGGCCGCGCCCAGGCGCCCGGCGACGTGGAGGATGACGTCCTTGGGGGCGGTCCAGCCGCCGAGCGTTCCGGTCAGGTAGACCGCGATCGCCCGCGGGTAGAGGAGCTCCCACGGCAGCCCGGCGATGACCTCGACCGCGTCGGCGCCGCCCACGCCCACGGCGCAGGCGCCCAGCCCGCCCGCGTTCGGGGTGTGGGAGTCGGTGCCGATGAGAAGCTGACCGGGGACGGCGTAGTTCTCGAGGACGACCTGGTGGACGATGCCCGCGCCCGGCGCCCAGAGCTCCGCGCCGTAGCGCGCCGCGGCGGAACGGAGGAATTCGTACACCTCGTCGTTCTCGCGCAGGGACGCCCGCAAGTCCGCGTCGCCGCCGGCGCGCGCCTGGATCAGGTGGTCGCAGTGGATCGACGTGGGCACGGCGACGGCGTCGCGGCCGGTCTGCATGAACTGCAGCATCCCCGTCTGCCCCAGCACGTCCTGGAACACGACGCGGTCGGGGCGCAGCGCCAGGTAGCTTTCGCCGCGGCGAAGCTCCTGAGCGTCGGGATCGTCGAGGTGGCCGAGAAGGATCTTGTCCGCCAGGGTGAGCTGCCGGCCGATGCGCGCGCGCGCCCGCGCCAGGCTCCGCTCCATCCGCTCGTAGAGGTCCATGCGATGAGCGTGCGGCCGGCGGATCCATAAAACCAGCGAATGGGAAGAATACAATATAGTATCAATGGGAATATGTTGGACGGCATCGATGCCCTGGCCGCGCTCCACACCCTCGGGACCGTCAGCGAGGCCGCGGTCCGCCTGCGGCTCACCCAGTCGGCGGTGAGCAAGCGGATCCAGGCCCTGCAGGCGGCCGTGGGCTTCCCACTGGTCGAGCCCGACGGGCGCAGGCTCCGCCTCACCGCGCCGGCGATCGAATTCCTCGAGCGCGCGCGGGCGCTCGTCGCCGAGCTGCGCGGGCTGACCCGCCCCGTCGCCCGCCCCGTCCCGACGAGCTTCGCGCTCGCGCTCGCCGATTCGATCGCCGCGTCGTGGGGTCCGGCGGTGGTGCGCCGCGCGCTCGCCGCGCTCCCCGGGACCCGCGTCGAGCTGCACGCGCACCGCAGCATCCTGGTGATCGAGTCGGTGCGGCTCGGCCGCTACGACGTCGGGCTGTGCACCGAGCCGCCGGCGGCGAAAGAGTTGGTTCAGCACCCCATCGTCGACGAGCCGATCGTCCTGGTCCACGCCTCGGGCGCCGTCCGCGACCGGCCCCTCATCACCATCGAGCCGACGTCCGCGACGTGGCGCGCGATCCACCCGCTCCTGCGCGCGCGCCACGCCAGGCTCCTCGCCGGGCCGCTCGTGTTCGTCGAGTCGTTCGGGGCGGTGCTGCAGATGGCGCGCGCCGGCTTCGGCGACGGCCTCTTGCCGCTCGGTCTCGCCGCCGAGGCGGGGC
>DATFWE010000302.1:0-11566 GCA_035259575.1 Haliangiales bacterium
CGACTGGCTGCGGCGGCATCTGCCGATGGCGGACCGCCGGCCGCTGCTGCTGCGGGCGCTGAATGCGCTGTACTCGAGAAAGAGGGTCGCCCAGCCGCGAGCGGAGGTGCGCTCTCAGGCGACCCTGGAGCGAGGCGCAGCCGAGCGACCTGGAGCGGCGCGCCGACGCGATGCGGCGGTGTTCAAATGAGCGGAGGATTCGTTTCCCTCGTCGGGGCCGGACCGGGCGATCCCGAGCTCCTCACCCTGAAGGCCGTGCGCCGCCTCGCCGAGGCGGATCTGGTGCTGACCGACGCGCTCGTGCCGGGCGACCTCGCGGCGCTCGCGCCGCGGGCGCGGCGGTTCTTCGTGGGCAAGCGCGCCGGCCGGCCGTCGATCGACCAGGAGACCATCCACCGCCTGATGATCCGCGCCGCCCGGCGCGGGCAGCGGGTGGTGCGGCTCAAGGGCGGCGATCCGTTCGTTTTCGGGCGCGGCGGCGAGGAGGTGCTCGCGCTGCGCGCGGCCGGCATCCCCTACGAGGTCATTCCGGGAATCAGCTCGTCGATCGCCGCCCCGGCGATGGCGGAGATCCCGGTGACCCATCGCGGCCTGGTCTCCGGGTACGTCGTCGTGTCGGGACACGCGGAGGCGGCGTACCGGCCGATCCTCTCCGGCGTCGCCCCCGGCACGGCGACGGTGGTCGTGCTCATGGGCGTGAGGACGCGCGCCGCGATCGCGGCGCTGCTGCTCGCCCGCGGTTTCGCGCCCGGGACGCCCGCGGCGGTGGTCCTCGGCGCGTTCACGCCCGAGGCGGAGACATGGACGGGAACTCTTGCACAACTTCCGGCGGCCCCGGTGGACGGCGACCGGCCGGGAACGATCGTCATCGGCGAGGTGGTATCGCTCGCCGCGGCGGCCGCCGCGGCGCGGGAGGTGCGCCATGGATGATCTGGGAGCCACTCGACTCGGTTTCGCAGACGAGAGAGACATCGATCTATTCATCGCCCGGCTCGAGGCGTTCGAGCGGGGCGAGATCTCGGCCGACGACTGGCGCGCGTTCCGCCTGGTGAACGGCGTCTACGGCCAGCGCCAGGACGGCGCGATGATGATCCGCGCCAAGATCCCCGGCGGCATCGCGACGCCGCCGCAGCTCCTCGCCCTGGCCGAGGTGGCGGAGCGGTGGGCCGGGGGCGTGGGCCACGTGACCACGCGGCAGAACATGCAGCTCCATTTCGTGGCGATGGCGAACGTGGAGGAGGCGCTGCGCCGGCTCGCCGACGCGGGGATCACCACGCGCGAGGCCTGCGGCAACAGCGTGCGCAACGTGACGATGTGCCCGTTCGCCGGCGTGGCGGCGGCGGAGCTCTTCGACGCCACGCCGTACCACGAGGCGATGGTGCGCCACCTCTTGCGCGGGCCCTACTCGTCGACGCTGCCGCGCAAGTTCAAGCCGGCGTTCAGCGGATGCTGCGGCACCGACTGCGCGCTGGCGCGCATCAACGATCTCGGCTTCATCCAGAGGCGTCAGGACGGGCGGATCGGCTTCGAGCTCACCGCGGGCGGGGGTCTGTCGACGCTGCGCCGCTCGGCGCTGACGCTCGAGGAGTTCCTCCCCGCCGAGGAGATCCTCGAGGCCGCCGAGGCGGTGGTGCGCGTGTTCCATCGCATCGGCAACCGGAACAACAAGGCGAAGGCGCGCCTCAAGTGGGCGATCGACAAGATCGGACCGGAGGCGTTCCGCGCCGAGTACCGCGCCGAGCGCGAGGTCATCCGCGGGGAGGGCGGGCGTCCGCTGGTGCTGCCGGTCCAGCCGCCGCCGCCCCTGCCGTCGCTGCCGCAGCCCGCCGAGCCGCTGCCCGGGTTCGCCGAGTGGGCGGCGACGAACGTGCGCGCGCAGAGGCAGAAGGGCTATTCGGCGGTCACGGTGCGGGTGCCGCTCGGCGCGCTGTCGTCGGCGCAGCTGCGCGCGCTGGCGGACCTCGCCGGCCTGGGGGAAGGGGAGGTGCGGCTCACCATCGATCAGAACGTGGTCCTGCGCTGGGTGCCGACGTGGCGGCTGCCGCTCGTGCACCGCGAGCTCGCCGCCGTCGGGCTGGCGAGCGCCGGCGCCCGGACCATCGGCGACGTCGTGTCCTGCCCGGGCACGTCGAGCTGCAAGCTGGCGGTGACCGCGTCGCGCGGCCTGGCCGGGCTTCTGACGGAGCACCTCGGGGCGCACCCGGAGATCGCGGCGCGCGCGCCCGAGCTCGCGATCCGCATCTCCGGCTGCCCCAACGGCTGCGGGCAGCACTACATCGGCGGGATCGGCTTCCAGGGCGGCGTGCGCAAGATCGACGGCCGCGCCGTGCCGCAGTATTTCGTGTATCTCGGCGGCGGCGTCGCGTCCGACCGGGCGGTCTTCGGCCGTCTCGTCGGCAAGGTGCCGGCGCGCTACGTGCCCGCGGCGCTCGACCGGCTGCTCGATCTGTACCAGGCGCGCCGGACCCCCGACGAGGCGCCCGAGCTGTTCTTCGCGCGCGTGCCGCTCGAGGAGGCCAAGGCCGTGCTCAAGGACCTGTTCGAGCTTTCCGCGGACCGCGCGCGCCCCGAGGACTTCGTCGACATCGGCGAGACGCGGGCGTTCGTCGAGGAGGTGACCGAAGGAGAGTGCGCGGCGTGAGCGCGGGCGTCACGCCGGCAGCTCGTCAAGTCGGAGCGGGCCGCCGGCCTTGTCGCGCCAGCCCGTGGTGAGGAGCCATGTGCGCGGGGGGGCGATGGGCGGCTCGGCGGCCGGCCGCTTGGGCGGCGCGGCCCACCCGGTGAACCACGCTGCCGACGAATATTCGTCCATGTAGCTGGGCGGCAGCTTGTAGCCCAGCGCAGCCAGGTGTTTCCGCGCGTTACCGAGAACGTAGACCAGAGCCCGTCTCACCTCCGTCGGCGTTCGCAGCGGCCGCGAGTGATAGCGGTCGGCGAGGACGCCGCCCTTGCGTCCCATCAGGCGATTCAGCCCCTTGGCGACGCGAATCGACAGGCCCTGGACCGCGCGCGCTAGGGCGCGGGGGTCTCGGGTTTCGACGATGAGGTGGACGTGGTTGTGCTGGACGGAGAACTCCGCCACGCGCGTGTCGAACCGGTCGCGCGCCGCGAAGAGGGCCTTCTCGATGATGCGGTAACACCGGCGGCTGCGGAGCTGCCAGACGTGCTGCTTCATCCGAAGGGTGACGTGCAGGGGGAACCGCGCCTGGACGGCGCGGGGGAGGTGCGGGACGCCCGATCCGCGCTTGGGCGGGCGGCCCAGGCGCTTCTTGCGCCGCCGCGGCGGCGTGCGGAAGCCGAAGTCGAGCTGGCCAGTCGCGGTCTTCTCCCTCGCTGGACGCATTCTGGAAAATATATGCCATAATGGGTTCGTCACGTCAAGCGGAAAACAGTGCGCGTGGTGCCTGTGGACGGTGACGCGCCGGTGGACGGCCGCCGCGGTGGGCGCGGTGCGTGCGAGCGGCCGCCCACCGGCGCTTGCACAACCGCGATCGCCCGGCGCCGCGGCGGCCAGATATCTGCCCTCGGTCGCGGTTGCGCACACCGCCCACAGGTTGCTGCTGCTGCTGGCAGAGAGAAAAAACGCCCCCCCGCCGCCCCCCGCTCGTCGGGCCGCGTTGCGCGCGTAGGCGCCGGCTACGACAGCACCGCGATCAGCACCGACACCGCGGTGATGAGCGCCGCCAGCGCGCCCCCGAGCACGGCGGCGCCGCGGGTCAGCGCCCCGCGGTCGTAGCGGCCGCGCTCGACGCTCAAGCGCTCGATGTCGGCCTCGCGCTCGCCGATGGCCGCGCGCAGCGCGTCCACGCGGCCGAACGGCGGCAGCAGCTCGGGATGGGGCACGCGGTTCAGGTTGAGGATCGTGCCCAGCGTGACGAGCCGCCGCCGGATCTCCGCCGCCGCGTCGGCCGACTCGCGCGCGTTGTGTGCGCGCTCGGCTTCGAGCTCGGCGACGCGGTGCACGTGCCCGGTGCGCGAATCGTCGAGGGTGCGGCGCAGGGCGTCGCGGTCGTCGCGCGTGGCCTCCGCCCGCGCGGACGCCTCGGCCAGCGGCGCCTCCCCCGCCGCGAGCCGCTTCTCCAGCTCGTCGCGCTGCGGCTCGAGCCGCGCCGCGTCGGCCCGCATGTCCTCGGCGGAGCGCCGCAGCGCGGTCCGCTGGTCCCCCATGGCCGCCTTCGCCGCCTGCCCCTCGCGCCGCTCCGCCCCCTTCACGTACCAGCGCTGCCGCTTCTCCAGCTCGCGCTTGACCGCGCGCCGCTCGTTCCGCTCGTCCTCGAGCTTGCCCAGCTCGACCGATGCGGTCTCGGCCGCGGTCTCGGCCGCGGCCAGCTTGGCCTCGAGGTCCTTCTCGGTCACCTCGAAGCGGCTGTTCTCGTCGGCGGTCTTGGCGGCCGCGTCGGCGAGCGCGCGCTCGGCCACGACGCGGCGGTGCTCCGCCCCGTCGATGGCCCGGTTCTCCTCATCGAGGACGGGCGCGTCCATCTTCAGGCCGCGGGCGAGCTGGCCGATCGCGCCCAGCTCGCGATCGAGCTCGGCGACGCGCCCCGCGATCTCGCCGCGCAGGACGCGGATGGCCCGGCGCCGCGACCAGCGCGCCCGCGCGAACGCGACCGCGTAGCGCGCGTAGTGCACGATGCCGCCGTCGGGCACCTCGGGGAGCGGCAGCACCTCCGGCCCGGGCGCCGGCGGCGCGGGCGCCGGCGGCACCACCTGGGTCATCGTCGGCTCGGGCGGCTGCGCGGGCGGCAGCGGCGTCGGCGTCAGATCGGGCGGCCGCGGCGCCGGCCGCACGGAGCGCGGCCGCGGCACGGGCACGAGCGGCCGCCCGCACGCCGCGCAGCGCGCGGCGTCGTCGCCGTTCTCCGCCCCGCAGCCCGGACAGGTCCTCATTACTGTTGCTCCGTTCGCTCGCGCGGGCGCGGGGCTCCGCCTCGTTCGGCTGCGCCTCGCTCGAAGTCGCCCAATCCGCGCCCGCGCTCGCTCACTGGCGCTCGTATACGATCTTCCCGCCCACGATCGTCATGTCGATCCTGACCTCGAGCAGGCGCCGGTCGGCGGGGAGCAGGCGATCGTAGACGGTGAGGTCCGCCACGAACCCTGCCGTCACCCGCCCGCGGTCGTTCTCGGCGAACGCCGCCCACGCCGGCTCGACGGTGAACGCATGCAGCGCCTCGTCGAGCGTCAGCTTCTGCTCCGGCATCCATCCGCCTTCCGGCTTCCCGTCCCCGTCCTGGCGGGTGACGAACGCGTACAGCCCGAGCAGCGGCGACACCTGCTCGACGGGGAAGTCCGAGCCCGCGACCACGTGCGCGTGCACGCCGAGCATGGTGCGCCAGGCGTAGGCGCCGCGGATCCGCTCCTTGCCCACCCGCGCCTCGGCCCACGGCATGTCGCTGGTCGCGTGGGTCGGTTGCATGGACGCCGCCACCCCCAGCGCGGCGAACCGCGCGAAGTCCTCGGGCGCCACGACCTGCGCGTGCTCGATGCGGAAGCGCGCCTCCGGCCGCACGCCCGCCGCAGCGATCGCGTCGAGGACATTGCGGTTGGCGCGGTCGCCGATCGCGTGCACGGCCATCTGCCAGCCGCCCTGCGCCGCCGCGCGCGCGGCCGCCGTGAGCGCCTCCTTCGACGTCACCGTCAGCCCCGAGTTGCCCGGATCATCGCTGTAGGGCGCGAGCAGCAGCGCGCCGCGCGAGCCGAGCGCCCCATCGGCGAACAGCTTCACGCCGCGCAGCACGAAGGCCGCCATCGGGTCACCCGCGTCGGGACGGCGGGTCGGCAGCTGCGGCACGTGCGAGGCGTCGAGAAACGCGTACACCCGCACCGGCAGCCGCCCCGCCGCCGACAGCTCGCGGTAGATCTTCACCACCGCGTCGGAGATGCCCATCTCGTGGACGCCGGTGAGCCCCGCCTGCGCGGCCGTCTCCGCCGCGCGCAGGATGCGCCGCCGGATCGCGTCGGGGCCGGCCTCGGGGACCTTCTCGTCGATCAGGCCCATGGCCGCGTCGACGAGCACGCCTGTCGGCTCGCCGCGCTCGTCGCGGACGATCTTGCCCCCGGGCGGATCCGCCGTCGCCCGGGTCACGCCCGCCGCCGCCAGCGCCGCGCCGTTCACCCACAGTGCGTGCCCGTCGATGCGGCGCAGCGCGACCGGGTGCCGCGGCGCGACCTCGTCGAGGACGCGCCGGTCGGGGAACGCCGGCGGCGCCCACAGGTTCTGATCCCAGCCGCGCCCCTCGATCCACTCGCCGGCGGGCCGCGCCGCCGCCTCCTTGGCCACGACCGCCGCCGCGTCCTTGGCGGAGCGCAGGCCGCGCAGGGACAGGATCTCCAGCGCCTTGCCCAGGCCGTACAGGTGACAATGTCCGTCGACGAGCCCCGGCGATACGCTGCGGCCGCCCAGATCGATGACCCGCGTCGCCGGCCCGACGAGCGGGGTCACGTCCTCGCGCGTCCCCACCGCGGCGACGCGACCGTCGCGCACCGCCACGGCGTCGGCGCGCGGCCGCAGCGGGTCCAACGTGTACACGGTGCCGTTGACGAGCACCAAATCGGCCGGCGTCTTCATCGTCTTGGCTCCCGCGGCGCAGGCCGCGAGCAAAAGCAGCACACACGGTCTCATGCCGGCGGAGGGTAATGCGGAAGCAGGTCCTCTACCAGCACTTGCACGTCGATCGTCTGGGCGCCGCGCCGGAGCTCCACGGCCACCGACCCACCCACCGGACGGCCGCGCATGAGCGCGTCGACCGCGTCCGACCCGAGCCCGACGATCGCCATCCCGTCGATCTGGAGCACGACGTCGCCCTCCAGCATGCCCTTCGCCGACGCGTCGGTGCCGACGTACACCGTCGTGACCGTCCAGGCGCCGCCGCGGAGCGTGAGCCGGAAGCCGGGTCGAATCCACTCGTCGGGATCGATGTGCGTCGGGTCGACGTAGCGCGCGAGGCGCACGCGTTCCGCCTGGTAATCGATCGTCGTGAAGAACGACCGCAGGAACTTTCCGCCCAGGAGCACGCGCACGTCGCGGCCGGTCTCCGCGGCGACGTTGCGGAACAGCATCGAGCCGGGGACGACGATCGCCTGCACGTCGTCGACTGACGCGCCTGGCGACGCGCCGGGGGACGCTCCGCCGGCCGTCACCCGCCACACCCGCGTCCAGAACCCGGTCGCGATCCCGTTCACCGTCACGACCTTCAAGCCGTCGAGGCGCGGGCGCGCCGCGCCGCCGAGCTGGGCGTAGAAGCCCTCGTCGAGCGTCACCGCGGTCGCGCCCGTGTCGAGCAGCACCCAGGTCGGCGGCTGCCCTTCGATCGTCGCCTGGAACGTGACGCGATGGGCGCCGACGAGCCCGAACGGGACGTCGACCTCGGCGCCCGCCCCGAGATCGGCCGGCGCGTTCGCCGGCGAGAACGGATCGGACAGCCAGGCGCGCGCGCCCTTGTAGTCGAGCGAGAACGCGAAGTGCGCGAGCAGATCCGCGCCGACGAGGCCGCCCAGCGGATCGTCGGCGGTGAAGTAGCCGCCCGTCTGCGCCGGCACCGACGCGAAGCGCAGCCCGAGCACGCCGAGCGCGGCCGTTCCCGCGCCGAGCGGCCGCGACGGGAACGCGCCGCTGTCGATGAGCGTCCCCGGCGCGCCGGTGTCGATCCCGAAGCTCTTCGGCGCTGCCGCATCGACGACGACCGGCGCGACCGGGACCAGGCTGGGGAACGCGACGGGCTGCGGCCGCCCCGCCGTTCCCTCGTAGTCGAAGCCGCCGCCGCAGGCCGCGCAGCCGAGGAGAGCGACGAGCCAACGCACGCCCTCGATTATATGGTATTGCCAACGCCATGAATCCCGCCGAGGTCGCCACCGCGCTGCTCATCGAACAGACGCTGTCGCAAAGTCACGCGTACCGGAAGATCGACGACTCGCTCTACACGGTGAAGCAGGGGTCGTGCTACGTGATGATCAACATCGTCCCGTGGAACGACGACCAGGCGCTGGTGCGCTGCGTGGCGCAGCTGGTGCGCGGCGTGCGCATGGACGGGCGGCTGGCCCAGCAGCTCCTCGAGCTCAACGCCCACATGCGGTTCGGCGCGTTCGCCTACGAGCCGGAGGGGCAGCTCGTCCTGTTCATCCATTCCATCCTGGGCGGCGCCACGCTCGACCGCGAGGAGCTCGTCGCGACCGTGCGCGACGTGGCGCTCGTCGCCGACGAGTACGACGATCGCATCGTGGCCAAGTACGGCGGGCAGACCATGAAGGACCTGCTCGAGGAGGCCGCGCTGGAAAAGATCCTGGAGAAGGACCCCGAGGCCTTCCGGTTCGAGGACGACGCATGATGAAAGGCGCGCTCCCCAACATCCTGGAGGCGGTGGGGCGCACGCCCATCGTCAAGCTCCAGAAAGTCGCGAGCCACGTCGCGGCCGAGATCTACGTCAAGTGCGAGTACCTCAACCCCGCAGGATCGATGAAGGACCGGGTGGCGATGAACATCATCGCCGACGCGGAGCGGCGCGGGCTGCTCCGCCCCGGCGGCACCATCGTCGAGGCGACCAGCGGCAACACCGGCATGGGGCTCGCCATGGTGGCGGCCGTGCGCGGCTACCACTGCATCTTCGTCATGCCCGACAAGATGTCGCAGGAGAAGATCGCATCGCTGCGCGCGTTCGGCGCCAAGGTGGTCATCTGCCCCACCGCCGTCGAGCCGGAGGACCCGCGCTCGTACTACTCGGTGTCGCGGCGCATCGTCGAGGAGACGCCGGGGGCGTTCTACGCCAACCAGTACCACAACCCGGCCAACCCCGAGGCGCACTACCGCTCGACCGCCCCCGAGCTGTGGGAGCAGACCGGGGGCGAGTTCGACGTGTTCGCCGCGGGCATGGGCACCGGCGGCACGATCTCCGGGTGCGCGCGTTACTTCAAGGAGCGCAAGCCGGGGCTCAAGATCCTCGGCGTCGACCCGATCGGCTCGCTCTACTACGAGTACGTGAAGACCGGGCGGCTCACGAAGCCGTTCTCCTACTACGTCGAGGGCATCGGCGAGGACTTCCTGCCGTCGACGATGAACCTCAAGATCATCGACGAGATCGTGCGCGTCGACGACAAGGAATGCTTCCTGATGACGCGCCGGCTGACGCGCGAGGAGGGCCTGTTCGTGGGCGGCTCGTGCGGCGCGGCGGTCGCCGGCGCGGTGAAATACGCCGAGCGCACCGGCGCCAAGGAGCGGATCCTCATCCTCCTCCCCGACGGCGCTTCGAAGTACCTGTCCAAAGTGTTCAACGACGAGTGGATGCGGCAGAACGGCTTCCTCGACGAGCCCGATCCGCTGGGCACGGTCGCCGACCTGCTCAAGAAGGCCGGGCACCGCGCGATCATCACGGCGCGCCGCGGCGAGCCGATCGAGCGCGTCATCAAGACACTGCGCGAGAACAGCATCTCGCAGGTGCCGGTGCTCGACGAGAACGGGCGCATGATCGGCCTGGTCGCCGAGGTGGACTTGCTCAACCACCTGGTGCGCGAGGGGCGCCTCGACGACCCGATCGACTCGCTCATCGAGAGCGACTACGCGACGGTCACCCCGGCGACGCGCATCGTCCTGCTCAAGACCATCTTCAACGACGCCAAGCTGGTCGTGGTCCAGGAGGGCGACGCGGTGGCGGGGATCATCACCAAGATCGATCTCATCGACTACCTGGCGCAGCGGAGGACCGCGTGAGCGGCGCGACCGGCAAGCTGGGCATCGGCACGCTCGCGATCCACGCCGGCCAGTCGCCCGATCCGACGACCGGCGCGGTGATGACGCCGATATACCTGACGTCGACGTACGCGCAGGCCGGGCCGGGCGACCACAAGGGGTACGAGTACTCGCGCACCCACAACCTGACGCGCTTCGCGCTGGAGGCGAACCTGGCCGCGCTCGAGAGCGGCGCCTTCGGGCTGGCGTTCGCGTCGGGGTTGGCCGCGACGACGACCGTGCTGCACCTCCTCAGCGCCGGCGATCACGTCGTCGCCGGCGACGACCTCTACGGCGGCACGTACCGCCTGTTCGAGCGCGTGTTCCGCCAGCTCGGCATCGCGTTCACGTACGTCGATCCGGCCGCCGGACCGGCCGCGTTCGCCGCCGCCGTCACCGACCGGACGCGCCTCGTGTGGATCGAGACGCCGACGAATCCGATGCTCAAGCTGTGCGACCTCGCCGGCGTGGCCGACGCGGTCAAGCAGAAGAAGCGCGACGCGTGGATCGCCGTCGACAACACGTTCATGACGCCGTACTTCCAGCGCCCGCTCGAGCTCGGCGCCGACCTCGTCGTCCACTCGACGACCAAGTACCTGAACGGCCACTCCGACGTCGTCGGCGGCGCGGTCGTCCTCAACGACCCCGACGTGCGCGCGCGCCTCGCCTTCCTGCAGAACGCGGTCGGCGCGGTGCCGTCGCCCATGGACTGCTTCCTCGTCCTGCGCGGCACCAAGACGCTACACGTGCGCATGCAGCGCCACGACGAGAACGCGCGCGCGATCGCGGCGTGGCTCGAGCGCCGCGCCGACGTGGAGCGCGTCCTCTACCCCGGGCTCGCGTCGCACCCGCAGCACGAGCTCGCCGCCCGCCAGATGCGCGGGTTCGGCGGGATGATCGCGTTCGTGGCGCGGGGCGGGCTCGAGCGCGCCCGCCGGATCCTCACTGCGTGCCGCGTGTTCACCTGCGCCGAGTCGCTCGGCGGCGTCGAGTCGCTGATCGAGCACCCGGCGATCATGACGCACGCCTCGCTTCCTCCCGACGTGCGCGCCCGCCTGGGCATCGTCGACGGGCTGATCCGCATCAGCGCGGGGATCGAGGACGTGCGCGATCTGATCGCGGACCTCGAGCAAGCGATGCGCTAACCCGCCCGCTTCGCCTCCTCGACGTGCGCCGCCGCGCGCGGCCGCCGCGCGCCCTGCACCACCAGCACGCAGCGCTCCTTCCCCGGCGTGTCGTCGAGGGGCAGCCCCAGCTCGTCGGCCAGGCCGTAGCCCAGGAGCACGAGATCGCCCTGCGTCTTGAACGCCAGCTCCGCCGGCGTGCGTTTGGCCAGCACGTCGGTGAACAGCCAGCGGCCCGAGCCGCGCCCGGCCGCGCGCACCTGGGCGAGGAGCGCGGGCGTGGGCTCGCTGCCGTCGGCGACGAGGACGACGTGGGTGCGGCTGCCGAGCGTCTCGGCGAAGCGCGCGCCCAGCTCCAGCGCGGCCGCGCCGTCGTCGCTGTCGTCGGCGACCACGACCACGCGATCGAGGGGCCGCTCGTGGCCGTGCACCACCACCCCCACGGACAGCGCCATGGCCGGGGCGCGCTGCACCACCTCGCGCACCACGCCGCCGAGGAGATCGTCGCCGAACACCGGGCGGTGGAAGCCGAGGAACACCCACCCCAGCCTCGGCTCGGCCGCCAGCCGGAGGATGTCCCCGGCCGGATCGTCGCTCCACAGCGACGTCGCCTCGATCGTCCCGTTCCGCCGGCGGGCGTGATCGAGCGCGGTGGCCAGGACGGGCGACTCCGGGGCCACGTGCTGGTCGATCTCGCGCAGACCCGAGCGCACGCCGCCGGCGG
>DATFWE010000303.1:0-6755 GCA_035259575.1 Haliangiales bacterium
CGGGATAAGCGGGGGCGCAGGCGGCGTCGCTCCGATATGGGGGGCGAACGGGGGGAGCTCTCGCGCGCCGTAGGCGCGCGTCGCGAAGCGGCTCCCCCCGTTGTGAGGACCCCGCGGAGCGGGGTCCGGAAGACGCGCTCAGAGACCGTGAAGAAACCCGCGCGTCGACGCGCGGGTTTCTTCACGGTCTCTGACCCCGCGGGCGAGCGTCCTCAAAACACAGTAAGCTGTTCTAGCGAGGCGAGCCGTGAGCACGTACGACAAGTATGCGATTCCCACCGAGCGCGAGATCTGGAGCGTCCCGCTGGCCGGCGAAAGCCGGTTCACGTGGGAGTACGACGATGGGCGGGACAAGCTCCTCGCGCTGTACAGGAAGGGCAAGGACAAGCAATGGGACGCGGCCAAGCGCATCGACTGGTCGCTCCCCATCGACCCGGAAAAGCCTCTGGGCCTCCCGCCCGAGACCGCGCCCATCTACGGTTCGCGAACGTTCGACAAGATCAAGGACGACGAAAAGGAGATGGGCCGCCTCGCGCAGCACCTGACGGCCTGGCAGTTCAGCCAGTTCCTCCACGGCGAGCAGGGGGCGATGATCTGCGCCTCGCGAATCACCGAGGCGGTTTCGGATCTCGACGCCAAGTTCTACGCTGCGACGCAGGTGATGGACGAGGCGCGTCACGCCGAGACCTACGCGCGGTTCCTCCAGGACAAGATCGGGCTCCTGTATCCGATCAACCGACACCTTCAGACGCTGCTCGCGCAGACGCTGTCCGACTCGCGCTGGGACATGCCGTACCTCGGAATGCAGGTGTTGATCGAGGGGGTGGCCCTGGCCGCGTTCGGCCTGCTGCGCGACATGACGCCGGTCGCGCTGCCCAAGCAGATCCTCGCCTACGTCATGCAGGACGAGGCGCGCCACGTCGCCTTCGGCCGCCTCGCCCTCCGCGACTTCTACCGCCAGCTCACCAGCGCCGAGCTCGCCGAGCGCGAGGAATTCGTCATCGAGGGCTGCTATCTCCTGCGCGACCGATTCACCGCGGAGGAGGTGTGGCGAACGCTCGGGTACGACGTCGCCGACTGCCTCGAGACCGTCGAACGATCGCCGATCATGCAGGCCTATCGCACGCTCCTGTTCACCCGCATCGTCCCCTGCGTCAAGGACATCGGCCTGTGGGGCCCGAGCGTGCAGAAGGCCTACGCCGACATGGGTGTGACCCACTTCGCATCGACCGACCTCGGGGAGCTCATGAAGAGCGATGAGGATCTCGCGGAGAAGATCGACGAGGAAAAGCGCGAGCTCGCGTTGCGCCAGGCGGAGGTCGCCGAGGTGATCCGGCTCGGCGCCGAGGCGTGATCCGACGAAGACGGCGGACGCTCAGCGGACGACCAGACCCACTGAGGCGGACGGCAACGCGCCGCTCTCGCCCAGCCTGGCGAGCGTCCCATCCCGTTGCACCCGGAACGCGACGATCGTGTGGCGGGTGTCGTCCAACACGTAGAGCGCGTCGCCGTCGGGGCTCACCCCCGCGTCGATCGGCGCCCCGCCCGTCGTGCCGGTGACGCCGCCGTCGAGGCGTACGAGCTCGCCGTCGCGCCCGACGCGGTATCCCGTCACCGTTCCGCTGCCCGTGTTCGTGGCGTAGGCGAACCGCCCATCGGGCGTGATCGCGATCCAGCAGGCCGCCGTCTGCGTCGTCGGGGCCGAGCGCGTGACCGGCTGGAGGCTGTCGTCCTCGAGCACGTACGAGGTCGCAGCGCTGGCTCCGGGCGCGCCGCCGAAGGCCTCCGAGACGATCAGGATGTCATCGGCGAACGCGAAGCCGAACGGCGTCTTGCCGACCGAGGGGTGGCAGGTGACCGGCCCGGCGCGGCCGTCGTCGTCGACCGGGAACACGTCCACGCAGTTGGTGGCCTTCTCGGTTACGACGAGCGCGTCCCCGTCGGGCGCGAACGACACCTGCGCTGGGCCGGCGGCGGGCGCGCTCAACGGCCGCGTGACGCCGAGCGGCCGGAGCCCACCGTGCGGGCCGATCGCGAAGCCGGCGAGGCCGTCCGCGTTCAGCACGTAGACCAGGCCCTCGCGGATCGCGGCGCTGATCGGCCCGGTGCCCCCCGACGGCGCCACGTCGAGCAGGATCGGCCGCCCGGACGAGCCGACGGAGAACAGCGATACCTCGTTGCTGCCGGCGTTGACGGCGACCAGCCACAGCCCGTCGTCGCTGAGCGTCACCGCGCCCTGCGAGCCGAGGCCGGCGCCGGTTCCGCGACCGCCGGTGGCCACGCGCCACAGCGGATGGAACGCGCCGCCGCGCGCCTGCAGCACGACGAGCTCGTTCCGTTGGGTGTCGTTGGTCTCGGTAAAGACGAGGTCGCCGCCGAGCGCGTGCGCCGGGCGCGCCGCGGCGAGCGCGCCTGCGAGGAGGAGCAGTCGGTAAGCCATTTGTGACCTCCTTGGGGTCTTGGGGTTCGCGCCGTATACGCGGCGACCGCGGCTCCGATCTCGCGAAATTTTTTCTGCGTCCCGGCCGACGCGGCGTGATGTGAGGCCGGGGCCGGTCGTATTCGTTCCGTGCGCAAACCTCTGCTCTTCGCCTATGTCGTCTGGCTCGTCTGGCTCGTCGGGGCGCGTGCGGCCGGCGCGTTCGTCCCCACGCCCGTCGGCGGCCACCCGGGAGAGCTCGACCTCCACCTGCAGCTCGGTTTCGAGCGCGGGAAGATCGAGCCCAACGAAAACCCCGACTCGTTTCAGCGAGCGCGCGGCTTCAACCTCTACACGCTGGGCGTCGGCTACACGCTCGGGGACCTCGGCCCGTTCCAGGACTTCGCGCTGCGGCTGGAGGGCACGTATTTCACGAGCCCGGCCGAGCGCACCGACAACACCGTGGACGGGCGACCCATCGATCCGGCGCGCTGCGTGGCGCCGGCGCGCCTCGACGGCGGCGTGTGCGAGTTCCACCCGTCGGATCGAGGCGGGCTGGTGACGCTCACGGTCTCGGCCAACTTCGTCCACACCGCGGATTTCTCCTTCGGCGCGTTCCTCCAGGGGACGGTCGCCCCCGGGGTCGACCTGGAGAAATTCGCCGACCCGCCGGTCCACTACATCGCCGGCGGGATCACCCTCGGGGTGCACATCACCCCGTGGCTCGGCTTCGAGTCGCTGACGTTCGTCGGGCTGGGGACGCGCCCCGTCGGCAGCGAGCAGAACGGCGCGGTCGCGCTGAGCAACCTGCTCGTGTTCGAGGCGCCGCGCTGGATCCTCCCCTGGAAGGCCGGCATCAAGCTGGGACCCTACGCCGAGCTCGATCTGAACGAGCGCTTCGACCCGGTATACGACGCGGCCTACAGCGGCACGCTGCCCGACGGGACGCCGCGCCGCGATCGCATCCGCGCGGCGCGCTTCGCCGTGTCGGTCCTGCCGTATTTCCTCATCACCGATGGGCTCGCGGTCGAAGGCGGCTACGTGCAGAAGCTGCTCGGCTACGACGCGCGCGCGACGCAGTTCTTCTACGCGGGCGTGCGGGCGTCGGTCGCGATCGACCGCTGATCGGTCACGCCGACGCGCGGAAATCGTCCAACGGACAAAGGAGCGACCGCCGCGCTCATGCGCAGCCACCCCGAGTACGCCGCGCCCCCGCGCCTCGCCGACGCGATCCGGTCGCTGCGCGAGACGGGCCCGCCCGCGGTCCTCGACGAGCCATGACCGTCTAGGGCGCCGCGTACCTGACGATCCGCCGGGCGACGCTGCCCAGCTGCCTCCACAAGCTGCCGCTGTTGTACGCCTGCCCATGGCGGGTGCAGATCTCGCGCACCCGCGGCGCCATCTCCGGGTAGCGCGCGGCGGGGAGGTCGGGGAACAGGTGGTGCTCGATCTGATGGCTGAGGTGCCCGGTCAGGATCTGGAACAGCTTCCCGCCGTCGATGTTCGCCGACCCGTTGACCTGTCGCAGGTACCAGCGGCCGCGGCTCTCGTCGCGCGTTTCCTCCTCGCGGTACATCCGCACGCCGTCGGGAAAATGCCCGCAGAAGATGATCGCGAACGACCACAGGTTGCGCATCACGTTGGCGAGCAGATTGCCGGCGAGGACGCGGGGCGCGTTCCCCAGCGCCAGCGCCGGGTAGAAGACGTAGTCCTTCGCCAGCTGCCAGCCGGCCTTGCACAGGAACGGCCGGGCCCGCGCCCACAGCTCCGCGCGCGACTGCTTTCCCGTCAGTGCCTCGTCGAGACGGAGGTCGTGCGCGCCGATCCCCCACTCGAAACCGAGCGCCAGCAGCGCGGCGGAGACCGGCTGGATGAGGTGCGTCGGGTGCCAGCGCTGCTCGGGCCCGACCCGGAGGAACGCGTAGCCGATGTCGCGGTCCTTTCCGAGGATGTTGGTGAAGGTGTGGTGCTCGTAGTTGTGGGAGTGCCGCCAACCGTCGCCGGTGCAGACGATGTCCCACTCGTAGGAGCGCGAATCGAGGTCGGGGTCCCGCGTGAAGTCGTACTGGCCGTGGAGAACGTTGTGCCCGATCTCCATGTTCTCGAGGATCTTGGCGGTGCCGAGGGCGCTGACGCCGAGGGCGAAGCTGGCGGGCCCCCAGCCGAAGCCGAGGAGCAGCCGGCCGCCGGCCTCGGCATAACGCGAGGCGCGGATCATCCGCCGGATGTGGTCGACGTCTCGCTGGCCGAGGTCGGCGATCACGTCCTGCCGGAGCGCGTCGAGCTCGCGGCCGAACGCGTCGGCCTGTTCCGGGGTCAGGGTCTTGCTGGCGTGGGTCATGATGCCTTTCCTCACAGACCGAGCTCCACGTCGGAGCAGGGCACGGAGATGCAGAGCTGGATGTCCTCGTCGGTCGCGCTCGACAGCGCGCCGGTGAGCACGTTCTTCACCGTGCCGGCGCGCTTGCGGCAACGGCAGGTGTGGCAGATTCCGATGCGGCAGCCGTACGCCGGGCGCTCCCCTGCGCGCTCGAGCTGCTCGAGCAGGCTTCCCGACGCGGTCGCGGGGAAGCTCCGTCCCGACCGGGCGAGCGTCACCATGGCCCCGGCCGCGGCGGCGGGGGCGGCGCCGGCGCCGAAGCGCTCCACATGGAGCCGCGACGACGCCCCGGCGCGCTCCCAGGCCCATTCGGCGCGCGCCATCAGACCGGGCGGGCCGCAGAGGAAGGTCTCGCGCTCGGCGAAGTCGGGGACGAGGGCGCCGAGCTGCGACTCGTCGAACCGGCCGAAACGCACGATCAAGCGCAGGCCGCGGTGGCGGGCGGCGAGCGCGGCCAGGGCGCGGGAAAAGATCACGTCATCGTGCGAGCGGGCGTGGTGGACGAACACCAGGTCGCCGATCGCGTCGCGGGCGGCGAGGTCGCGGAGCATCGACATGACCGGGGTGATGCCGCTTCCCCCACTGAGGAAGAGCAGGCGGCCCGGCGCCGGGTCGGGCAGGACGAAATCGCCGGCGGCCGGCCCAAGGCGCACCAGGTGACCCGGTCGCACCCGGTCGTGCAGCCAGGTAGACATCCGACCGGCGCGCTTCACCGTGATCGCCGGCAGCCGATCGCCGGGCGCCGACGAGAGGGAGTAGAGGCGACGCACGCGGACGCCGTCGATCTCGACCTCCACCGTCGTGTGCTGACCGGCGCGATGGCCGCGCCAGCCGCCGTTGGGCCGCAGGACGAACGTCCGGGTGTCCCGGGTCTCGTCGACTACCTCGACCACGCGGGCGCGCACCTCCCGCAGGGACCAGGTGGCGCGGAGCTCGCCCAGCCAGAACGCCGCCTTCCGGTCGAGGAACAGGCGCTCGGCAAAGGTCGACGCCAATCGGTGTGCCAGGTTCATCGGTTCTCCTAACTTACGCATAGGTAACTTACGATACCGTAGGTACTATGTCAAGGTGCGTCGGGAGGCCGAACTGGCAAATGTTACGTTATCGTAATAGAATCGAGCCCGTGGGCGACAAGAGCCAGCGGCTTCCCGCCGCGCAGCGGCGGGCGCAGCTCATCGACGTGGGTCGGGCGGTGTTCGCCAAGCGGGGCTACGAGGCGACCTCGGTGGAGGAGATCGCCGACCGGGCCAAGGTGTCCAAGCCCATCGTTTACGAGCATTTCGGCGGCAAGGAAGGGCTGTATGCCGTGGTGGTCGACCGCGAGATGGACTACGTGGTGCGCCGCATCGCCGAGGCGATCTCGACGGGAACGCCGCGCGAGCGGGTCGAGCGGGCCGCGCTCGCCTTCCTCCAGTACGTCAAGGACCATCCCGACGGGTTCGCCGTGCTCGCGCACGACGCCCCGATCACTTCGGCGCGGGGCGGGATGTCGAGCCTGCTCAACGACGTCGCCGAAAAAGTCGGCGACGTGTTCGCGACCACGTTCAAGGAGGCGGGGTACGACGCCAAGGCCGCCCCCATCTACGCCCACGCCCTCATCGGCATGGTGACGTTCGTGGGCCAGTGGTGGACCGACGTGCGCAAGCCCTCCGTGGAAGAGGTGGCCAACCACATCGCCGCGCTGGCGTGGATGGGGCTGCGTCACCTGCCCAAGCGACCTTCGCTCACGACGAGCCGGCGATAGCTCGCGCCGGGGCGCGCCCGACCGCCTCGGCGAACGCCAGCGCCAATGCCCTCCTACGTCCTACAGGCTCCTAGGCCGCGGCCGCCCGTCGTCGGAACGGGACGGACGCGAGCGCGCCGATGAGCGCCGCGAGCGCCACGCCGCCGACGTGGAACGCGAACAGGTGCGGCAGGTCGAGGCGCCGCGGGCAGGTCAGGTGGAGCGCTGCTTGC
>DATFWE010000304.1:0-6784 GCA_035259575.1 Haliangiales bacterium
GCGACGTCCAGCGTGCGGCCGTCGCCGGCGGCATCGACCTGCACGTCGCCCAGCGCGGTCCCGCCCGCGCGCACGTCGCGGGCCCGAAGCTGCACCCGCCCCGCGGGCGCCGCGGGGAGGCCGCGCGCCGAAACGTTCGCGGCCACGTCGCCGGCGCTGACGTCGCGCCACGCCAGCGCGCGGCCGCGCACGCTTCCGGACGCGCTCAGATCGTCGAGCCGCCCCGACACCGTCACGTCGGCGTCGACGTCGCCGCGCGCCGGCAGCGACCGGCCCAGGAAGCGCGAGACGTCGCTCACCTGGGCCCGCACGCGCGTCGCGCCGAGCACGAGCGGCCGCGCCGTCAGGTCGGCGCCCCCGTCGACGTCGATCCGGGCGTCGTCGGCGCGCGCGCGGGCGCGGGCGCCCAGCCGGCCGCCCGCCAGCGTGACGTCGGCCTCGAGGTCGTCGACGCGATGCCCCTCGATCTGCCCGTCGGCGCGGAGGTGCGCCGAGCCGCGGAGGGCGGCGAGCTTCGGGCCGCCGCGCAGGTCCGCGGTCGCCTCCACGTGCACCGCGCCCCGCGGCGCGCCGGCCCACACGGCGGCCGGATCGATGCCGTGGAGGCGCACGGTGGCCTCGACGGCGGGCGGGGCGGGGGTGACGCGCGCGTCGATCGACGCGGGGGCGCCGGCGATCGTGCCGACCGCGTGGACCGTCCAGTGCTTCGCGCCGGCGAAGCTCGCCGACAGGCTCACATCGCCGGCCCATTCCGCCCCGGGGAACAAGCGCCGCACGTCCGCGGCGGCGAGCGTCACGTGCGCGCCCCCCGCCGCCCCGCCGGCGTCGGTGCGCACCGCCGCCCGCGGCACGACCAGGCGCGAGCCGCCCGCCTCGGCGATGACGTTGGTGACACGCGCCTCGTCCCCCTCGACGTCCACGTCCCCGCGCAGCGTCGCCGTCACGTCCTCGTCGGCCCAGCGCGCCCGCGCCGACGCGAGCGCGACCGACAGGCGGCCCGCGCGCTGGGCGATCCGCGCGTCGATCTGGATCCCATCGACGCGCCGCGGCCGGCCGTCCACCGCGATCGTCACGGCGGCGTCGCGCACGAGCGCGCGGCCGACGTCGATCGCCCACGGCGAGGGCGCTGCCGGCGTCTCCGACGGCGGCGGCAGGATCGCCGCAAGGCGCGCGACATCGGCCGTCATCCCCTCGACCGCGACCTCGCTGACGTCGATCCGCGACGACAGCAGCCCGAGCAGGGCATAGCGGGCCTCGAGCCGGTCCACCCGCAGGGCCTCCCGCCCCGACGCGTCGCGCACCACCACGTCGCGCGCCACCGCGTGGGCGAGCAGGCCGCCCTCCAGGCGCCCGATGTCGACCCGCCCGCGCAGGAGGCCGTTCAGCGCCGCGGTCACGCGGTCCTTGACGACGCCGCGCCCCCACTCCGTCTGCAGCGCGACGACGAGCGCCAGCGCGGCGACGAGCGCGAGCGCGACGACGCCGCCGACGACGCGCACCGCGATGCGCCCGACCCGGCGCATCAGAACGCCTGCCCCAGGCTGAGGTGGAAGGCGACGCGGTCGCCCGCGTCCGGCTCGCCCGGCCCGTACCGGTTCAGCCGATAGCCGACGTCGAACCGGATCGGGCCCACCACGGTGTTGTAGCGGAGGCCGCCCCCGACCGCCCAGTGCAGGTGGAGCGGGTCCATCTCGGCGGGCGTGAGCGTCACGTCGCCGCCGTCGGCGAACGCCACCGCCCCCACCCAGTTGCCCCACAGCCTGAACAGGCGGAAGCGGAGCTCGAGCCCGGTCTCGAGGAGCGTGCGCCCGCCGATCGGCACCGTCACCCCGTCCGCGGTCCCGGTCGACATGGGGGACAGGCGGCGGAACGTGAAGCCGCGGTGGTCCGACGCGCCGCCCGAGAAGTAGCGCTGGGTGATCGGCGGCTCGCCGCTGACGGCGTCGCCGTAGCGCAGCCGCGCCGCCACGACCAGCCAGTCGAACGGCGACACGTACCCGCGCGCCTCGGGGGCGAGCTTGACGTAGGGAAACTCGCTCCGGGACAGCGTGCCGGACTCCTCCGCGCGGAGCTCGAGGTAGATGCCGTCCTGGGGGTCGGCCGGGTTGTCGCGCAGATCGTAGGCGATCGACTGCTCGAAATAGCCGAGCGCGTAGCTCAGGCGGAGGCTGAGGTCCACGTCGGCGGGGAGCCCGACGCGCGCGCGATCCGCGGCGGTGAGCGCGTCGGAGATGCTGGTGAAGTCGAGCAGGCGCAGCTGGTAGCCGGCGCCGAGGAGCAGGTGGTCGTCGACGAACGGCCGGTCGAACGCGATCCGGCCGCGCAGCTCGCGCGCCGAATAGGTCTGGAGCTGGGTGACCTCGGCGATGACGGCGAGCGAGCCGTGCAGGCGCGGCGCGAGCAGATCGTGCCGGTCGAGCGACGCGCCCACCGACCCGGCGAGCTGCCCGGCCTGGCCCTGGCCCATGACGACGAAGCCGGGGCGCGCGTCGAGCTCCAGCGTCAACAGCGGATCGAGGAACCCGCGCACCAGGTAACCGAACCGCGGCCGGACGAGCAGGTTGGCGTTGTCCAGCGCGGCGCCGCCGCCGAGCTTGAGCTCGTGCCGCGCGCCCTCGTGCGCGACGATCGTCGTCGGCAGCACCGCCGGCTGGCCCTCGCGCGCGAGGCCGATGTCCACGCTCGACAGGTATCCGAGCTGGTACAGGCGCCCCTTGGTGCGCTCGATCCGGCGCGGGTCGTAACGGTCGCCCTCGTCCCAGGCCAGGCGGTTGCGGACCACCGATTCGGGCAGGCGCTCGAGCCCCGTGACGGTCGTGGGGCCCATGGTCACGACCGGCCCGGGGGTGACGTCGATGCGCACCGCCGCCTCGTGCGCGCCGGCGTCGACCTCCACCCGCCCCGCCACCGCGGCGTAGGCGTACCCCCGCTGCACCAGGAACCGCTCGAGCCGCGCCTTGGCGGCCAGGTACGGCTCCTCGCCGTAGATCTCGCCCTCCTCGATCTGCAAAAGATCGCGGAGCGGCACCGCCTCCCCGTCGGGCCCGTCGGGCGCGCGCGCGGGCATCCCCTCGACGTCGAGTTTCTTGATGCGGGTGGGCGCGCCCTCGCTGATCTGGAACGTCACCGTCACGCGGTCCTCGCCCTCGCGCGCGACCTTGACGTCGGTCACCCGCGCCGAGAAATAGCCGTGGCGCTGGTAGTACGAGATGATGCGCTCGCGGTCGGCGGCCACGGCCGCCTCGTCGTACTCCGCGTAGTCCTTGATGAGGAAGCCGCGCGGCGCGCGCGTGCGCAGCCCGGCGAGGATGTCGCCCTTGGCGATCGCGGTGTCCCCCTCCAGGTTCACGCCGACGATCTTCACGTAGCTCTCCGTCGCGGCGCCGCAGCCGCAGGCCACCAGCGCGAGCAGTGTGCGGATCCGCTCACCTGGGCCCATGGGCCCGGGTGGACCGAACGGAATACGCGTAGATACGGAGCACGCCACCGATTATTGCAAGGCGGGAGCCTATTTGTCCGGACGGACCCATACGCCGCGCTCGTGCATGAGCGCGATCTGCTTCTCGATCACCTCGCGCCGGTACTCGGCGTGCTTCATCGGCGGCCGGTTCAGGTAGAGGTTCTTGGGATAGATCGGCCTGTCGTAGATGAGCTGATACTGTTCGACCATCAGGTCCTTCATCCAGTTGTCCCACAGCGCGCGGGCGCGGAAGTCGCGCAGGGCCTGGATGTCGATCGTCCCGGCCACGTAGGCCGATGCTCCGCTGTGCGCGTGGCGGCCGATGAGCTGCCCCTTGTAGTCGACGATCATGTTGCCGCCCCCGAACGTGTCGATCGCCACGTCCGAGCTCCCGTCGAGGTAGTACGTGGCCAGGTTGTTGCCGATCACGTACATGTTGTTGTCGAGGGCGCGGGCGCGATTCTGGATCTCGAGGAAGCTGCCGGCGTGGGGCGCCGGGTACGGCCCGCGGTAGGCGACCTCGCAGCCGTTCATCGCCAGCCCGCGCGCGTTCTCCGGGTACGACCCCTCGTTCGCCATGAGGATCCCCAGCCGCCCGATCTCGGTGTCGGCGACGGGGTAGAACGCGTCGAGGCGCCGGCCGTAGAGCTCGACCCATCTGTCCCACACGTTGTGCGGCACCACCGAATGCTCGACGGGCAAGAGCGGAACGGTCTTGTGGTGCTTGAGCACGATCGCGCCCGCGGGATCGATCACGAACCCGACGTTGAAGAAGCGCCCGGGGAACTCGGGGTGGCGCGCCTTGGCCTGCGCCATGATGAACGCGTTCCACTTCTTGGCGATCTTCCCCAGGTAGTCGGTCTCCGGGCCGGGGATGTCGATCGCGCACTCGCGCGCGTAGGTCTCGTGATCGACGTCCATGACCTCGTCCGTGAATCCCTGCAGCGCGCCCTCGGGAATGGAGATGAGGCGCACTGGCAGGTCGAGGCCGGTCAGCCACATCGCCGCCTTGACGAGGTGGCTCAGGTGATCGAGGTTTTTGGCGATCTCGTCGCGGCGCCGCACGCCGACGACGGTGGGGATGAGGCCAATCGCTTGGTAGGGGGCGATCGTCATGGGGGGCTCCTAGCTCATCAGCTTACGCACCTCCTCCATGGAGAAACACCGGAGCGTCTCGGTTACGGCGTTCCCGCGTCCGGCGATGACGAGGGCCAGCTTGGCCACGACCTCGTCGTTGGGCGCGTCGACGATGGCGACCTGATCGTAGCGGCCCATGGCGACATAGTTGCCAAGGAGCTTGGCGCCGGCTTCCTGCAGGCGCTTGGACACGGCCGCGACCCGATCCGGCAGGGTGCCCACTTCCTTGCGCCCCTGGTCCGTCCATTTGATGAGCGTGATGTAGGTCGGCATGGCGTCCTCCTTCGCGTCGCGCGCGACGCACTCCAAGCCTGGCGCTTTCGGGCGCCGGGCACAACCACCCCCGGACACACCTCAGGCCTCGGGCTTCAGGCCTCGGGTCGAAGGTCGACGAACAAGGAATTCGAACAAGGAATTCGAATGCGAATGCTGGGGCGACGCCTTGCCGCTTGGGGGGGCGGGGGATGTTTTTTCAATCTGGCAGCAGCAGGGGCTGTGCGACGGTGTGAGCAGACCGCGAACGAGGATCCTGTGGCGAGGAAGGAGCGCCTCGCGGTCGTGGTCTGGTCAAGCGACTGAGGGCGGCCGCTCCCGACCGCACCGGCGCCCCCGAGGCGGCCGCCCTCAGGCGCGTCACCCCTCCACAGCCCCGCAGAGGGCGACGTGTGCTCGGTCGTCAGGTCAGACCTCGGACGGCAGGCTAGATCGCGAGCAATCCCTGGCGTGCCGCGCTGCTAGCCGCCACGGCGCGGGCGATGGTGTCGGCACCGTCGTCCTTCTCCGCGCGGAGGCGATTGTGCCGCGAACACAGAAGCGGGGCCGGGCGGCGCCGGTGCCGGCCCGGAACCTGAGGTCTCCCCACGAATGGCGGTCCGAAAACGAACGATGTCGATCGCTTCGAGTTGCGATTGGCAAGAAGTAGCGACGCGCACGCTGCCGTGATCCTCTGGAGTTGTCGAGAAACCGGAGGTGCTGCGTGCGCGTCCTTGCCAGTCTACGTTGTTACTTCGAATCCCGTGTAGAAGTTCATGCCGCGCGAGTTCGGTCGGTTCTCGCCGGCGTCGGTGGGTTGCTTGCCGGAGGTGTCCTTACGCTCACGAGTGTGGGCCGAGGTGCGTCACCATCGTCGTCGGAGAGACACGGGATCAAGCGAATCGATCGCCTACTCGGGAATGAGGATCTTGCCCGCGATCGCATCGCGTTCTTCGCAGCAATTGCAGAACGGATTCTCGGCGGGAACCGACCAACGATCGTGGTCGACTGGACCGAGGCGACGATTCATCGCTTCTGTGTGTTGTACGCAGCGGTCGCCTTTGAAGGACGGGCGATCCCCATCTACGCGGAAACCCACCCGATCAACCTGCTCAGTAACACCAGGATCGAGCAGCGATTCCTACTTCAGCTCGCAGCGGTCATACCCAAACGGTGTCGGCCCATTTTGGTGCTCGACGCGGGATTCAGGCCGATGATGTGGGGGAATATCCTCAGGCTTGGCTGGGACTTTGTGGTCCGGATCCGCAGCGGGATTCTCGTGACCATAAACGCCACTCGAGGTGACAATCGCCGGGACTGGGCAAAGTCCCAGAGCCTTTACGGACACGCGCGCCGGCGACCCCGAGACTTGGGCTTGAGACTCGTTTCCCGAACGCATCGTCACACGCTGCGAGTCATCGTCGTCGACCAGCGTTCCAAGGAGGCCCGCGGTCCGTTGACCAACTTCCGGCGACGCAATGCCGAGAAGACTGCGGCCCAAAGTGCGCGAGAGCCGTGGCTGCTTGTCACTTCGCTGGACGAAACCGCGTCGGCCGCCGTCATCACGGCCATCTATGCGAAGCGCATGCAGA
The DNA here is from genome assembly GCA_035259575.1 of Haliangiales bacterium. GTDB lineage: Bacteria > Myxococcota_A > Polyangia > Haliangiales > SHYZ01 > DATFWE01. The sequence goes on from DATFWE010000304.1 coordinate 6,442, forward strand.
TCGAGGAAACGCTGCGCGACACGAAGAATCCGCGGTTTGGCTGGAAACTCGAATACTCAGGCAGCCGCAGCCCCGCCCGGATTGATGTCTTGCTTTTGATCGGCGCGATCGCCTCGCTCGTGGCCCTTCTCCTTGGCTTCGCGGGCGAACGATCTCGGCTGCAGTATCGCTACCAAGCCAATACGCGACGCCATCGCCGCGTCCTGTCCCTCCTGACCCTCGGGCGTCGACTCCTGCTCTCCTTACCAACAGAAATTGAATGGCGACTCCCGATCCTCTTCGATGATGTCGCTCGTCGCCTGACCGAACTGGAGCCGTGTTTCAAATGAGGGGATCCCTCAGG
>DATFWE010000305.1:0-8476 GCA_035259575.1 Haliangiales bacterium
GCCGCGTCGCGCGCGCGACCGCCATCCAGCGATCGAGATCGACGGGCAGCACCGCCTCCAGCGCCTCGCGCAGGAGCCCGGCCAGCGCCGGCGCATATCCGCCCGTCGAGATCGCCAGCGTCACGTCGCCGCGCCGCACCACCCCGCCGAGGTACGCCGTCGACGCCGCGGTGTCGTCGACCGCGTTGACGAAGATCCCGCGCGCCTCCGCCTCCGCCGCCACGCGCGCGTTCACCTCCGGCGTGGCCGCGGCGACGACCCAGCGCACCCCGTCGAGGTCGCCGGGCTCGAACCCGCGCTCCACCAGCGTGACGTCCTGCACCCGCACCAGCGGCGACACCGCCGGCGCGACCACCGTCACGCGCGCCCCCGCCGCGATCAGCCCGCCAATCTTCTGCGCCGCGACCTCCCCCGCGCCCACGACGAGCGCGGCGAGGCCCTCGAGCTTCAAGAAGGCGGGGTAGACCGTCATCCCTGGACTCCGCGTATCAGCCCGCGCGACCGCAGCGCCGCGAGGATCTTGTCCACGCTTTCGCCCACCGTCTCGACGTCGGTGTGCACCCGCACGTCCGGGCTCGGCGGCGGCTCGTACGGGTCCGACACTCCGGTGAAATGCGCGATCTCCCCGGCGATCGCCTTCTTGTACAGCCCCTTCACGTCGCGCTCGACGAGCGACTCCAGCCTGGCGCTGGCGAACACCTCGATGAACGCCACGCCGTGCTCCTCCGCGGACCGCCGCACCGCCGCGCGCGTGTCGGCGTAGGGCGAGATGGCGGCGGTGACCACGCCCACGCCGTGGCGCGCGAGCGTGCGCGCCACGAAGCCGATGCGATGGATGTTGATATCGCGATCCTCGCGCGAGAAGCCGAGGCCCTTGGACAGGTGCGTGCGCACCTCGTCGCCGTCGAGGATCTCGAGCCTGCGTTCCCCGTCGATGCGCTTGGCCACCGCCTGCGCCAGCGTGCTCTTGCCCGCGCCCGAGAGCCCGGTGAACCACAGGATGAACCCCTTGGGCGCGTAGTGCTCGCGCAGGACCTCGGCGACCTCCGGCCGCGTGAACTCGCGCGGCAGGTCCCCGCCGGCGCGCAGGATCTCGCGCACCTTCGACCCAGACAGCTCGAGCTTGGCGTCGTGGGGGCAAGTGCGCGGCGACGCCAGGTTCTCGCATACCGTGCAGTAGAACGTCGGCTCGAACTTGAGCGGCTCGACGCCGAGATCGGGGAACCGGTCGAAGATCTCCTGCGCGGCGAGCGGCGGGTAGAACTTGCCCACGCCGGCGTGATCGCGCCCGACGATGAAGTGGGTGATGCCGTAGTTCTTGCGCGCGATGGCGTGGAACAGCGCCTCGCGCGGTCCCGCGTAGCGCATCGCCGCCGGAAACGCGGCGAGGATCGTCCGCTCGGGCGGATAGTACCGGGACACGAGGACGTCGTAGGCGCGGAAGCGCACCGCCGCCGGGACGTCGTCGTTCTTCGTCTCGCCGACGAGGGGGTGCAGGACGATGCCGTCGGTCTGCTCGAGGGCGAGCTTGGTCAAGTGCTCGTGGGCGCGGTGGATCGGATTCCGCGTCTGGAATCCGGCCACGCGCTTCCACCCACGGCGCGCGATCTCGGCGCGCAGCGCCGCGGGCGTGAGGCGGTAGCGCGCGAACGGCAGATCGGGCAGAGGGAACACGTCGACGTCGCCGCCGATCGCGTGCTCCGGCCGCGACAGGGTGTAGGCCACGCCGGGGTGGCTCGGATCGTCGGTGCCGTACACGGCGAGCGCCTCGGCGCGCGGGTCGCGCCGGAACGTCCGCGCGTCCCGCAGGACGCCCCAGATCCGCCCGGCCGCGTCGGCGAGCGCCACGTCCCCGGAGATGCCCGGCTCGGGCGCCGCCAGCGTGAACGGCACCGGCCAGACGACGCCCGACGCCAGGCGGCTCTCCGCCAGGACGCGCTCGTAGTCCTCGCGACCGACGAAGCCGGTGAGCGGGCTCGCCGCGCCCACGGCGATGAGCTCGAGGTCGGCGAGCTCGCGCGCGTCGAGGACGACGCGGAGCAGGCCGCTCACGTCGCGGGCGGGGACGATTCGGTCGACGAGGCTACCACCGTGAGGCAGGACCATGCGCTAGGGCTCCTTCGTGTGCAGGCCGCACTCGGTCTTGGCCAGTCCCCGCCAGCGGCCCGCCCGGGGGTTCTCGCCCAGGGCGACGGGGACGGTGCACGGCTCGCACCCGATCGACGGGTAGCCGCGGTCGTGCAGCGGGTTGTAGGGGACGTCGAAATCGTGGACGTGACGCCACACGTCCTTGATCGTCCAGTCCACGAGCGGGTTGATCTTGACCAGACCGAACTTGGCGTCGTCCTCCACGGGCAGCGCCGACGCGCGGTCCGGCGTCTGGTCGCGGCGGATCGCGGTGACCCACGCGTCGAAGCGCGCGAGCTCGCGCCGCAGCGGCACTACCTTGCGCGCGTGGCAGCAGGCGTCGGGATCGCGCAGCCACAGCCCGTGCTCGACCGGCCGCTCGGCGCGCACGGCGCGGATCGTGAGGCCGTAGCGATCCTCGAGACGCCGCCACAGCGCCAGCGTCTCGGGAAAGAGCACGCCGGTGTCGAGGGTGAACACGTCGATCGGCAGGCGGTTCCGGCCTATGAGGTCGAGGATCACGCACCCCTCGACGCCAAAGCCCGTGGCGAACGTGATGCGCGGAAAGCGCTCCACCGCCGCAACGAGCCGGAGCAGTGCGTCGCTCATGCGGCCTCCAGGCGGCGCGCCACGAAGAAGAAATTCCATAGGAGCGCGAGATCGATCCCGACCGCGGTGAGCGGAATCACCACGCCCAGTGCGCCCGGCAGCAGGCGCGACAGGCCGAACGCGACCACCCAGGCGTCGAAGCTCATGCACACGCGCCGGAACGTCTCCGCGTTGAGCCGGCGGATCAGCCAGTGGCCGAGCGGCATGCCGACGAGCACGGCCGGCACGATCCACGGCAGAAGGCCGAAGCTCTCGCCGGTGAACAGCCCGAGCGAGGCGTAGGCGGCCAGCGTCAGCAGCGACTCGGCCGAGCGCGCGATCGCCAGCGCGACCTTGAAATCGGACTTCACCATGCCCTGGTTGTTGAAGAACAGCGCCAGCGGCGGCCCGCTGATCGTCGTCGTCGCGTAAAGGAAGCCCACGCCGGCGCCGAGCGGCGCCCCGGCGGCGCGCTCGCGGCGGAACGGCCAGCGCACGCCCGCGGCCTGGAGGAGGATCAGCGGCAGGAGCACGAGGAACGTGACCGTCTTCATCGTCGACGGCGCGACGCGCGACAGCATCAGCGCGCCCACGGCGACGCCGGGGACGAGCCCGAGCACCATCGGCGCGACGCGCGGCCACACCCGCCGCACCGCCCGCCGATTGAGGAACAGCGCGTAGACGTTGACCGCGACCTCGACGAGGATGAGCGCCGGATTGAGGACGCGCGACGAGTAGAACAGCAGCGCGACCGGCACGGTCAGCGACGAGAAACCGTACCCCAGGGCCCCCGTCACGGTGGCCGCGACGGCGCTCACGGCGCCGAGGATCAGGGTTGCGTCCGTCACAGTGGAGATACATCTACTATAACGGATGCCACGCGTCAATGGGTAGGATGATGTCGTACCCGTGGGCTACTGGCTGCGTTCCTTGAAGATGCGGAGGATGTCGGCGGCGGTCTCCTCGATGGCCTTGCTGGTCACGTCGATGACCGGCCAGTCGGGGTGCTTGCGGAACGTCTCCTGCGCGTACTGCGTCTCGCGCTGGATGTGATCGCGCAGGCCGTAGCTCGAGTCCGCGGGCATGCCGAGGTGCGCCAGGCGCGCCTGGCGGATCTTGACCAGCGCGTCGGGCTGGATCGTGAGGCAGAAGACGCGGCGCGGGTCGAGCTGCTCCAGCTCCTGCGGCGGCGGGACGCCGAGGACGAGCGGAACGTTCGCCACCTTCACGCCCTTCTGCTGGGCGAGGAACATCGTGAGCGGCGTCTTGGAGGTACGCGAGATGCCGACGAGCACCAGGTCGGCCTTGGGCAGATTGCGCGGCTCGGCGCCGTCGTCGTTCTTGACCGCGAACTCGACCGCCTCGATCCGCCGGTAGTAGTCCTCGCTGATCGCGTGCAAGAGGCCGGGGACGCCCTGGGGCACCGCGTTGAGGTAGCCGGCGAGCTTGCCCATCAGCGAGCCGATGAGATCCACCGCCTCGACGTTGAGGCGATCGCAGAGCTTCCACAGGAGCTCGCGCTCCGCCGCGTTGACGAGGGTGAACACGACCAGCGCGCGCAGCTCCGCCGCGCGCTCGATGATCTTCTCCACCTCCGCCTCGAGGCGCACCTGCGAGTAGAGGCGGACGCTGCACTGCACATCCTTGAACTGGAGCAGCGACGCCCGGACCACCCGCTCGGCGGTGTCGCCGGTCGCGTCGCTGATGACGACCACGGTCTTCATGGATTGTCCGCAGTCTACCCCAGAACCGGCAGGTGTCGGCGATGGCTCGTCACGCGCGGGCACTCGGGGTCGGGCGCGCGGAGGCTGCCGGCGACGTGCGCGGACACCACGCGGCAGCCGCCGCGGCACAGCTCGTGGTACGGGCAGGAGCGGCACGGCTCCTCGGCGTCGCGCCAGCCGCGGAACGCGGCGAACGCGTCGTCGCGCTCCCAGTAGGCCGCGATCGCGTCGACGCGGGGGCGCTCCGGGGGCGGCGCGGCGAAGCTGCACGCGGTCATGACGCCGGACGCCTTGGCGCCGATGAGGAAGTCGCCGCCGACGCAGCCGTACACGGCGAGCTGCCGCAGCAGCTCGGCGCCGGGATCGTGCCAGGCGATCATCGGGGTGTAGCTGCAGTCGACGCGCACGCGCACGCGGTGGCGGCGGCTCAGGCGCAGCACCGTGGGCAGGAACGCGCGGTGTTGCTCGTCGGTGCAGCGGAGCGCGGCGTAGGCGCGCTCGCCCCGCCCCGCGGGTTTGAAGCGGAGGAGCTCCACTTCGTTGAGGCGGCGCCGGCGGGCGTAGGCGAACACGTCGCCGAGCGCGTCGAAGCTGTCGCGCGTCACCACGCAGTTGAGACCGATCTCCTTCTTGACCGCGCGCAGGCGCAGCACTGCGGCGTCGGCGCGGGCGAAACCGTCGAAGCCGCGCACGCGCGCGTAGACATCGCCCACGCCGTCGATCGACACGTTGATCTGGCCGAACAGCGGGGCGATCGCGACCAGGCGATCGAGCCCCTCGAGGCCGCTCGTCGTCAGGTTGGGGATGAGCCCGCGGGCGCGCGCGTGGGCGGCAATGTCGCCGAGCCACGGCAGCGCCGCGCTCTCGCCGCCGCCCAGCGCTAGGTGGAACACGCCCTGCTTGGCGAGCGCGTCGATGGCGCGCTTCCATTCGGCGAGCCCCCACTCGCCGGCGGCGCCCGTCGGCGTGGCGCCGGTGTAGCACCCGCGGCAGCCGGCGCCGCAGCGATTGGTGAGCTGGAGGTGGGCCTCGAGCGGCGCGGCGAGCGGCCGCGCGCCGAGCGCGGTCTCGGGCGCCGACCAGCGGGCGCCGCCGTCGTGGCCGAGGGAGCGGGCGTAGTCGCGGTCGATGAAGACGAGCGCGCGCGGGCGCTCGAGCTGGACGATCCCGCCGAACGCTTCGGCCCGGAACGTCCTCACGGGGCGGCCTTCTTTCCCCGGACGCGCCGGAGGCGCAGGAGCGCGCCCACGACCGGCGTGAGCAGCGCGAGCGCCCCGGCGCCGAGGAGGAGGAACGTGACGTCGACGCCCAGGCTCGAGGAGTTGGGGTTGAGGCCCCATTTCACGGCGAGGATGCGGCCCTTCTTGTCCTTCATGACGCTGTCTCGAATGTAGCAGGTTGGCGCGCTACCGCTCCGGTCCGAACTGGATCGTCTCCACCAGCATGTCGACCAGCCGCTCGCGCGTGACCGCGAGGTAGCAGATCGCCGCCACCGCGGCGGCGACCGCGACGATGTGCGCCGCGACGCGGCGGCGGCGCAGCGGCCCCGCGCGGCGCGCCGCCTCGAGCACAGCCCCGGACGCCCACGTCACCGCCAGCCCGCCGACGCAGATGAACGCCAGCGCGTGGGCGATCGCCCAGTTCTCGCTGTAGCCCGCCCCGACGAGGATCGCCGCCACCGGGATGAAATAGATCGCCTCCACCGGCGGCCGGACCAGCGCCCGCGCCGCGCCGCGCCACGAGCCGGCGAGGCGCCGCGCCTCGGCGACCGCGCCCAGCGCCAGCGCCGCGAGGACGACCCACGCCAGCGTCGCCAGGCGGACCCGCCAGCGCTCGAGGGCGAGGCGGCCGAGGTCGCTCCCCGACGTGCGGTACAGCGCCTCCGCGCCGTCGAGATCGCCGCGCGCGACGAGGAGGTCGCCCACGCGCCGCTCGGCGCGCCGCGCCCACTCCGTCCCCGGCCAGCGCGCCGCGACCTCGCGCCAGCGCGCCTCCGCTCCGGCGGCGTCGCCCTCCTGCTCCCGCACCGTCCCGATCCAGAACGCCACCTGCGCGGCGCCGCCGAAGTCGGGATGGTCGCGCAGCAGCGCCTCCGCGCGCGCCACCGACGCGGCGTGGGGCACGGTGCCGAACTCCTGGAGGATGCGCTGCCACTCGGCGACGGCGGCGGCCGCGGCGTGATCCGGCCCCAGCGCCTCGCGGAGCGCCGCCGCGCGCCGCTCCGCCCGCGCCGCGAGGCGGCTGTCGGGGAACCGCCGTCCGAGCTCCTCCCACGCCGCGAGCGCCTTCACCGGCTCGCCCAGCTGCTCCTCATACAGGCGCGCCAGCTCCGCCAGCGCGTCGTCGGCGAAGCCGTCCTTCGCGTCGGCGACGCGCCGCAGCGCCGCCGCCGCCGGCGCCGGCTTCCCCTCCCTCGCCAGCGCCATCGCCGCGTAGAAATCGTCTTCGCTGGATGCGGGCGCGGCGAGGAGGACGAGGGTGAGGAGATACGCCGTCACGACTCGCGCTCGATGCCCAGCGCGCGCAGCCGCTTGTGCAGATTGGTCCGCTCGATCCCCAGCGCCTGCGCCGTGCGCGAGATGTTCCACTCGTACTCGCGGAGCTTCAGCTTGAGGAACTCCTTCTCGCTCTCGTCGCGGAAGTCGCGCAGGGTCAGCGCGAGGAAGCGCCGCGGATCGAGCTCGTTGGCCGCCGGCGCCGGCCCCTCGGCGCGCCGCGCGCCCCCCACGAGGTAGGGCGGGAGGTCGCGCTCGGTGATCTCGTCGTCGGCCATGATGACCAGCCGCTCGATGACGTTGCGCAGCTCGCGCACGTTGCCCGGCCAGGAATGCGCCTGCAGGCGCGCCACCACCTCGGGGGCGAGGCGCTTGGGGCGGAATCCATTCTCCTCGCAGCACTGCCGGACGAACGCCGCCGCCAGGAGCGGCACGTCGCCCAGCCGCTCGCGCAGCGCCGGCGCGCGCAGCGGCACCACGTTGAGGCGGAAGAACAGATCCTCGCGGAAGCGGCCGGCCGCGACCTCCTTGTCGAGGTCCTTGTTGGTGGCGGCGATGACGCGCGTGTCGACGCGGATCGTCTTCTCGCCGCCGACGCGCACCAGCTCGCCCGTCTGGAGGACGCGCAGCACCTTCGCCTGCGCCGACAGCGACATGTCGCCGATCTCGTCGAGGAACATCGTGCCGCCGTCGGCGACCTCGAACAGGCCGCGCCGCCGCCCGACGGCGCCGGTGAACGCGCCCCGCTCGTGGCCGAACAGCTCGCTCTCGATCAGCTCCGGCGGGATCGCGGCGCAGTTCACCTTGACGAACTCGCCGGCGGCCACCGGCGAGCTTTGATGGATCGCGCGGGCGATGAGCTCCTTGCCGGTGCCGCTCTCCCCGGTGATGAGCACGCGCCCCTTGGTGGGCGCGACCTTGGCGATCTGCCGGTAGAGGTCCTGCATCGGCGCGGACTCCCCCACCATCTCCCACTTGCCGGCCACCGCCTGGCGCAGGCGCTCCACCTCGGCGGTCATCGCGCGGCGCTCCAGCGCGTTGCGCACGCGCAGGACGAGCGTCTCCCGCTCGAGCGGCTTCTCCAGGAAGTCGAACGCGCCCTCGCGCGTCGCGCGCACCGCGTCGGCCACGTTGGCGTGGCCGCTGATCATGATGACCGGCACGGCGCGGTCGGTGCCGGCGTCGCCGCCGATCTCGCCCCGCTTGAGGCGCTCGAGGAGCTCGATGCCGTTCGCCTCGGCCAGCATCACGTCGAGGAGGACGAGGTCGAAGCGCGTCTGGCCGAGGAGCGACGTCGCCTCGTCGCCGCTCGCCGCCTCGGCCACCTCGTACCCCTCCCCCTCGAGCACCATGCGCAGCGTGCGGCGGATGTTCTTTTCGTCGTCCACGACGAGGATGGGATGGTCGGCGCGCGTCACTTGCGGAGCTCCTTGAGCAAGCGGTAGCCGAAGAACCCGATCACCGGCAGGAGGACGACGACGAGGATGACGCCGAGGCCGGCCCACCAGGGCCGGGAAGCGCCGACGCCGGCTCCGCCGGCGG
>DATFWE010000306.1:0-37960 GCA_035259575.1 Haliangiales bacterium
CGGGATAAGCGGGGGCGCAGGCGGCGTCGCTCCGATATGGGGGGCGAACGGGGGGAGCTCTCGCGCGCCGTAGGCGCGCGTCGCGAAGCGGCTCCCCCCGTTGTGAGGACCCCGCGGAGCGGGGTCCGGAAGACGCGCTCACGCGATCAGCAGCTCGGCGATGCGCAGCGCGTTGGCCATGATGGTCAGGGTCGGCGGCACGCCGCCCAGCGTCGGCAGCGCGCCGCCGTCGACGACGTGGAGCCCCGGGACGCCGTGCACCTGCCCCGCGGCGTCGACGACCGAGGCGTCCGGGTCGCGCCCCATGCGACAGGTGCCGCCCTGCAGGAACGTGGTGCGGCGCAGCGCCGCGTCCTCGGTCACCCGCGCCGGCCCGAGGCGCTCGAGCACGTCGCGCGCGACGGCGCCGAGCCGCGCGGCGCGCTCGGGCTCGCCGGGCAGCGTGTCGACGACGATGCGCGCCGCCGGAACGCCGAGACGATCGACGGCGGCCTCCTCGAGCTCCACGCGCGCGCCCGGCCGCGGCAACATCTCGATGAAGCTCTCGTAGACGAGCTCGCGCTCCTCGAGGAAGGTGCGCCGCAGGCGCGCCACCAGGGGCGCGCCGAGCGGCCCGTCGTGGGCGACGCGCAGCGCGCGCAGGATCGGGTTGGGGTGCGGGCGCTCGAACACCAGCGTCCCGGAGTCGCGGTAGCGATCCTGCACGCTCACGCCGAGGAACGGCAGGGCGTCGGCGGCGGCCGGGAACAGGGGCGGGGCATAGGGGAAGGTCGCACGACCGGCGGTCTCGAGCGAGAAGAGGAGGTTGCGGCCGACCTGCGGACCGCCGAGCCGCGACAGGAGCAGGAGGCGCGCCGACTCCACCGCCGAGGCGGCGAGGAGCACGCGGGCGGCGGCGATGCGGTGGCGCGCGCCCGCGCCGTCGACCACGATGACCGCCGGCCCGGGCACGAGCCCGACCACGCGAGCGCCGGGGAGCACCACGCAGCGCCCGTTGGCCTCGGCCGCGGGCAGGAATGTGTCGGCGGTCGACGCCTTGGCGCCGGTCGGACAGGCATAGCTGCCGCAGAAACCGCACAGGACGCACGGCCCGCGGCCCGCGGCGGCGACGCCGAGGAGGCCGCGCGGCGTCGGGTAGGGATGGAGGCCGGCCGCGCGCGCCGCGGCCATGACCGGCTCCGCCGCCGGGTGGGCGCGGATCGGCGGCGCGGGGTAGGGCTCGCTCGCCGGCTCGAATGGGTTGGCGCCGGTCGCGCCGGCGAGCCCGACGAAGCGCTGCACACGGTCGTAGTACGGGCGCAGCGCGGCCGCGGTCACCGGCCAGTCGGCGAGCGTCGTGCCGGCGGGCACGCCGAAGCGGCTCGCCGCGTCGAAGTCCTCGTCGTGCATGCGGTACAGCATCGCGCTCATGTGCACGGTGCCGCCGCCGACGCAGCAGGCGGTCCAGCCCTCGTAGCTCGGCCGCGGCGGCGCGCCGTCCGCGACCCAGACGTGCGGCTCGTCGGCGACCGCGGGCACGAACTCGTCGCGCCGGCACGAGCCGATCTCGTCGGGGACGAGGGGGCGCCGACCGAGGCGCGGCCCTTTCTCGAGCACCAGCACGCGCCGTCCCGCCGTCGCCAGCCGCCAGGCTGCGACCCCGCCGCCCGCGCCCGACCCGACGACGATCGCGTCCCAGCGCTCGCCCGCCCGCGCCGCGAGCTCGGTCATGGGCGCGGGATGGGGACGGCGAGCGCGGCCCAGACGCGCCCGTCGCGGTTGCCGCCCCGGTCCGGGTGGCCGAGATACCCTTCGATGGTGAAGTCCACGAGCGCGGCGACGAAGCGCGGCGGCGCGGCGGCGAGCTGCTCCAGCCGCGCCGCGCGCGGGAGCCGAGCCAGGCCGTGGGCCCGCGCGTCGAGCGCGCGGGCGCCATCCTCGAGGAGGGCGCGCACGCCGGCGAAGCGCGGTTCGGCGAGCGCGCGCCGGATGTACTCCGGCACGCCGGCCTCGACGGCTCCGGGCAGGCCGTGGCCCGGCGGCAGGATGGCGTCGACGAGCGCGGCGAGCGGATCGCCCGGAGCGGACCGGCAGCCGACCGCGGCCCACGCCCCTCCGGCAAGGCACAGACCGAGGAAGCGCCGCCGCCGCATTCAACGCCGGCGGCGCAGGAGGGCGAGGACCAGCAGCGCGGCCCAGGCGCTGCCCGAGCCGCCGACGCCGCAGCCGCCGGAATCGCCGGTCGCGCCGGTCGGCGAAGCATCGGCGCCGGTCGCCGGCGCAGACAGCGCGAACGCCGTCGGGCAGACCACGGCGTTCGTCGGCGCGACCCCGAGGAGGGCCTGCGGCAGCGGCATCGGCGCGCCCGCTTCGCCCTCCGCGTAGAGCTGCGGCGGCCGCACCGCGCCCACACCGGGAACCCAGAACCGGCCGCCGAAGTAGAGCGGCGTGGCCGTCCCCGCCTTGGCGAGCTCGGCCTGGAGCTGGGTTTGGCACGCGCCGTCGGAGCTGTCGCAGGAGAGCCAGACGAAGCCGAGCAGCGATCCGCCCATGGGATGGCCGTCGGTCCAGCTGTTCGAAGCCTCCCAGGCGTAGCCGCCGTGCAGCTTGGCCGCCGTCGGCTGCCCCGGCGTCCCCGCGGTGATCTCGGTCCAGTCGACGCGCCCGCACGCTCCGTCCGTGCAGCCGGCCCATGCGGGCTGCGCTCCCAGACCCAGCGCCACGATTCCGGCCGCTCCCAGGATGACCCAGCGCATGGATCGAGCCTACTCCGCCGGCGCGCGCGCCACCAGCGAGAGCTGGCCCCCCACCGCTGGCCTGATCGATCCGCCGTCCGCTGGCGCTACCTGACCCCAGGGGAGGCATGAATACTCGCCCCATGGTCCGCCGAGCACAGCTCATCTCGTTGCTGTCGTGCGCCGTGGCCTGCGGGCGCGCACCGCAACCCCATGCGACCGCACACAAGGAGGTCGCCGCGAACCGCGTACCCGTGCGCACGGGCGACGTGCACGACTTCGACTTCCTGGCCGGCTCGTGGAAGGTCCACAATCGCACGCTGAAGGCGGGCGGCGCGGGCGGCGATGCCTGGGTCGAGTACCCCGCCACCACGTGCATGACGTTCCACCTCGGGGGCGTGGTGAACGTCGACGAGTACCAGTTTCCCACCAAGGGATACTCCGCGATGGCCCTCCGGATCTTCGATCTCGAGAAGCGCCAGTGGTCGATCTACTGGATCGAGGGTCGCGCCGGCGTGTTGCTTCCGCCGGTGACCGGCGGCTTCGATGGCGACCGCGGCGAGTTCTACGGCGAGGACGAGATCGGCGGCCGCCCGGCGATCTTCAGGTTCGTGTGGACCAAGCTCGGCGCGGATCGCGCGCGCTGGGAGCAGGCATACTCGCCCGACGGCCAGGAGTGGACGGTCAACTGGACGATGGACTTCACGCGCACCGGCGGGGCCGGCTGCGCGCGGACCTGAGCCGCGCGACGATCGGCAGACGATCGACCATCGATCTCGCGCGCGGAGGCGGCGATCAGCGCGACCGGAGCTTTTCCAGCGTCTGCGCGACGCGGCGCGCCCGGGTCTCGGGCTTCTTGGCCTCGGCGACCCACGCCGCGTATTCCTTGCGGTGGGTGAAGGCGAGCGCGTCGAACGCCTGCCGGGCCGCCTTGTCCCGGGCCAGCGCGCGCCGCAGATCGTCGGGAACGTCGACGACGCGCTCTTCCTCGTCGGGCTCCAGCCGGACGCGGATCCGGTCGCCGATGGCGATGCCGGCCGCCTCGCGGATGTCGGCGCGAAACCCCACGTACGACTTCCCGCCGTACACCGCGACGGTCGTCCGCAGCTCGACCCCGTTCACCGTCGCCTTCACCTTCGGCCGCGCGGCGCCGAACGTCGCGCGCACGTCGAACGGGAGCTCGACGGAAGGAAGCTTGCCCTCCTCGCCGCCGAGGACCGCGTGGAACTCGCGTATGCGACGCACGCGGTCCTTATCGCACGCTGCTCGCGGGTGGTGCAAGCGTTGGTACGCCGCGTGCTTCTCAGCTCCGCATGCGCGCACGCCGGATCGTCTTCGTGGGGCTCGTCGGCCTTCTTGGTGGGATATGCGGCGCGCGCGCGGACGAGGTGCGTGAGCGCATCACACGGATCATCTCGTTCGGCCCGCGCCCCACGGCGAACGCATACCTTGGATCCGTGGTGGGCCCCTGCATGCCGCAAATCGCCGATCCTCGTCGGGATAACACGGGCGACCCGCGCGCCACCGGCGGGGTGATCTGGCGGGCGACGGAGGCCTACCTCGAGGTGAGCGTGGGCGGCGTGCGCATTCACCCCACCGATCGACGGAGCGTCAGCGTCACGGCCGGCTACGTGGCCTGGTTCTGACGCGGGTCGCCCCCCGGCGCCGATCGGTTCCGAAGGAGCAAGTTGGCTCCCCGCGGCTAAGCCCGCTCGACGCGCGCGGGCACGTGCTTGTGCCAGGGCGTCCCGACGAACGGATCCCGCGCGTCGACGGCGGTGAGCTCGTTCGGCGCGACCCCCGTCGCGGCGAACCCCCCGTCGGTGGGATAGCCGAGGCCGAGGCCGTTCGGCAGGGAGACGTGGCCGCGCTGCATCGTGCCGCTCACCTCCACCGCCACGACCACCGACGCGCGCCGCGTCGTCAGGCGCACCGCGTCCCCGGAGGCCACGCCCAGGTCCGCCGCGTCGTCGGGGTTGAGGCGCAGCGCGCCCTGCGCGTCCTTCTTCCGCCAGGTCGGGTCGCGGATGATCGTGTTCGCGGTGAACGAGCGACGCTCCCCCGCCGACAGCACGAACGGGAACGCCTCGTCGCGCGCGTCCTCGTCGCCGAACAGCTTCCCGAGCTCGGCGAGCAGGTCGGGCAGTTCGGCGCGGATCTTGCGGTCCGGCGTGCCGATCCGCCCCATCACCTCCCCCCACTCGTCGACGGCGAAGACGAGCCCTGACGGGCTACCGAGGACCGCGTCGAACAGCGCATTCGCGGCCGCGAGCGGGGGACCGCCGAATCCCGCGCGCGCCAGCGACGCGCCGCTCTGCAGCGCGCAGCGGAGCGCCAGCCCGAGCACGACCGCGCCCTCGCGCAGCTCCTCCGGCAGGTCGAGCGTGCGGTACAGGATCACGGGCGCCAGCGGCGCCAGGCGAGCGTCGCTCGCGACGCGCGCGAGGAACGCCTGCGCGTAGGCCGTCCGGCCGGACGCCGCGGCGGCGCGAAGCGGCGCGAGATCCGCCTCGGTCACCGCGCCGAGCGCCTCGACCAGGCGGGCGTGGATCTCCGCCTCGGGCAACGGGCCCTCCGGCGGCGCGAGGAGCCGCGGCCGCAGATGGAAGTAGTTCTCGGGGAAGTCGAAGTTGAAGAACGTCGCCTCCGCCTTCTCGAACTGCGTCGAGGCGGGGAGCACGTAGTGCGCGAGCCGCGCGGTCTCGGTCATCGCCACGTCGATGACCACCAGCGTGTCGAGCGCGCGCAGCGCCTCGCGGAAGCGCTGGGAGTCGGCGAGCGAGTGCGCCGGGTTCGCGGCCTCGACGAGCATGGCGCGGTAGCGCCGCGGATGGTCGGTGAGGATCTCCTCCGCGATCACGTTGCACGGCACCAGGCCGCTGATGATCGGCGCGCCGGCCACCGGGCTCGTCTTGCCCGACGCGCCGGTCGCAAACGGCACGAGCGTCGTCGGGACGTAGTGCGTGCCCTTCTTGCCGAAGCTCCCCGTCAGCACCACCAGCAGGTGGTGGAGATAGCTCACCAGCGTCGAGTGCCGGTTCATCTGCACGCCGAGGTCCTCGAAGCTCGCCAACGCGGCGGCGCCGCCGATCGCGCGCGCGGCGCGGCGGACCAGCGCCTCGTCGACGCCGGCGCGCGCGCACGCGGCCGCGACCGACACGGCGCGGATCGCCGCGACCACCGGCTCGACGCCGACGACGTGCGCGGCGAGGAACGCCCGGTCGACGAGATCCTCCTCGACTAGGATGGCGAGCATCGCCGCGAGCAGCCACGCGTCGCCTCCGGGCCGCACCTGGAGATGGATATCGGCAAGCTCCGCCGTCTCGGTGCGCCGCGGATCCACGACGATGAGGGTGCGCGCCGGATCCTTCGCGATCTCCTTGAGCGTCACGCGCGCCCGCGGGATCGAGTGCGACTGCCACGGATTCTTGCCGAGGAACAGCGCGACGTCGCAGTGCTCGAAGTCGGCGCGGGTAATCGCCCCGAACATCCGATCGGCCACCCAGAACTCGCCCGTCTTCTCCTGCGCCAGCGCGCTCGAGCGGTAGCGCGAGCCGAGCGCCCGCCGCGTCGCCGTCGCGTACGCGCCCGGCAGATGGTTCCCCTGGCCGCCGCCGCCGTAGTAGAAGATCGACTCGCCGCCGTGGGCGTCGCGCACCGCCGCCAGGCGCGCGGCCACCTCGCGGATCGCCGTGTCCCAGTCGATCGGCTCGAACCCGCCGTCGGGGCGCCGCCGCAGCGGCGCCCTCACGCGGTCGCGCGCGTTCTGGTAGTGGTCGAGGCGGTGCGCCTTCTCGCACGCGTAGCCGCGCGACGCCGGGTGCCGCCGGTCGCCCCGGACGCGCACGAGGTGCCGGCCCCCCTCGCCGCCGAGCTCGACCTCGAGGCCGCAGTTGCACTCGCACAGGATGCACGCCGAGGGCCGATACGCGTCCATCCCGTCAGCCTGGACAATTCGGTCTCTTTATGCAACTACTTTTACCTGACGTGCGACGTCGCTTCCAGAGGGAGAACTGTTCGGTGGCCCAGGCCCTCGAGATCCTGGGGGACTGGTGGACGCTGCTCGTCATCCGCGAGGCCTTCGCCGGCACGCGCCGCTTCGCCGATTTCGAGGCCAACCTCGGCATCTCCAAGAACATCCTCGCCCGGCGCCTCGCGCACCTGGTGCGCCACGGCGTCCTCGAGCGCGTCGACGTCGGCCGGCACGGCGCCCACTACGAGTATGTCCTCGGAGGCAAGGGCAAGGACCTCGCGACCTTGGTGACGGCGCTGCGGCAATGGGGGGATCGGTGGGTGTTCGGTGAGGGAAACGAGCCCGTGGTGGTGGTCGACCGCCGGACCGGACGGCCCATCCCGCGCCTGCGCATCGTCGGCGAGGACGGCCGCCCCCTTGCCGGCCGCGACATCGAGGTCCGGCTGGGCCCGGGCGCGTCGCCGCAAACGGTCGAGCGCTATAGCAACCCGACCGTCAGGCCAGCGCCTTCAACCCCTCGCGGTCGCTGATGATGACCTTGCGACCCTCGCTCTGGATCAACCCGCGCTTCTTGAACTGCGCCAGCGTCAGCGACACCGTCTCGCGCGTCGATCCGATGAGGTTCGCCATCTCCTGATGGGTGATCTTCAGCGCGACCAGGGTGCCGCGCGCGTCCTCCACGCCGTACTCCTCGGCGAAGCGGAGCAGCAGCTCCGCCAGCTTGGAGTTCACGTCCTTGAACACCAGGTTCTCGATCTTGGCCTCGATCTCGCGCCGGCGCTGGGCGAGGATCTTCGTCATCTTGTAGCCCAGGGACGGCTGGGTGCGCAGGAGCTCGTCGTAGACGGGCCGCTCGATCTCGGTGACCAGGGCGTTTTCCATGGCCTCCGCCATCTCCTCGCGCGGCTCGCCGTCGATGAGGCAGGTCTCGCCGAAGATCTCCCCGGGCACGCGGTACGACAGCGTCAGCTCCTTCCCGTCGCGCGTGACCTTGGATACCTTGACGCGCCCCCCGTTCACCAGGAACACCGCCTGCCCAGGGTCGCCGGGGAGGTAGATGACCTGGCGCCGGCGGATCTCGCGCAGCTCGACCTTCTCGGCGAGCTTCGCCAGGACGTCCGCAGGAAGATCCTGCAGCAGCGGAACCTTCCGCAGGTACCAGAGCACCCGTCGTTCGTCCTGCATCCTTGTATCCTCGCTCACCCGCAAAGCCAGACGCTCCGGAGCGTTCGTTTGAGGAGAACGTATCATCCCTTGCAAACGGACACAAGAATGTATGGACGATTACCGAAGAGCCGCCCGCGCGGGGAAGCCCACACAAGCGTGGCCAACTGCGCAGATCGCCAGCGCCGCCAGACCCAACCACCCACTCGGCTCGTCGACCCAGCTCCACTCGGCGCGGCTCGACACCAGCACCGCGGAGTTGTGAACCAGATGGAGGACGATCGCCGGCACGATGGACCCCGCCACGACGGTCACGTAACCGAGCGAGAGGCCGAGGAGAAACGTGGGCACGAATCGGTACGGGGACAGGTGGAGGAGCGCGAACAGGGACGCCGACACCATCACCCCGACGGCTCGACGACGGGCGGAAAAGGCGGGGAGAAGGATGCCGCGGCACAGGAGCTCCTCGCACACGCCGGGGACGAGCGCGACCGCCACCACGACCAGCCACAGCGGCTCGCCCGCGCCCGCGAGGAGGTCGAGGGCGCGCTTGAGCTCGGGGGGCGTGGGGGCCACGCTCTCCTGCAGCGGCATCACCGCCGCGAGCAGCACGATCCACAGCGACGCGCCGATGATCGCCGCCCCGAGGAGCGCCCGCGCGGGCGGCCGGCGCAGCCCCAGCCGCGCGCGCACCCCGCCGCGCACCGAGGCGTAGAGCACGCACGGGGCGGCGACGCAGACGATCTCGATCCCCGCGGCGACGCCCAGGCCGGACACGCGCAGGCCGCCGGCCGCCGCCATGACCAGCAGCGCGACGAACAGATACAGGGCGAGTGCCTCGGCGGCGGGGCGGATGTCCGAGCATACGGCGGTCCGTCAGGCGCGCGCCAGGGCCTCGAGCTCCTTGGCCGCGGCGGCGGCGTGAGCGCGCACGTCGTCGAGCGCGGCGGTCGCGGCCTCGTCGGTGACGCCGGTCGTCGCCGGCAGCGCCGTCCGATACACGACCGTCCCGGCGCGCAGCTCCCACGCGCCGCGCGCGCCGCGCGGCAGCCCCGCCAGCCGCTCGGCCACCGCCGGCCGCCGCCCGGCGGGCACGTAGAACGGCAGCCGGATCTCGAACGCGAGCTGCCAGCCGGCCGCCCCGACGAAGATCGGCGCGTCGCGGTCGAGGACGCGGTGGAACACCGCCACGACGCCGAGCGCCCGGTTCACCTTGTGGACGAGCCCCGCCCGGGCGCAGAAACCCGCCAGGCCCGCGACGTCCGCCTGGAACGCCGCCGTCACAGCACCCGCTTGAGGTAGCGCCCGGTGTAGGACGCCGCGGACCGCGCGATCTCCTCGGGCGTTCCCGTGACGACGACGTGCCCGCCGCCGTCGCCCCCCTCGGGGCCGAGGTCGATCACGTGGTCGCACGTCTTCACCACGTCGAGGTTGTGCTCGATGACGATGACTGTGTTCCCCTGGTCGACGAGCTGGTTCAGGACGTCGAGGAGCTGCTTGATGTCGTCGAAATGGAGCCCGGTCGTCGGCTCGTCGAGGATGTACATCGTGCGGCCGGTCGCCTTCTTGGCCAGCTCCTTGGACAGCTTGATCCGCTGCGCCTCGCCGCCGGACAGCGTCGTCGCCGACTGGCCGAGCGTGATGTAGCCCAGGCCCACGTCGCGCAGCGTGTCGAGCTTCTGCCTGACCTTGGGGATGTGCGCCAGGAAGTCCGACGCCTGCGCCACCGTCATGTCGAGGATGTCGGCGATGTTCATCCCCTTGTAGCGGACCTCGAGCGTCTCGCGGTTGTAGCGCCGGCCGCCGCACGCCTCGCACTGGATGTAGACGTCGGGCAGAAAATGCATCTCGATGCGGAGGATGCCGTCGCCCTGGCAGCTCTCGCACCGCCCGCCCTTGACGTTGAACGAGTAGCGCCCCGCCTTGTAGCCGCGCGCCTTGGAGTCGGGGAGCGCGGCGAACAGGTCGCGGATGTGCGTGAACAGCCCGGTGTAGGTGGCCGGGTTCGACCGGGGCGTGCGCCCGATCGGCGACTGGTCGATGTCGATCACCTTGTCGACGTGATGGAACCCGTCGATGCCGTCGTGCTCGCCCGGGGGCGTCTTGGCGTTGTGCAGGCGCTGCTGCAGCGCCCGCAGGAGCGTGTCGATGACGAGCGTGGACTTGCCGGAGCCCGACACGCCAGTGACGCAGGTGAGCAGCCCGACGGGGAAGCGCACCTGCTCCCCCTTGAGGTTGTGCGCGCGCGCGCCGCGGACCGTCAGGTAGCGCTGCTGCGGCTGACGCCGCGTCTTGGGCACGGCGATGCCGCGCCGGCCGCTGAGGTACGCGCCGGTCAAGGAGTGCGTCGACGACTGGATCTCCGCCGGCGTGCCGCAGGCCACGATGCGCCCGCCGTGGACGCCGGCGCGCGGCCCCATGTCGATGATGTGATCGGCGGAGCGGATGATCTCCTCGTCGTGCTCGACGACGAGGACGGTGTTGCCCAGGTCGCGCAGGCGCACCAGCGTCTCCAGCAGGCGCGCGTTGTCGCGCTGGTGGAGGCCGATCGACGGCTCGTCGAGGATGTAGAGCACGCCGACGAGCGACGACCCGATCTGCGTGGCCAGGCGGATGCGCTGCGCCTCGCCGCCCGACAGCGTGCCGGCGGGGCGGTCGAGCGCCAGGTAGTCGAGCCCGACGTTGACCAGGAAGCCGAGGCGATCGGTGATCTCGCGCAGGATGCGCTCCGCGATCGCCTGCTCGCGCGGCTCGAGCTCGAGCCCGCGGAAGAACGCGTGGGCGGCGGCGAGCGACAGGCCGGTCAGCTCGGGCAGGCTCTTGTCGCCGACGCGGACCCAGCGCGCCTCCTTGCGCAGGCGCGTGCCCCCGCACTCTTCGCACGGGGACTGGTTCATGTAGCGGTGGAATTCCTCGTAGACGGCCTCGAACGATTCCTCGACGGACGCGCCCTCCTCGCGGCGGCGCCGCTCGTACTCGGACAGGCGTCGCTCCAGGTTGGCGATGACGCCTTCGAACTCCTTCTTGAATGTGTGGCGCCGCCCGTTCTTCTCGAACGTGAGCTCGACCTCCTCCCCGTGCGTGCCGTTCAGCACCACGTCGCGGAACTTCTCGGGGAGCTTCGCCCACGCGGTGTACATGTCCACCTTGTAGTGGGCGGCCAGCGATTCGAGGATGCCCTGGAAGAACGGCGCGTTGCGCTTCTCCCACGGATCGATCGCCCCCTCACGCAACGACAGCTCCTCGTTGGGCACGATCAGGTCGGGGTCGAAGAACATCTTGGCGCCGATGCCGTCGCAGGCGGGGCACGCGCCGTAGGGGTTGTTGAACGAGAAGAAGCGCGGCGTGATTTCCGGGTAGGTGATGCCGCAGACGATGCAGGCGAAGCGCTCGGAGAAGACGAGATCCTCGCCCTCGAGCGGGGAGATCTTAACCACGCCGCCGGCGAGGTGGAGCGCGAGCTCGACCGAATCGGTGAGGCGCTGGGTGATGCCGTCCTTGCGCACCAGGCGATCGACGAACACCTCGATGGTGTGCTTCTTGGCCTTGTCGAGCTTGGGGATGCCCTCGCCGAGGTCGTGGAGGTCGCCGTCGATCGACGCGCGCAGGTAGCCCGAGCGGCGCAGGTCCTCGAGCTCGCGCTTGTAGTCGCCCTTCTCGTCGCGCACCATCGGCGCGACGACGGAGAAGCGCGTCCCTTCGGGCAGCGCCAGCGCCCGGTCCACCATCTGCTGCACCGTCTGCGCGGAGATGCGCCCGTGGCAGTTCCAGCAGTAGACGCGCCCGACGCGCGCATAGAGGAGGCGCAGGTAGTCGTAGATCTCGGTGACGGTGCCGACCGTGGAGCGCGGGTTCTTGGACGTCGTGCGCTGCTCGATGGAGATCGCCGGGGACAGCCCCTCGATGGAGTCGATGTCGGGCTTGGCCATCTGCTCCAGGAACTGGCGGGCGTACGCGGACAGACTTTCCACGTAGCGGCGCTGACCCTCCGCGTAGATGGTGTCGAACGCGAGCGACGACTTGCCCGACCCCGAGATGCCGGTGATGACGACCAGCTTGTCGCGCGGGATCTCGACGTCGATGTTCTTGAGGTTGTGCTCGCGAGCACCCTTGACGACGATCTTGTCCATGCGGCCCGGAATGCGGGCGCCCCATTTTACCCGATCCGACGGCGTACGATGTCGGCCGCGAGCGCGAGGGCGGCGGCGAAGCTTTCGGGGCGGGCGCGGCCGGTTCCGGCGATGTCGTAGGCCACGCCGTGGTCGGGGGAGGTGCGCGGAAGCGGAAGGCCGAGCGTGACGTTCACGGCCGCCTCGAAGTCGAGGAGCTTCACGGGGATAAGCCCCTGATCGTGGTACATCGCCACGTAAAGATCGTAATCGCCCCTGTAGGCGGCGTCGGGCACCAGCGGGCCGTGAAGCGTCGCGTCGAGCCCGGCGCCGGCGAGCCGGTCGCGGGCGGCGGCGATGCCCGGCACGATGGCGTCCCGCTCCTCGCGGCCGAACAGCCCGCCCTCGCCGGCGTGGGGGTTCAGGCCGAGGACGCCCACGCGCGGACGGGGCACGCCGAAGTCGCGCGCCATCGCCTGCGCGCCCAGGAACGCGGCGCGCGCGACGGCCTCGGGCGTGACGAGGCGCGGGACGTCGGCGAGCGGGGCGTGGATCGTGGCCAGGACGACCTTGAGCCGCGGGCCGTGGAACATCATCGCGTGCTCGGGCGCGCCGAGGCGCGCCGCGAGGAGTTCGGTGTGGCCGGGGAACACGAGGCCGGCGGCCTGCGCCTGCGTCTTGGAGATGGGGGCAGTGACCAGCGCGTCGATCTGGCCCGCGCGCGCGGCCGCGATCGCCGCCTCGAGGTACGCGACCTGGGCGGCGCCGCCGGCGAGGGTGGGGCGGCCGGGGATGCGGTCGTCGGGGGCGAGCCGGGTGATCGCGCGGAGGCCCGGGGCGTCGGACAGGGCCGGGTCGCCGAAGACGACCGCGGAGGCGGCGAGATCCGGCCGCGCGGCAAGGGCGGCCGCGACGATCTCCGGGCCGATGCCGGACGGATCGCCGAGGGTGATGCCGATGCGCACGTTACAGCGACGACTGGGCGAGGAGCGTGCGCCCGTCGTCGACGAGCCGCAGCTTGGCCGAGGCGCGGAGCCGGCCGAGAGTGGCGCCGAGCGACGACTTGCCGCCGACGGCCGCGAACGTGGACAGGAACGCCTCGAGGCGGCCGCGGAAGGCCTCGGCCTCGGCGGCGGTGCCAAACTCGGCGCGGAGATCGAGGAGGCCGTCCACGTCGGGGCCGGGGGCGGCGATGTCGCTCGAGAAGCGCGCGCGCACGAGCCCGGGCACGGCGGCGGCGAGCGCGGCCCCGGGTCGGGGCACGGCCACGCCCCACGCGGTCGCGCCGGTCTGCGCTCCGGCCACCTCGTGACCGAGCGCGCCGGAGGCGAGGCCCGCGGCCTTGCCGGCGCGCGCGAGGATCGCCCGGCGGACGAGCGCGGGCGTTCCGGCGAGCACCAGACCGTCGACGACGCCCACGGCGACGTCCTCGCCCGGGGCGGGCGACTCGGCCGCGCCCGGCTTGACTTTCCTCCACGTGAACACCAGGCCGCGCGCGGCGCGTTCCACGATGGGATCGGTGCGGCGGAGCGCCAGCTCGAGGCGGGACGGGTCGACCTCGCCCACCCCCGCCACGGCGTAGGCGTCCCCGCCGCCGGCGAAGAGGACGACCGTACGGATCTCCTTGCCGAGGGACATCCCGGCGGCCGATAGAAGCGCGTGGATGCGCGGATGCTGGGCACGCAGCACGAAGTCGAGGGTGCGCGCCGTATCGGCGCCGCGCGAGGCGAGCTGGGCGAGGTCCACGCGAACGAGCGCCTCGGCTTCGGCCGGCACGAACGCGAGCTCGGAGAGGACGGAGACCCTCGCGACGATGGGCGGAGGCTTGGGCGCGGGGGGCGGCGGCGGAGTCGCGGCGGCCGGCGGCGGCGCGGGCGCGGGCGCCGGAGCGGGGGCGGGAGCGGCCGTCGGCGCGGGGTCGCGGCCACAACCCGCGAACATCCCCGAAACGAGCGCCAGCGCGATCGCCGGTTTATGCTTCATCCCGTCTCCGCATGGATGCGCCCGTTTACCACAGGTTCGCCGCCGCGGCCATCGCGCTGGCTGCCTGCCGGAGCGGGAACATTCCATCGTCGACGACGCCGGTCGCGTCCGCCGCCGATCTGCGCGTCACCCAAGTCCGCTTCGTCCCGGGGGAGACGATCACGTGGTCGGTGACGTTCGCGGGCGTCCTGGCGGCGCGCGCCCGGCTGGCGGTCGGCGAGGGGCAGGGGCACGACGGTCGCAAGGAGATCGTGGTCCGCGCCGAGGCCGGGGCGGCCGGGCTCGGAACGCTGGTCGGGGAGTCCCAGGAGGTCCTGTCGTCGTGGATCGACCCGCAAACGGGGGTCCCCATCCAGACCGAGCACTACGGCATCAACCGCGAGCGAACGCAGCGCACCTTGGTCACGCGCGCCGCGGGCAAGGCGGAGCTCTTGATCACGCGGGCGCGCACGGGGGAGCCGCCCGCGCCGCCGGTCAAGCGGACGCACCTGCTTCCGCCGGTGCCCGTATACGACAACCTGGCCGCGCTCGCGGCGCTGCGCGGGTGGGATGCGCGACCGGGGGGACGCGCGACGCTGTGGGCGTTTTCCGGCACGCAGCTGTGGCGGACCGTGGTGGAGGTCGAGAAGGAGGAGGAGCTCGACACCGACGTCGGCCGGCTGCCGGCACGGAAGCTCGTCGCGACGTCGGTGCGCATGACGACGAACCTGAGGGAGGACACGAGCCGGCCGGCGCGCAAGTGGGCGATCTGGATCTCCACCGACGAGCGGCGCATTCCGCTGCGCATCGACGCGCACCTCGACTTCGGCGACGTGGTGGTGCGGGCGAGCTCGTACGCGACGGAGCAGGGCGAGGACTGAGCGGGTGGCGCATCACAAGACCTTCGAGGTCCCCACGCGGGGGCGCGGTACCTACGACATCACGGCCCAGGTGCAGGCGGCGGTGGCCGAGACGGGCGCGGGTCGCCGGCCTGGCGCACGTGTTCGTGCATCACACCAGCGCGTCGGTGATCCTGTACGAGAACGCGGACCCCGCCGTGCGCCGGGACCTCGAGGCGTTCTTCGCCCGCCTGTGTCGAGACGGCGATCCTCTGTATCTGTGGGAGCACCGGACGTCCCCGCACCGGCGGCGGGTGACGGTGACGGTGATCGGGTAGCCCTGCGCCGCCGGAACCCGGAGTAAGATTCCGGGATGGCGCGGAGGTTGTGAGATGACGCGATGGGGGGTGTGGCTCGACGCCGCCATCAGCCTCGGCGGAAACTTCGACGGCGTGTTCTTCGTCGACGAAGTGTCGCCCGCGGAGAGCATCGAGGTGGGGAAACGATGAACCGCACGTGCTGCGTCGCGGCCGCCCTCGCCGTCGCCTGCGCGCCGCGCGCGAGCCAGGTGCCGCCGGCGCCGCCGCCGACGGACCTGTGGTCGTTCGCACCGGGCGATGTCGAGGTGAGCGTCGTCGCCCGCGACGGCTCGCTGGGCATGCTGACGCGCGCGCTGCGCACCGGCATGCGCTACTGGGAGAGCGCCGACCCCGACGGCGCGGCCGCGGGTCGCGCCCGCTTCGGCGCCGACCCGATCGCGCGTGCCTTCCTCGACGACGAGAAGCTCGCCGAGCACGGCATCGACGTCGCCCGCGGTTTCGCGCTGTACGCGCGCCGCGACGACTACACGTTGGTCCTGCCCGTGGGAGACCGCGAGCGCTTTCGCGCCAGCCTCGGCGCGGCGATCTCGATCAGCGGAACCTACGAAGTCGACCATCTCGGCCGCTACTGGTGCGCCGAGCTGCGGCGGCGCTACGTGTGCACCACGAAGCTCGAACGGCTCCCCGACCTCGACGCGCATCCGGCGCCGGTGCCGGGTTGGACGCGCGAGGGCGGCGGCGACGTCGAGGCGGTGATCGCGGGGGGGCTGTTGCAGAAGGTCGACGCCACGGCCCTCGCCGAGACGGGGCTCGCGCGGCTCACGAACCTGCGCGCGATCCACGTGAGCGCGCGCGTCGAGCCCGGCGCCGTGACCGCGCGCATGCACTTCGTGGGCGACGATGCCTCCCTGCCGCGGCCGCCCTGGCCCGCCGTTGCCCGTCTCGGGGCCGGCGCGCCGGCGGCGCTGGGCTTGATCCGCAGCGACAAACTCCGCGACCAGCTGAAGGCGAGCCGGGGAGGGGCGCTCGTCGCGGATGAATGGACGGGCGATCTTCTCCTGTCGGTGCCGAGCGGCGATCGCATCGCGGTGCTCGCGCGCCTCCGCTATCGCGACGCCGCCCACGCGCGGGCCCCGATCGCGCGCTGCGAGGAGCTCCTGGGCGGACCTCCGACGCAGAAGAGCGCGGACCGGTGCGCGCGCTCGGTCGCCTTTCCGCCGGTCTTCGCCGGATCGTTGGAGGCGACGGCCGAGGACGCCGATCTCGTGCTCGGCATACGCGAGGCCGGGTTCGGCGGCGAGGCCGCGCCGGCGGCCGCGCCGCGATCGCTGCGCGAGCTCCTCGCCGGCGCGCCGACGCTCATCCTGTGGGCGCGGGGCATCTTCGCGCTCGGCGGCACCGCGACGCCCGCCGGCTCGTTCGGTCCATCGCGGGCGGATACGCTGTTGTGGTTCGTCTCGCACGTGGCGGAGATCGGCCTGGCATTCGAGCCGCGGCCCGACGGGGCAATGTTGACAGGCCGCCTGCGCACGACGTTCGCCAACCCCGACGAGCTCGTGCCCGCGCTCGAGCCCCTCCTCTACCGCGCCGTGCGCGGGGACGTCGCGGCGGCGGAGCAGATCCGCACGCTCGCCGCGCGCTACCCGTCGTCGCCGCTCGCGACCGACGTGGCGAGCGGAACGGGCGCGATGCGCGCCGTGGCGATCGCGGCGGCGATGGTGGGGCGATGACGATGAGATGATAGGATTGACACAATGACAGGAATGTGATAGTCTTGGCTTGATGCCCATAGACGAGTCCTCCCTGGTCACCGTCGAGGCAGCCGGCAAGCTGCTGGGAGTCTCGTCGTCCACGGTGTGGCGCATGATCCG
Organism: Haliangiales bacterium; assembly: GCA_035259575.1. Lineage (GTDB taxonomy): Bacteria > Myxococcota_A > Polyangia > Haliangiales > SHYZ01 > DATFWE01. The sequence continues at coordinate 16,953 of DATFWE010000306.1, forward strand.
CCGCGGCACCTTGCCGAGCGTCCGCGAGCGAGGACGCCGCCTCGTGCCCACCCGCGCTCTGGAGAAGCGCGCGCTGGCCCGTCAGTCCGATCGGATACCGCCCCTTCTCCCCGATGCGCCGATTTTTCGGCTCGTCGGTGCGGGGCATGGCGGCGGCGGGCCCCCGGGAGCCCGCGACAAGCACGCCCTCATCGGCCGGAAATGAGGGAGCGAGCGGAGGCGCCGCACGGGGCGACCCTGGAGCGCGGTGCAGCCGCGCGACCTGGAGCGCGGCGCCGACGCGAGCGACCGGTGCAACATACAAAGCGGGCGGTCCTGTGGGACTCGAGCGCCATCCTCGCGCTCCTCGATGCGGATGACGCCGACCACGATGCGGCCTCCGAGATCGCCCACCGGATCGCCGCGCAACGGCGACCTAGCTTCATCACGAACTACATCGAGGCCGAGGCGCATGCCCTGCTGTTGCGCAAGCTGGGGCGGGCGCTGGCGCGCGAGTGGTTGCTGGCCGGTGGACTGCCGGTGGTTCGCGCCCTGGTGAGCGAGGAGGAACGCGCCAAGCTGATCGTGGCGCAGCACCGCGACAAGGACTGGAGCCTATGCGACGCGATCTCGTTCGCGGTCCTGGAGCTTCGCGGCGTTCGCACCGCGTTCAGCTTCGACCATCACTTCGTCCAGTACGGCCGGTTCGAGGTGCTCGGCCGCGCGCGCTGACGCAGGCGAGAGCTCACCCCCGCCGCGCGAGCAGGTACGCCCGCAGGCTCGGATACTCCACCGCCGCGTCCCCGCGCCGCTCGAGCCGCGCCTCGACGGTCAGGCCCGCCCGCTCGAGCGCCGCCTCCACGGCCGCGCGCTCGTGGAACTGGAAGTCCATCTGCACCGGCTCGCCGAGGAGCTCGTCCACGTGGACCCGCTCGGTGCCGACGTGAAACGACATGAGCAGCCGGGCGCCGGGCGCGAGCACGCGCCGCCATTCGCGCGCCACGGCGTCGATCTCCGACGGCGCGAGATGCACGATGGCGTAGAACGCGACGATGCCGGCGACGGCCCCGTCGGCCTCGTCGAGCGCGAGCATGTCGCCCACCCGGAACGCGACGCCCGGGTTCCGCGCCCGCGCCTCGTCGATCATCCCCGGCGACAGGTCCACGCCCTCGACGTCGACGCCGCGCGCGGCGAGGTACGCCGCGACGTGCCCCGGCCCGCAGCCGAGATCGAGCACCCGCCCCCGGCCGCGCACCAGGTCGCAGAACGCGTCGAGCATCCCCCGGTCGAGCGGCTTGTGGTCGAGCTCGTCCCCGAAATGCGCCGCGTACGCCCGCGCCAGCCGGTCGTATGCGGAGCGCACGTCCATCAGCGGTATAGAAGCCCCGTCCCGGTGTTGAACACCACGACGCGCTCCCCGTCGCGGATCGCCCCGCGCGCCCGCAGCGCATCCAGCGCCGCCCAGGCGGCGCCGCCCTCCGGGCAGACGTCGATGCCGCTCCGCCGCGCCAGCGCGCGCGTCGCCGGCTCGATCGCGTCCTCGGCCACGGCGACCGCCGTTCCGCCGGTCTCGCGCAGCGCGCGCAGGCACAGGAATCCGCCGAGCGGCGACGGCACGCGCAAGCCGTACGCGCGCGTTCGGGCGTCGGGCCAGGGCGCCGTCCGCTCCGCCCCCTCGTCGAACGCCTTGACCACCGGCGCGCACCCCTCGGCCTGCACCGAGACCAGGCGCGGGAACGGCCGCCGGATCCAGCCCAGCGCCTCCATCTCGCCGAACGCCTTCCACATTCCGACCAGACCGGTGCCGCCGCCGGTCGGATACACGATCGCATCGGGCAGGCGGCCGTCGAGCTGATCGAAGAGCTCGTAGGCGAGCGTCTTCTTCCCCTCGACGCGATACGGCTCGCGCAGCGTCGACACGTCGAACGCGCCGGCGGGCGCGTGCGCGCGCAGCCACGCGCCGGCATCGGCGATCGTGCCGCGGATGAGCTCGACCTCCGCGCCCCACAGGCGGCACTCCGCGACGAACGGCGCCGGGGTGTCGTCGGGCATCGCGACGACCACGGGGAGCCCCGCGGCCGCGCCGTACGCGGCCAGCGCCCCCGCCGCGTTCCCCGCCGACGGCGCGCACAGCGCGCGCGCCCCCAGCGCCGCCGCCATCGACACCGCGACGCTCATCCCGCGCGCCTTGAACGACCCGGTGGGGTTGCGCGACTCGTCCTTGATCCAGATCCCGTCGCCCACCGGCAGCAGCGGCGTCCAGCCCTCGACGAGCGAGACCTCGCCGGAGACGAGCGGCAGCACGTCGCGGTAGCGCCACAGCGAGCTCCCCGTCCGCCCGCGCGCCGCGCCCGCGTCCAGGCGGTAGTCGACGCGCAGGGGCAGCCCGCATCGAACGCACACGCCCTGGAGCGCGCGCGCGTCGTGCGCGGTCCCGCAGGCGAAGCAGGTCAGCCCCAGGAGGCGGGGGTTGAGGGTCACGGGTTCTCCGCGCCCCTCATCTTGTAGCCGACGTTGCGCACGGTCTCGATCAGCCCGCCGACCACCGCGCCGAGCTTGGCCCGCACGCGGCGGATGTGGATGTCCACGGTGCGCGAGCCGCCGTAGTACCGATACCCCCACACCTTCTGCAGCAGCTGCTCGCGCGTAAACACCTTGCCGCGGTTCTGGGCCAGGAAGCGCAAGAGCTCGAACTCCTGACGCGTCAGGTCGAGGCGCCGCCCGCGCAGCTTGGCCTCGTACCCGGCTACGTCGATGACCAGGTCGCCGACCTTGATGACCTCTTCGGAGCCGAACGTCGCGTTCTTCCAGTCGATCTGGCGCAGGCGCGCATAGATTTCGGCCGGGACCACCGGCTTCAGCACGAAGTCATGGACGCCGGTGGAGAAATCCAGCCCCGGCAGGCGGGCCACGGTCAATGCGAGGAGGAGCGGGACCTCGGCCAACGGCGCGAATCCACCGAGCTTCCGCACGCAGCGCTGCGCCCGCTCCAGCTCGTCGCCCGCATCGACGACCACGATGGTGGCCGGCCGCTTCCACAGGTCCTCCTCCGACAGGTCGCCGGCATCGAAGCGCCCCGAACGCACGTCGCAGCCGAGGTCCCGGAGGATGGAAGAAATCGACTCCGGGTCCCGATCGGCGGCCTCGGGTTCGGCGCAGAGAACGACCACGCGCACGGGTTCGCATCTCATCCACGAGTTACCGGTAGTGTCAAGGGCAAACCCCTCGCGCCAAGGTCTTGCCTCCCCTTCTGTCTGTGCAAAAATGGATTCCAGATGGACGACTTTCACTGCTCGTTCTGCGGCAAACGGAGGCGGGAGGTTCGCAAGCTGATCTCCGGGCCTCGCGTGTTCATCTGCGACGAGTGCGTGGGTCTGTGCAACGACATCCTGGCGAAGGAAGAAGCCGCCGAGCGTCCCAAGTACCCCACCCCGAAAGAAATCGTCGGCGAGCTCGACAAGTACTGCGTCGGACAGGGGCGCGCCAAGAAGGCGCTCGCCGTCGCCGTGTACAACCACTACAAGCGCATCGGCATGCGCGGCAAGCCCGCCGACGTCGAGGTGCAGAAGGGCAACATCCTCCTCCTCGGCCCGACGGGGTGCGGCAAGACGCTCCTCGCCCAGACGCTGGCGCGCAAGCTCGACGTGCCGTTCGCGATCGCCGACGCGACGACGCTCACCGAGGCCGGCTACGTCGGCGAGGACGTGGAGAGCGTGATCAAGGCGCTCTACCGCAACGCCGGCGGCGACGTCGAGCGCGCCGCGCGCGGCATCGTGTGCATCGACGAGATCGACAAGATCGCCCGCAAGGGCGGCGTGCCCTCGCCCACGCGCGACGTGTCCGGCGAGGGCGTACAGCAAGCGCTGCTCAAGATCCTCGAGGGGAAGACCGCCACCATCACCCCCGACGGAGCGCGCAACCGACCGCAGCAAGAGCTCATCCAGATCGACACCACCGACATCCTGTTCATCTGCACCGGCGCGTTCAACGGCATCGAGGACATCGTGCGGCGCCGCGTCGGGGAGCGGGGGCTGGGGTTCGGGGCGTCGATCGGGACCGCCAAGGACGACAAGGATGCGCTCAGGGCGCAGTCGCGCACCGAGGACCTCGTCAAGTACGGGATGATTCCCGAGTTCATGGGGCGCCTGCCGATCCTCGTCTCGTGCGACGAGCTCGACGTGGACGCGCTCACCCAGGTCCTGTGGAAGCCCAAGAACGCGCTGGCCCGCCAGTACGAGCGCCTGTTCGAGATGGAGGGTGTCAAGCTTCGCTTCACCGAGGACGCGCTGCGCGCGATCGCCGAGGAGGCGCACCGGCGCAAGTCCGGCGCGCGCGGCCTGCGCGCGATCCTCGAGGAGGTGATGCTCGACGTGATGTACGAGATCCCGTCGCTGACGGGCGTGAGGGAGTGTGTGGTGAATCGCGACGTCGTCGTGCAACGCGAGCGGCCTCTGCTTGTCAAGGAAAAGAAGGCCTCGTAGCGCGGCGTCACGCCTTTACACGTTCGCTCCCCGTCATTAGAGTCGAAGCCAACAACGATGCTCACTCCGATCGAACGCGACAAGCTGCGCGCGGTGCTCCTGCAGGAGCGGCAGCGACTGATCAAGAACGCGCAGGAGAGCCTGTCGTTCAGCATGCAACGCGACCGCGACCTGGTCGGGCGCGACTCGCTCGACGAGTCGACCGAAGAGGAAATGTTCTCCACCGAGCTCCGCCTCCGCGACCGCGAGAAGTGGCTGCTCGGCAAGATCAACGGCGCGCTGGAGCGCCTCGACAGCGGCATCATCGACGAGTGCGAGGACTGCGGCGAGCGCATCGCGTTCCGCCGCCTGGTCGCTCGGCCGGTGACGACGCTGTGCATCGACTGCAAGGAAGAGCGCGAGAAGGAAGAGCAGGCGCAGGCCCTGCGCGGGCGCGGCGCCGAGATGCCCGGCGGCGCGGTCGGCGACGACGCCGCCGCGTTCTCCCCGCCAGACGATTAAGCCAGACGAGTAAGCCAGACGAGTAAGCCAGACGAGTAAGATCGACGATTGACGCCCAGGGCTGCCCCAGGACTTGGAGACAAGTCAATAACTTTGCCGGGTTAAGGGCCCCTCTGGTAAGATTGGGTGCTCTCAGCGGGCTCCTAGATGGGTGACCGGTATACGATCACGGAACGCGTCGACCAGGGCGGCATGGCCGAAGTGTTTCGAGGTGTTGCCGAATCGCTGCAGGGGTTCAAGAAGAGCGTCGCGATCAAGCGCATCCTGCCCAGCCTCACCAAGAACAAGAAGTTCGTGTCCATGTTCCTGGACGAGGCGAAGCTGTCGCTCCACCTGCAGCACGCCAACATCGTCCACGTGTTCGACATCGGCGTGGCCGACTCCGCGTACTTCATCGTCATGGAGTACGTCGATGGCTGCAACCTGAAGAGCCTGCTCGAGTATTTCCGGCGGCGGCAGAAGCGCATCGCCGCGGCGCACGCGATCTACATCATGATCGAGGTCTGCAAGGGCCTCGCCTACGCGCACGAGGTCGCCGACCCCGAGTCGGGGCGCGCGCTGGGGATCGTCCACCGCGACATTTCCCCGCCGAACATCCTGCTCAGCAAGATGGGCGAGGTGAAGCTCGTCGATTTCGGGCTGGCCAAGGCGACGTCGCAGGCCGAGATCACCGACCCCGGCGTGGTGAAGGGAAAGTTCTCGTATCTGTCGCCGGAGGCGGCGTCGGGCGTCGAGGTCGACGCGCGCGCCGACATCTTCGCGGTGGGCATTCTCCTGTGGGAGATGATCTCCGGCAAGCGGCTGTTCTACGGCGAGACCGACTACCAGACGGTGGAGCTGGTGCGCCAGGCCAAGGTCCCGTCGCTGCAGGCGCTCAACCCCGACGTCGACGGCGACCTGGAGGGGATCGTCCGCCGCGCCCTGGCGCGCGACCCGCGCGATCGGTTCCAGCACGCCTCCGACATGGGCGAGGCGCTGTCGCAGTACCTGTTTTCCCGCGGCATGAAGGTCACCAGCCGCGACATCGCCCGGCTCGTGCGCGACGTGGCGATGGAGAAGGAGCTGGAGAAGGGGCGCATCTCGGGGCCGCAGAAGAGCCTGATCGACGCGCTCATCCGCGAGGAGATGCTCAAGTTCACCTCCATCGACGACCTGGGGCAGACGAGCGCGACGGGCGCGGCGCCGCTCAGCCCGGAGGAGGTCGCGGGCGGCAAGAGCCCGCTCGACCCGGGCGCGTTCGTCGACACCCGCGACTGGGCGGACGACGTCGACACGGACCAGGGACCCAACCCGCTGCCGGTGGCGCCGCTGCCCGTCGATGGCCGCGCCGAGCCTCACCCGAGCAGCAAGAAGACGCCGCCGCCGAAACCGGAGCCGCGCCGCTCGGCGAAGATCCAGGCGCAGGCGCCGCCGCGCGCGGACCGGAGCGAGCCGCTCGACTCGCTGGAGCAGATGCTCGAGCCCGAGCGCGTCCCGTCGGCGAGGCCGATGCCGCCGCCGGTGCCGGGCCGCCTCGGCCTCTACATCGCCCTCGCGCTGGCGATCATCGCCGCCATCGCCGCCGTCCTGCTGTTGACGAGGTGACCCGTGGAGCACACGGATCTCGAGTCGTTGCGGCCGGCGTCCCGTGTGCTCGCGATCGTCCTCGCCGGCGGCGAGGGCAAGCGCCTCATGCCGCTCACGGCCGATCGCGCCAAGCCCGCCGTCCCCATCGGCGGCCGCTACCGCCTCATCGACTTCGTTCTGTCGAACCTGGTCAACAGCGGGATCCTCAAGATCAAGGTCCTGACCCAGTACAAATCGGACTCGCTCAACACCCACGTGGCGCGGGGCTGGCGCCTGCCCCAGATGCTCGATTTCTACGTGGAGTGCGTGCCGGCGCAGATGCGCCTCGGGCCGCAGTGGTTCCGCGGCTCGGCCGACGCGATCTACCAGTCGATGAACGTGGTCACCGACGAGGATCCCGACTACGTGTGCGTGTTCAGCTCCGACCACATCTACAAGATGGACGTGGGGCAGATGCTGCAGGAGCACACCGAGTCGGGCGCGTCCATGACCGTGGCGGCGATCCCCGTGCCCCGCGACGAGGCGCGCGCGTTCGGCGTGATCGGCGTGGACGAGAACGGGATGATGACGTCGTTCGCCGAGAAGGTCGCCGAGCCGCCGGAGATGCCGGGGCGGCCGGGCTGGTCGCTGGCGTCGATGGGCAATTACATCTGGAACACCGACGCGCTCATCGCCGAGCTCGAGCGCGACGCCGAGGCCAAGCACGAATCGCAGCACGACTTCGGCCGGAACATCCTCCCCGCGCTGCTGGGGCGCGTGCCGGTGCACGTGCACGACTTCGCCAAGAACGTCGTCCCCGGGCAGGGCGAACGCGAGCGCGGCTACTGGCGCGACGTGGGGACGATCGCCAGCTACTACTCGGTCAACATGGACCTGTGCGACGTCCATCCGGTGTTCGACATGTACAACCCGCGCTGGCCGACGCGGACGTATTCCCGGCCGTTCCCGCCGGCGAAGTTCGTGTTCGCCGACGAGACCGCCCATCGCGTCGGCGCCGCCACCAACTCGCTGGTGTGCGAGGGGTGCATCATCTCCGGCGGCCGCGTCGACCGCACCGTGCTGTCCCCCAACGTGCGCGTGAACAGCTTCGCCAACGTCGAAGAGTCGATCCTGTTCGAGAGCGTCAACGTGGGGCGCCGGGCCCGGATCCGCCGCGCGATCGTCGACAAGGGCGTCTACATCCCCGAGGGGATGACGATCGGCTTCGACCACGAGCAGGACGCCCGCAACGGTTTGACCGTGCTCGAGCAGGACGATCTGGTGGTCGTGCCCAAGGGGCACCGCTTCCAGTGACCGACCTCGTCCTTTTGTGGCACATGCACCAGCCGCGCTACGTGCACCCGATGACGGGCCGGCCGGTGCTGCCGTGGGTGCGCCTCCACGCCGCGTCGGGCTACCTCGACATGGCGCGGGCGCTGGAGCGACGCCCGGGCGCGCGCGTCACCGTGAACTTCGTGCCGTCGCTGATCGACCAGATCGACGCGCTCCTCCGCGGCGCGCGCGATGCGCTGGAGGAGCTGGCGGAGCGGCCGGCGGCCGACCTGGTCGAGTCGGAGCGCCTGTACGTGCTGGCGCGGTCGTTCTCGGTGCGGCGCGACCGCGCGCTCGAGCCGCGCCCGCGCTACGCCGAGCTCCTCGCCAAGCGGGGCGAGGACGTCCGCGCCAGGGCGCTGGCCGAGCGCGGGCGGCGGTTCACCTCGGCGGAGATCCGCGACCTCGAATGCCTGTTCCTGCTGGCGTGGCTCGGCTTCGCCGCGCGCCAGGACGACCCGGAGATCGACATCCTCGACGCCAAGGGGCGCGACTACACGGAGGAGGACAAGCGCTACTTGCTCCTCGCCGTGCGGCGCGCCGCGGCGGCGGTGATCCCGGCGTGGCGTCGCCTCGCCGACCGCGGGCAGGTGGAGCTGTCGGCGAGCCCGTACTACCACCCCATCGTGCCGCTCCTGCTCGACACGGACGCCGCCCGGCGGGCGCGGCCCGACGAGACGCTGCCGCCGCGCTTCTCCCGCCCCGACGACGCCGAGGCGCACATCCGGCGGGCGCAGGCCGCGCACGCGCGGACGTTCGGGGCGCCGCCGCAGGGGATGTGGCCGCCCGAGGGGTCGTTGTCGCCCGACGCGGTGTCGCTGTACGGCCGGTGCGGCGTGCGCTGGCTCGTCGGCGACGAGGAGGTGCTGCGGCGCTCGATCGCGGAGCCGCGCGCCGGCCAGCGCGTGTGGCGGTGGGACGGCGTCGACCTCCTGTTCCGCAACCGCGACCTGTCGGACCGCATCGGGTTCCGCTACGCCGACGCGCCGGCGGCCAAGGCCGCGGCCGACCTGGTGGCGTCGGCGCGGGCGCTCGGCGACGGTCCGGTGGGCGTGTTTCTCGACGGGGAGAACGCCTGGGAAGCGTTCCGCCGGCGCGGCGCGGACTTCCTCGACGCGCTGTACGCGCGGCTGGAGGAAGGGAAGCCGGTGCGGTCGCGCACCGTGTCCGAGGCGATCGCCGCGCATGGGCCGGGGCGGTCGCTCCCCCGCCTGCATTCGGGCTCGTGGATCGACGCGTCGTTCCGCATCTGGATCGGCGACCCGCTCAAGAACCGCGCGTGGACGGCGCTGGGCCAGGCGCGCGAGGCGGTGGCGCAGGCCGCGGCGGGCAACGCGCCCGGCGCGGAGGCGGCGCTCGAGCTGCTCCTGGCGGCGGAAGGGTCGGACTGGTTCTGGTGGTACGGCGAGCCGTTCTCGTCGGCCGAGGACCCCATCTTCGACGGGCTGTTCCGGGCGCACCTCGAGGCGGCGTGGCGGGCGGCGGGGCGGGAGCCGCCGGCCTCGCTCGACGAGCCGATCGCCGGCGAGCCTCCGGTGGAGCGCCAGGCGTTGCCGACCGCGACCGTCCATCCCCGCATCGACGGGCGCGCGCTCCGCTATTACGAGTGGTTCGGCGCGGCGGTGCACGAAGTGGGGCGCGGCGCGGCCATGGCCGACAGCGGCCACCCCATCGACCGGATGTATCTCGGTTTCGGCGACGACATGCTGTACCTGCGCATCGATCCGCACCGGCCCGACCGGGGTCGGGTGGCGCGGTCGACGATCGTCCTCCGCCTCAAGGTGGGCGACGCCGACCATGTCCTGCGCATCGCGGCGGGCGCGCCCGACGGCGGCGCGGACATGGGCGCGATGGGCGGACGCATCGGTGTGGCCGAGGTCGTCGAGCTGGCGCTCCCGCTCGCCGCGCTGGGCGCGAAGCCCCACGACCAGCTTCGGGTTTGGATGACGCTGGAGGGGGACGGCGCGACGTTCGCGCGCGTGCCCCGCGACGGGGCGATCGGCGCGGTCGTGCCGTGGCCCGGGTGGGACGACGAGAACTGGACCGTGTAGGGCGCTCACCGCGCCGCGCGCAGGAGCTTTCTCGCCGCGGCCGCTTCGGCGCCGCGCGGCTCGAGCTTCAGGTACTGCGTCAGCGCGGCGCGCGCCGCCACCTTGCGCCGGCGCTTGAGCTCCACGTCCCCGAGGAGGAACCAGGCGTCGGCCCGGCCGGGTTCGCGCTTCACCGCGTCGGCGAGAGCCTCGGCCGCGCCGGGGAGATCCCGGTTGACCGCGAGCACGCGGCCGAGCTCCACGCGCGGCTCGGCGCCGGGGGCGAGCTCGGCCGCCTTGCGGAACGCTTCGATCGCGCCGTCGGGCTTGCCGGCCAGCACCAGGGCGCGCCCGAGGCCGAGCATCGCCTCGGCGCGCTCGCGCGGGGCGGCGTTCTCCAGCCGGCGCGCCGCGGCCGCGTAGCCGGCGATGGCCTCGTCGGCGTCGCCGCGCAGGAGTCCCGCCCGGCCGCGCGCCAGCTCCCCCGCCGCGGCGTCGGGAAGGGCCTTGCGCGTCTCGTCCGCCTCGTGCTGCGCGTCGAGGATCGCCTTGGCCCGGACGAGCGCCTCGACGAGCAGCAGCCGCGCGGCGCCGTCGTCGGGCTTGGCCTTCACCGCCGACGCTAGGCGCGCGACCGCGTCCCGGGCGCGACCGGCGGCGAGCGCGGCGCGCCCGCCCTCGCGCAAGACGTCCGCCCGCGCGGCCCCCTTCTTCGCCGCGGCGTCGACGAGGCGCTGCGCGCCGGCCGCGTCGCCGAGGTCGCACCGGACGCGCGCCGCGGGGAGGAGCACCGCCGGGTCGCCCGGCGCGTCGGCGAGGAGGGCGTCCAGGCCCGCGCGCGCCCCTGCGGCGTTGCCCACGTCGAACGCCAGCGTCGCCGCCTCGAGCCGCGCGTCGCGATCCTTGGGCCGGGCGGTCAGCGCGGCCGCGTATTCCTTCTGCGCGTCGGCGAACCGCCCCTCCTCGCGGTAGAGGCGCGCCGCGACCACGTGCGCCCGCGCCGGCACCTCGCCCTCGTCCTGCGCGAGCCGGGGCAGTACTTCGTCGATGACGCCGCGCGCCGCCGCGTGGTCGCCCAGCCGGCGCAGCACGTCGGCCAGCGCGATCCCCACCTGGACGTCGTGCGCCTCGGCGTAGAGGCCGTCGAGCCGGGATCGCGCCGCGCCCAGATCGTTCCGCCGCACGTCGACCTCGGCGCGCAGGAAGCGGGCGCGTGGATCGGCGGGCCGCAGCTGCAGGGCGGTGTCGAGCGCCGCCGCGGCCGCGGCGAGGTCCCCGCGGGCGAACGCGATCTCGGCCGCCACGCGCCGGCCGCGCGCCCCCGCCGCGGCCGCCCCCGCCCGTCCCAGCTCGGCCGCCGCCGCATCGGGCTGCCGTTCGGCGAGCGCGACCTCCGCGAGCCACAGGTGGGCCTCGGGGCGGCGGGTCGCGGCCTCCTCGGCCTCGGCCCGCGCCGCCGACACGTCGCCCAGCGCCAGGAACGCCGCCACGCGCCCTTCCTGGAGACGCGGGTCGTCCGCGCGCGGCCCCGCGGCCAGCGCGGCCTGCGACCGGGCAAGATCGCCGCGCGCGAGGTGCACCTCGGCGAGCGCGAGCGCGGCCAGCGCGGCCTGGCGGGGGGACACAGTGCCGTGCCCCTCGGCGAGGATCGCCTCGAGCGCCCGCTCCGGCTCGGGCGGATCGGGCAGCGCGTGCGCCCGCGCCTGGAACCGGGCCCGCGCCGCGATCGCCGTGGGATGGCCGGGCGCGAGCGCGAGCGCGTGGGCGAACGCGTCCGCCGCGCCCTCGGGCGGCCCCAGCTCGGCGCGCGCCTCGCCCAGCGCCGTCCACGCGAGCGGCGTCGGCCCGTCGCGCACGGCCGCCTCGAGCGCCGCGACGCCCTCGCGCGTGGGCCCGAGCGCGCGCCCGAGCAGATACGACGACTCGGCGTCGGGGCGGAGCGCCTGCGCCATCTGCGCGGCGGCCGGCGTGCCCAGCGCCAGGTACACCTGCGCCTTGTCCGCGTCCGGCCCGGCGGCGGCCGCGTCCGCCGCCACCCCGTCGTCGACGCCGAGCTCGACGCCGAGGGCCGCGCGCAGCTTGAATAGGGCGCCGCGCACCTCCGGGCGGCCGTCCTCGCGCACGAGCTCGACGAGATCCTCCTCCGCGGCGCGGAAGGCGGGGAGGGTCTGTGCGGCCCCGTCGGTGCGCGCCCGCGCCAGCCGCTCGCGCAGCCGCTCGTCGCGGCGCTTGGAGGCGAGCGCCAGCCCGCCCCACACCGCCCCCGCGAGCGCGGCCACGCCGAGGAGCGCAAACGGCCACATCCGCCGTTTCAAGACGCTCGGACTATCCGCCGCGGTCGCCTGCCGCTCGTCGGGCGCGGCTTCCTCCCGCCGTGGGACGTCGACGGCGACCGACACCGGGCCCTCGGGCTGATCGACGACCGCCACCGGAACCGGGTCGCTCGGCGGCCGCGCCAGCTCGTCGAGGAGCTCGTTGAGCTCGGTCGTCGTGGTGGCGCGCCGCGGCAGCTGCGCCACGATCTCCGCGGGCGCGGCGTCGGAGATGTGCTCGGTCTCCTCCACGTCCTCGGAATGGATCTCCACCGGGGGCGTGGTGTCGCGCCAGGCGCGATCCTCGTCCGCGGTGTGGCGCTCCTCGATGCGCGCCCGCGCCAGCCCGAGGTTGCGCTTGCCGAGCGCATTGGCGGGGTCGAGCGCGACGACGCGGGCGAACTCCTCCTTCGCCTGGCGGCTGTCCCCCTTGCGCATCAGCGCCTCGCCCTTGATGAGATGGGCGAGGACGTTGTCCTTGTCGTGCTCGAGCGCGACGCGCATCTCCCCCAGCACCTCGTCGAGCCGGCCGAGCGACATCAGCGCCGTGGCGAGCAGGAGTCGGCCTTCCACCTGATTCGGCCGTCCCAGGAGCCCGAGGCGACATACGCGCACCGCTTCCTGGAATTCCTTGCGGAGAATGAGCTCCTTGCCGCGCTGGACGAAGTCCTCGTTCACGCCGCCGTTATTTTATCAGGCGAACCACCTACTTCGGCATTTCCTCCCCGCGTTTGTGCTTGCTGTCGACGATGCGCCAGCCCGGCTTTTCCTTCTTCCACCGGCACTCCATCACCGTCTCGTGGACCGTCCCGACGGTATCCAGGTGCCAGGTGTAGCGGACCTGCGCCACCGCCTCCTCGTGCCCCTCCGCGAGGGTCACGCGCACGACCTCGTAGTCGTCGATGCGCAGGTCCTTGTCGATCGCCTCCCGCCGGTCGAGGAAGCTCGCCCGCTCCTCGGGGGGCACGAAGTCGGCCGCCTGCTCGTAGCGGCGCCAGCGCAGCCCCTCCTCGTAGGAGCGGATGTTGTTGATGAGATCCTCGTTGGCCTTCTGGCCGGCGCCGCACGCGCACAAGAGGACCAACGCCATGACCCTCATGAGTCCCTCCGCAACCCGCCGCGGATCGCGGCGACATCGGCGCGGCCGAGCTCGCCGGTCGCGACGAGCACCACCAAAAACGCCGCGGCGCAGGCGGGGGCCTCGCCGAGCGTCACGATCCTCCCCGCGTCCGGCAGCAAGCGTCCGACCGCGGCGGCGGCGATCGTCGCCAGCCCGACGCGGACCACCGTCAACGCCGGGACGAACGCGCCGAAACGCCGCCACAGCACCCAGCCCGAAACGACCGCGCCGACCGCCATCGCCCCCGCGGTCGCCGCCCCGCAGGTGAGGAGCATCCCCGCCCCCGGCACCGCGCCCGGGATGCCGAGCCACAGCGCGGCCGTCGACAGCCCGAGCGTGAGGAACGCCACCAGGACGGCCTCGCGCGTCCGCCCCGCGCTGTTGAGGATCGTCCCGGCGATGGTGAAGACGGCGAACGCGACGTTGCCCAGGGCGAGCGCGGCGAGCGCCGGCCCGCCGACGGCGTACTCCGCGCCGTAGGGCACGAGCATGAGCGCGGTCGGCTTCGCGGCCAGCACCGCGCCCATCAGCGCCGAGAAGATGAGCGAGTAGCGGAGTGTGGTGCGGATGTACCGGCGGGTCTTGTCGTGATCGTTCTCGAACGTCGCGCGCGAGATGAGCGGGAACACGACGAACGTGACGGCGATGAGGAGCTGGTAGGGGAGCCGGGCCAGGTTCTGCACCGCGCGGTAGAAGCCGACCTGCTGGTCGGCCATGTCCGACGCGTCCTTGCCGGCGGCGAGGAGGCCGGGGTGCGCCTGGAACCACTCGGTCGACAGTCGCTTGAGCAGGAGCTGATCCACCGACATGAGCAGGTTGACGAGGATGAGGTACAGCGCCACGCCGCCGAGGTACGTCGCCATCGGCCGCACGTCGCCCTCGCGCAGGGAGCGCGGCGGCCCCACCCACACGGCGGCGATGGCGAGGATCGCGCCCGCGGCGGCGACCCACGCGCCCACCGCGCCCCACACCCCCAGACCCACGAGCGCCGCCCCGAGGATCCCGCCCGCGCGGAGCGTGGCGAACGTGATGTCGAGCCCCGCCTGCTTGTGGAACGCGCGCACGCCGTTCGCCGAGCCGACGAACACGGTGTAGAACGCGTAGGCGGCGACGATGCCCCCCGACAGGGCGAACAGGCCGGTCTTGTCGGGGTCGTGCACCAGGCGCGCCCACACCGGCGCCAGCGCGGAATAGAGCACGGCCAGCGGCAGGCCGACGACGAGGTGCATGCGGATGCCGGCCGCCTTGACGTCGCCGGCGCGCTCGGGCGCGGCGGTGGTCTGGCGGGACACCGCCTGGATCGTCCCGGTGACCATCACGTTGTTGATGTTGGACACCCAGGCGGCGACGACGCTGTAGGCCCCGTACAGGTAGGCGCCGACGATGCGGGCCAGCCCGAACTCGATGGCCGCGCCGGCGATGAGGAAGTACACCTTGGCGAAGGCGATGTAGAGGACGCCGCGACCGGCGCTCACCGCCTGACTCTTACCCAAGGCCATCGTCACGGCGAGATAGCACTACCCGGGCGGCGTTGGCAAAGTTTTCCGCGCGCCCGAGGTGACGCGCTCGTTCCCGCCCAGGTCGCGCGCGGTCTCGACGTCGGCGAGGCCGGCGGCGGCGAACAGGGCGCGCACCGCCTCGCCCTGGTCGAAGCCGTGCTCGAGCGCGAGGACGCCGCCGTCGGCGAGCGCGGCGGGGGCGGCCGCGACGAGCCGCCGCACCAGCGCGAGCCCGTCCGGCCCACCGTCGAGCGCGGCGCGCGGCTCGCGCCCCACCTCGGGGGCGAGGCCGGCCAGGTCGCCGCTCGGCACGTAGGGCGGGTTCCCCACCACGAGGTCGAACCTCTCGCCGGCGAGCGGCGCGAGGAGGTCGCCGGCGACGAAGCGGACCGCGAGCCCGAGCGCCCCGGCGTTGGCGCGCGCGACGGCGAGCGCGTCCTCGGACACGTCGGTGGCCACGACCATCGCGCCGGGGCGCTCCTTGGCGAGGGCCAGCGCGACCGCGCCGCTGCCGGTCGCGACGTCGGCGATGCGCGCGGCGGAGGGCGCGCGGCGGAGCGCGACCTCGACCAGCGTCTCCGTGTCCTGCCGCGGGATGAGCACGCGCGGATCTACGCGCAGGGGCAGCGACCAGAATTCCTTCTGCCCGACGAGGTAGGCGACCGGCTCGCCGGCGAGGCGCCGGCGCACCAGCTCGCGATAGGCCGCGAGCTCCTCCTCTTGCAGGGGCTTGTCGAACCCGGTGTAGAGGCCCACCCGGCTGGTGCCGAGCGCGTGGGCCAGCAGCACCTCGGCGTCGAGCCGCGCGCTGCCGATGCCGCGCTCGGCGAACTTGCCCGTCGTCCACGCGAGGACCTTGAGGGGCGTCCAGGCCTCGCCCAACTCAGGCCCGCTCCGCGCCTACGGCGCTGCGCGTGAGATTCCGGACCGCCGCTACGGGTCGGTCCTCAGTTCGGGGGGAGCCGCTTCGCGACGCACGCCTGCGGCGCGCGCAAGCTCCCCCCGAGCCCCCCATATTCCGGACGAGAACGGCTCTCCCATCAAACGTGATCCGTTCGCACCGTTTCGCGCCCACGGTCTATCCTACCTCGCCCACGACGCGACGCGCGCCGACCCCGTCGAGCAGGTCCTCCGGGCTGCACTTGTCGATGTGGCCGATGAGCCGGCGGTAGATGCCGAAGCCGGCGAGGTGCCGCAGCCGGGGCGAGAAGCCGCGCGCGACGTCGAGCGGGATGCCGAGCTGCTGGTTCTCCTGCTGGCGGATCCACCCCGCGCAGTAGTTCATGGCGATGCCCACGCGCCGACGGGGGGTGCGGTTCGCGCCGCCGCCGTGCCACAGGCTGCCGTTGTAGACGAGCACGCTCCCCCGCCGCATCACCGCCGCGACCGTCGGGATGTCGCGCCCGAATTCGGGGAACGTCGGGTCGACGTGCGACCCCGGAACGTAGCGCGTGGCGCCGTTCTCCTCGGTGAAGTCGGTGATCGCCCACATGCTGTTCACGATGATCGGGACGTGCGGCCGCGGCAACGGGATGAGCTGGTCGTCGGCGTGGAGCGGCTGGGCGCCTTCCCCCTCGCAGATGGCGATCGACGACAGCGACGATACGAGGCAGCCGCGGTCGAGCACCGCCTCGACGATGGGGAGGACGGAGTCGTGGACGGGGACGCGCTCGAACACCTTGCCCCGCGCGAGCAGGTTGTAGATGCGCACGGTCCTCGTCCCCTCGAAAATGTTCTTCGCCGGCGCGGCACCGAGCTCGACCTCGAGGCGGAGGAGCGCCTCGGCGAGCGCGTCGACGAGCTCCGGCTCGATCGCGTCCTCGACGAGCGAGTAACCGTCGCGGCGCACGCGCCCGGCGTGCTCGGCGACCTGGGCTGCGGTCATCGTCATCGTCATCGTCATCGTCGTCCGCTCAGCATACCGTCAGGCGACCGCGATGTAGAGGTCGCACAGGTTGAGCCCGGTGGGGCCCGTCGTCAGCAGATCGCCGGCCGCGGCGAGCGCGGTGCCGGCGTCGCGCGCGGCGAGCGCGCGCGCGACGTCGCCGGCGCGGCCGGCGGTGCCGGCGTCGACGATCGCGCCCGCGTCGCGGGTGGGCCCGTCGGTGCCGTCCGAGCCGGCGCACAGCACGGCGGCGTCGTCGGGGATCCCGGCGGCGGCGACGAGGAGCGCGACGTGCTGGGCGCGCCCGCCGCGTCCCACCGTGGGCCCGAGGCGGATGGTCGGCTCCCCCGACACGACGAACGCCGAGCCGGGCGCGAGCGCGCGCGCGACCTCCGCCAGGCGGGCGGCGAGCGCGTCGACCGGCCCGGTCCAGCGCGGCTCGCCGTCGGTGCGGAGCCCCCGCGCGCGCGCGGCGGCGAGCGCTCCGGCATAGAGGACGTCCGGCCCGGCGAGCGTGCGCAGCGTCACGCCGGGCAGGGACTTGGGAGTCTCGGGCAGCTCGCCGCGCGCGCCCGCCGCCAGGAACGCGAGCGCGCTCGCCGGGACGCCCGGCGCGCGCCGCGCCACCGCCAGGGCGTCGGCGTAGGTCGTGGGATCCGGGGCGGCCGGCCCGCTCCCTACGGTCGCCGGATCGTCCCCCACGACGTCGGACACGACAAGGCAAAGGACGTCGCCGCGCGCGGCCTCCGCCAGGCGCCCGCCCTTGATGCGCGACAGGTGCTTGCGCACGGCATTGAGCGCGTGGATGTCCTCGCCGGCCGCCGACACCGCGCGAGCCGCCGCGACCTTGTCGGCGAGGTCGACGCCGAACGGCGCGACCGCCAGCGCCGACGCGCCGCCGGACACGCACAGGACGATGTTGCCGCGGGCGCGGGCGAGCAGCTCCTCGCCCGCCGCGGCCGACCGCCGGTCCGGCGTCGGGTGCGCGGCCTCCCATACGTCGACGGGGAGCGTCTCCGATCCCGCGTGACCGTCCTTCACGACGACCAGGCCGCCGTCGACGCGGCGCGCGTCCGCGACCCCCGCGGCCATGGTCCACGCGCCCTTTCCGACCGCGAGAAGCGTCACGGGCTGGGGCCAATCCGCGCACGCGGCACGGACCATCGCGCGCACATCCACACTTGCGAGCGCGGCGGCGAAGATCGCTCGCGCCGCGTCACGGTTGTCGACGCTGCGCGTCACCGATTTTCACCGACTTTTTCCTTGCCGCGTGCATCCGAGGTTCGTAATGGAGGGCTCATGAGTCTCTCGGACATTCTCTCGCGGCACGGCTCGATCGAGCTGCACTGCCTCCACGACGCCGCCACCGGGCTGCGCGCGTTCATCGCCATCGATGATACGCGCCTCGGTCCCGCGGTGGGAGGCGCGCGCCTCCACGCGTACGCCAGCGAGGACGAGGCCATCCACGACGTGGTGCGCCTCGCCCGCGGCATGACGGCGAAGGCCGCGCTCGCCGGGCTGTCCCACGGCGGCGGCAAGGCCGTCCTGTGGGGCGACGCCAAGCGCATCGCCGATCGCGCCGCGTACATGCGCGCGTTCGGTGGTTTCGTCGACGTCCTGGGCGGGCGCTACCTCACCTGCGAGGACGTGGGCATCTCGATCGCCGACATCGACGTCATCCACGAGGTGACGCCGCACTGCGTGGGCTACTCGCAGGACAAGGGCAGCTCGGGCGATCCGTCGCCGTTCACCGCGCTCGGCGTGCGCCGCGGCATCGAGGCCGTGGCGGAGGTGGTGCTCGGCCGGTCGGACCTCGCCGGCATCCACGTCGCGATCCAGGGCGTGGGCGCGGTCGGCTTCCACCTGGCCGAGGAGCTCCACGCGCTCGGCTGCCGGCTCACGGTCGCCGACATCGATGCGGAGCGCGCCCGCCGCGCCGCCGACGAGCTCGGCGCCGCGGTGGCGTCGGTCGACGACATCGCCGGCATCGCGTGCGACATCTACGCGCCGTGCGCGCTCGGCGGTGCGATCAACGACTCCACCGTCGGCCGGCTCGCCTGCCGCGCCGTGGCCGGCGGCGCCAACAACCAGCTCGCCACGCCGGAGATGGGCAAGATCCTCGCCGCGCGCGACATCTTCTACGCGCCGGACTATGCGATCAACGCCGGCGGGCTCATCAACGTCGCGTCGGAATGGAAGGGCTACGACCCCGTCGCCGCACGCGCCAAGACGATGCGCATCCGCGAGACGATCGCCGACATCGCGTACCGCTCGCGCGACAGCGGGCGCCGGCCGGAGGAGATCGCCGACCGCATGGTCGCGGACATCCTCGCGCGCGCCGGGTCTCAGCCGCTGGTGAGCACCTCTTCCATCCTGGCCAGGCCCGCCGCCAGCCGCGCGCGCGACACCGCCGTGTAACAGAAGCGCGCCCAGCGCGCGAACGCCCGGCCGAACGCGTCGCCCGGCGCCAGCAGGACCCCCGCCCCCGCCAGCCTCTCCAGCACCTCCAGCGCGTTGTCGCGGCAGTACCGGCCGAGGTCGACGAACACGTAGCTGCCCCCCTCGGGACGGTGGGGGGCGATGCCCAGGCGCGCGAGCGCCGCGTGGGCCTCGTCGCGCGCGGCGCGCATCTCGGCGCGCGTGGCGTCGAGGTAGGGGGCCCCGGCGGCGAGCGCGGCCAGCGCCGCCCTCTGCGTCGCGCGCGGGACGCTGTAGATGGCGTGGTTGACGAGCTTCTTCACGGCGGCGATCGCCGGCGCCGGGCCGTGGAGGTAGCCGACGCGGAGCCCGGCCTGGGCGTAGCTCTTGGAGAACGAGAACGCCGTCAGCGTGCGCTCGGGGTGGAGCGTGCCGATCGACAGGTGCGTCCCCTCGTAGAGGTAGTGTTCGTAGACCTCGTCGGAGAGGATCCACAGGTTGGCCTCGCGCGCCACCTCGGCGATCGCCCGGAGCGCCGCCGTGGGGAGGACCTTGCCGTCGGGGTTGTTGGGTGTGGTCACGTAGATCGCGGCGGTGCGCGGCGTGACGTGGTCGCGCACGGCCGCGCGCACGTCGAGGTCCGGGACGTCGTAGAGGCGCGAGCTCAGCGGCACCTCGACGGGACGCGCGCCCACGGCGATCACCTGCCCGCGGATGAGCGGCCAGAACGGCGCGAGGAGGATGATCTCGTCCCCCGGGTCGGCGACGGTGCGCACCGCGGCGGCGAGGGCGTTGGTCGCGCCGCAGGTGATCTGCACGTTCGCCGCGGCGGCGGCAAGGCCATTCGTGCGGGTCAGCTTGTCGGCGAGCGCGTCGATGAGCTCGGGGTGGCCCGCGGGCGGGTGGTAGGGGTAGCTCTCGCGCTCGTCGACGAGGCGCGCCCCGTCGGGCGGCGGGAGGTGCGTGTCGCCGAGATGGAACGGAAACACCTCGCCCCGGTGCGCGGTCAGCCGGTCGACCAGGCGCGCGAAGATCGACGACGGCATCGCGGCCGCGGCGCTCGAGATGTCCGGGTGGTGGGGCATGGGCGCAGTGTCTCACCGGCCGGCGACCCAGGCCAGCGCGCGGGCGCGCACCGGGTCGCGGCCGGCGGCGACGTCGG
Source organism: Haliangiales bacterium (assembly GCA_035259575.1). GTDB lineage: Bacteria > Myxococcota_A > Polyangia > Haliangiales > SHYZ01 > DATFWE01. The sequence continues at coordinate 37,217 of DATFWE010000306.1, forward strand.
CGCGGGTCGGCGCGACGGCCTCGTCGGGGACGACGCCGTGCCCCTCCACCGGATCCCCCGACGGGTCCACGAGCGCCCAGGCGGGGATCTCGACCCACGCGCCGCTCTGCGGCAGGTGCACCTCGATGGGCGCGCCGCTCGAGCCGCCGGTGGTCTCGCCGAACAGGCGGGCGCCGCCCGCGCGGAGGAGCAGCGCGAGCTGCTCGCACGAGCTGCGGCAGCCGGCGTCGATCAAGACGGCGATGGGGCCGGGGTCCATCCCGCCGCCGGTCGTCGCGAGCGGCAGGTCGGCCGACCATCCCGGGCGCGCCGTGTCCTCGGCGAGGTCGCGCCACTCGGGGCGAGCCGCGCGCGCCCGCGCGGACAGGCGCACGCGCCGGCTGCCGCCGACGACGACGCGGGGCGACAGGGCCGAGGCGATGATGACGGCGATCTGCTCGGTGCCGCCGCCGTCGCCGCGGAGATCCACGACGAGCCCGCGCGCGCCGTCGCGGACCCGGCGCGCGATCTCCTCCATCCGGTGGGCGGCGGCCTCGCGCGCGACGTCGAGCGAGCGCGCCAGGAAGACGATCGCCCGGCCGTCGGCCTCCATGGCGAACGGCGGCGGCGTCCCGCCGGGGCGCGGCCGCGTCTCGGCGGCGACGGCGATCTCGCCCGCGACGCCGTCGAGCGGCTCGCGCCCCAGCCGGCGCACCGGCGGGGCGGCGTCGGCGCGGATGCGCGAGGCCGGCCACTCCTCGGCGA
>DATFWE010000307.1:0-10296 GCA_035259575.1 Haliangiales bacterium
CGGCGCAGCTGTCGCCCGAGCCGCCGATGACTGGCCCGCGCGCCGCCGCCGTGGCCTCCGTGCGCCGGCACCTGCGCGCGCGCTGGGAGCGCGTGCGCACCGCGGACTACTACGAGGTGCTGGAGATCCCGCGTACGGCCACGGCGGGTGACGTCGATCACTCCGCGCGCTGGCTCGCGCTCCGCTTCGCGCCCGACGCCGCCGCGCTCTACGACCTCGGCGACGCCGCGTCGCTGGTCCAGCCGCTGTGGGACCAGATCCTCGCCGCTCGGACGACCCTCCGCGACCCGCGCCTCCGGCAGGAATACGACCTCGCCCTGGCCGCGGCCGAGCCGGGGTGGGCGGCGCCGGACGCGGCCGGTGCCGAGGAGGCGTTCCAGCGCGGCCAGCGGGCGCTGGCGGCCGGCCAGGTGGCCCAGGCCGCGTCGGAGCTGGCCGCGGCGGCGCGGCGCTTCCCCGACGAGCCGGACTACGAGGCTTACGCCGCGTGGGCGCGCGTGCTCATCGAGGAGGACCGCGGCGTGCCCCGGCGCGAGGCGGCGCAGAAACAGCGCCAAGCCGCAGAGGCGACGATGTGGGGGCGGCGGCCGCGGCCGCGGGCGCTGTACGTCCTCGCGCTCCTCGCCGAGGCCGTCGGCGATGTCGACGCCGCGCGCACCTATCTGCGCGAGGCGCTGGCGATCGAGCCGCAGCTCCTGCCCGCGCAGAAGCTGTTCCAGCGGCTCTCCGGGTGACATGGTACATTTTTCTCCGTGATCTCGCGGGCGAGCTTGCGCCTCAGCGCCGATGCGGTCGTACTCGCTCTGGGGCTTAACGTGTGGTTGGCGCTCGTCATCCTGCCCGCGGCGTTCGGCGGCTCGTTCGCCAGGGGTCCGATCTACTGGGTGCTGGCGCCCCTGCCCATCGCGCCGCTCCTCGTCGGCCTGCTCCGCCGCTCGCCGCGCTGGCTCCTCCTCGGCTTCCCCGCCGTGCTCCTCCTGCCGGCCGCGGTCGACACCCGCGCCATCGAGGAGAACGCGCAGAGCCCGTTCGCGTTCGCGCTCCTCGCCGTCGGGCTCCTGGCGTTTCTGTTCGGCGCCGCGTACCTCACCGGCTTCGAAGGCGGCGCGCCGGCGAGCCCGGAACGGATGCGCCGCCTCCCCGCGGCCGAGCGCGTGGCGCCGCGCTGGCGCCGGCGGCAGCGCGTCTACTTCACCCTGGCGACGCTGTCGGGCGTGTTCCCGCTCGTCCTCGTGTACGAGGTCTACCTGTCCCCCACGACGCGGGCGTTCCTCCACGAGCTCTATCCGGGTCGCGTGGGGGCGCTCCTCCAGGCGATCGGCGTGGGCGTGCTCCTGCTCTGGGGCGCGCTCTACTGGATCGCGTTCCTCGGCCCGCTGTGGGGGCACCGCACCGGCGACCGGGCGCTCACGCGCCGCCTCGACCAGATCCGCCAGGAATCGCAGAACGCCGCCCCGCGTCTGGCGTTCTACGTGGCGGTGCTCATCGCGCTGGGATTCATGGGGACGCTCCTGTGGATGAGGCTGCACTAGTGAGCGAGCGACGGCGCGCGATAGGCGACTTCGCGCGAGGCGCAGCCGAGCGAGGCGGAGCCGCGCGCCGTCGCGAGCGAACGAGGCAATAAAGACATGCGCCGTTACTTCTTCGAGATCCTGTCCGTCCTCCTCATCGCCGGCAGCCTCGTCTTCTTCGCCGAGTGCATCGGGTATCTGGCCAAGCGCGACTACATCTCGTCGTTGATCCTTCTGGCGATCGGTCTGTCGGTCATCACCGTCGGTAAAGAGCTGGCCCGCCTGGCGCTGGTGCAGAAAGAATGAGCGCGAGCGGAGGCGCGGATCGACGCGACTTCGAGCGAGGCGCAGCCGAGCGAGTGGGAGCGCCGCGCCGACGCGAGCGCGAAGGAACAACGATGAAGGCCCTCGGGGCCCTCGGGGCCCTTCTTCTCCTCGTCGCCTGCGGCCGCTCGGCGCCGCCCGCCGGCCCCGTCGCCGACGAGCGATTCCACGGCGACTGGAGCCCGCCCCCGCCCGGCGGCGGCGACGACGCCGAGGTCGTCGCCACGGTGAACGGCGCCCGCATCTACGTCGCCGACGTCGTCCGCCAGGCGCGCGCCGAGGGCCAGACGGCGGAGCAGGCGCTCGACACCCTCATCGACGCCGAGCTCCTGGCCGCGGAGGCCCGCCGCCGCGGCCTCACCGACGACCCCGAGGTGGTCGAGGCGCGCAAGACCATGCGCGTCCGCCGCTTCTGCGAGAAGGAATTCGTGCCCACGTTCAACGGCCCGGGCGACATCCCCGCCGAGGAGATCGAGCGCGCGTACGCCTCGCCGCTGGCGCAGAGCTTCTACGACCACGCCGAGTGGCGCACCGTCGCGTGGGCGCGCGTTCCGGTCGCGCCCAGGTCGCCGCCCGAGGCGGACGCGCGCGCTCGCTCGCTCGCCCGCGGCTTCGCCGACCTCGCCCGCGCAGCCAAGGTCCGCACGGCGGCGCAGCTCGCCGCGCTCGCCAAGCTGTGGGCGCCCATGCCGGCGGGCGAGTACGCGACCGCGCTGGCCGGTCCGGCGGTGCCGGAGTTCGCGCGCGCGGCGTTCGAGCTCGCCGACGTCGGCGACATCGGCGAGCCCGCGCGCACCAAGTGGGGATGGGACGTGCTCCTGCTCCTGTCGGTGAGCCCGGAGCGCCACCTCGGCCGCGCCGAGGCGCTCGCCGACCTCCGCGAGCGGCTGTTCCGCGATCCCGACACCCCGCGCGCGGCGTTCAAGCGCTGGGCGGACGCGTTCGTCGCGCGCGCCCGGGTGTGGCGCAACCCCGACGACGGACTGCTCGACGGGGTATCGGCCGAGGGGGCCTTTTGACTCCGTTCACCCCGATCCTGCGCCAGGCGGTGGAGCGGGTGCCCGGGGCGATCGGGGCCATCTTCGCCGACTGGGACGGCGAGGCGGTGGACCACGTCGCCACCGGCCCGTCGGAGGACATGCTCGTCACCGGCGCGCACTACGGCGTCGTCCTCAATCACGTGCAGAGCGCGCTCCACCTGTTCCACTTCGGCGAGGCCGAGGAGATGATCGTCCAGCACGCGCGCGTCGACCTCATCATGCGCACGGTGGTGCGCGGCTACTATGTCGTCCTTGCCGCCCACGCGGGCAGCCACCTGGCGATCGCGCGCCGCGAGGTGCTTCGCGCCGCGAGTGCGCTCGCGCGGGAGATGGATTAGGATTTTCGCGATGCGCGCGGCGGCCCTCGTGGTGTTCGTCGTCGGGGTCGGGGTCGCCCGGCCGTCCCCGGCGATCGCCGCCGAGGCGGACTACGACGTCGCCAGCCGCGCCTGGAACGGCCTCGCCGACTTTCGCGCGCTCGCCGCCGGGGCGGGCTACGCCGTCGAGGCGACGAACGACCTGACGTGGGAGTCGCTCGCCGCCGACCGGGATGTACTCTTCCTCCTCTACCCCACGTCGCAGGTGGAGCCGGTCCAGCTCGGCTCGTTCATCCGCGCCGGCGGGCGGGTGCTGGTCGCCGACGACTTCGGCCGCGCCGACGAGGCGCTGGCCCGCCTCGGCCTCCTCCGCCGGCCGGCGCACACCGTCCGCGCCCGCCGCTGGGACGGGAACCCGAACCTGCCCATCGCCGAGCCGCGCGCCGCCGGCCATCCGCTGGCGCGCGACGTGCGCGAGCTCGTCACCAATCACCCGTCGGTGTTCACCGCCGAGGGAGGCGACGTGGTGTTCGGCTTCTCCGGCGGCGACGCCGTCGTCGTCGCCGGCGACCTCGGCACCGGCCGCTGGGTCGCGCTGTCGGACCCGTCGGTGCTCATCAACGACATGCTCGCGTTCGACGGCAACCTCGCGTTCGCGCTGAACCTCGTGCATTGGCTGCGGCCGCCCGGCGGCACCGCGCGCATCCTCGTTTGCACCGGCGACTTCCGCATCCACGGGGAGACGCCCCGCCTGGCCGAGGCGGGCTCGCTGAACGAGATCCTCGCCGCCGCCGGCGCCGCGCTCGACGACGTGAACGACTACCTGCCGTCCGAGGCGCTCCTGCGCCTCCTCGGCGGCCTGGGCGCCGCCGGGGGCGTGCTCGTCCTGGCGCTCGTGGCCGCGCGGGCGCGCGGGCCGCAGAAGGACGCGTCCTTCGCGCGCGCGGGGGGCGAGGCGCGGCCGACCGACTGGGACGATCCGGCCACGCGGAACTTCGCCCTGCCCGCGGTGGTCCTACGCGAGACGATGCAAGGGCGCGTCGCCCCCGAGCTGCTGGCCGACCTCCCCACCCGCGGGGACCTCCCCGTCGCGTTCGTGTCGCGGCGCGCCTTCGTCGAGGCGTACGATAGCGCCAAGAAAGCTTCCCATGGCCACTGAACGGATCGAGCGGAACATCCTGGCGCAAGTGGCGCAGATAGCGCAGGCGATCGCCGCCGAGGTCGGCCGCGCCTACATCGGGTCGCCCGAGACGACCGAGATGCTGCTGACGGCGCTGCTCGCGCGCGGCCACGTGCTCGTCGAGGGCGTGCCCGGCGTTGCCAAGACCACGCTGGTGAAGGCGTTTTCGCGCACGCTGGGCGCGAGCTTCAAGCGCATCCAGTTCACGCCGGACCTTTTGCCGTCGGACATCACCGGCACCTACATCCTCGACATGCGCACCAACTCGTTCGTCCTCCGCGAGGGACCGATCTTCGCCAACATCGTCCTCGGCGACGAGATCAACCGCGCGCCGGCCAAGACGCAGTCGGCGCTGCTCGAGGCGATGCAGGAGCAGCAGGTCACCATCGAGGGCGAGACGCGGCCGCTCCACGCGCCGTTCCTGGTCCTCGCCACGCAGAACCCGATCGAGCACGAGGGCACCTACCCGCTCCCCGAGGCGCAGGTGGACCGCTTCCTCATCAAGATCACGATGTCCTACCCCGCCGAGCCCGACGAGAAGCGGATGCTCGCGACGTACAGCCGGCCCGTGGCCGAGCCGCGCGCCGTGGTCGGCCCCGAGGACGTGATCCACATGCAGAAGCTCGCCGAGGCGGTGCACGTCGAAGAGGACGTCCTCGACTACGTCCTCGCGCTGGCGACGTTCACGCGCCGGCACCGCCGCGTCCACCTGGGCGCGTCGCCGCGGGCGGCGCTGGCGCTGCTCCTGGCCGCCAAAGCGCGCGCGCTGCTGAACGGGCGCGACTTCGTGCTCCCCGACGACGTGAAGTACCTGGCGGGCTACGTCCTCGCCCACCGCGTGCTGATGGCGCCCGAGGCGGAGCTCGAGGGCGTGGGGCCGCAGACGGTCGTCGGGGAGGCCGTCGCCCAGATTGCGTACCGGAGAAGGCGGTGACCCCGGTCCTGGCGCTGCGGGGGCGTCTCATCGCCGCCGCCGGCGCGCTGTTCGTCGCCGCCGGGGCGCTCCACCCCGGCGCCTGGCCGCTCATCGCGCTGGGGACGATCATCGTCTCGTCGCTGATGACCGCGTATCTGTTCTTTTACCCCACGGCGATCTTCCTCCGCCGGCGCAAGGTCGAGCTCGCCTGGTGGGTGCCCCCGGGCGACCAGCCCGGCGGCGCGCTCACCGTCGACCTGCCGTTCTCCCTGTACATCGCGCTGCGCAACCGCGGCCAGCGCGTCCTGCGCGTCGCCGACATGAAGATCCTGGCGGGGAGCGCGCTGACCGTCGCCGACGAGCTCAAGGCGCGCGTCCCCGCCGGGCACGAGGTCGAGGTCACCGCGACGGTGCGGGCGCAGGCGTGCGGGATGTGGATCCTCCACGGGGCGCTGCTCACGTTCGCCGATTCGCTGGGGCTGTTCGAGGTGCGCGCGTACTTTCCCAGCCCGATCTCCCTCAAGGTGTTCCCCAAGCTGGCCACGCCGCGCGCGGAGATGGTGATCCGACCGCAGGTCGGCGCGATGCACGAGCGGGTGGGCGTGCACACCATCCGGCGGCGCGGCCTCGCCGGCGAGCTACGCGAGATCCGCGACCACGCCCACGGCGATCCGTTCAAGCGCATCGCCTGGAAGGCGACCGCGCGGCGGCGGCGCCTGATGGTGCGCGAGCTGGAGAACGAGATCGTCGTCACCCATCAACTGCTGTTCGACATGGCGGGCACCATGCGCGCGGGCGCGATCGGCCGGACGCCGCTGGACTGGGGGATCGAGCTCATCTCGGCGTGGGCGCGCGCCGCGCTCGAGGGCGGCGACCGCGTCGGCCTGGTCACGTTCGACGGCCGCGTCGTCGGGCACGTGAAGCCGGGCGAGGGGCGGCCCCACTTCCTGCGCATCCTCGACCGGCTGCTCGACACCAAGAACGTCGTCGACGCCGACCTCACCGAGATGACCGACGGCGAGCTTGTGGCGGCGACGGCGCGCTACCTCGTCCACCAGGAGGGCGTGGATTTCCGGCTCATGCGCGCCCCGTCGGCGAACGACCCCGCGTGGGCGCACATATCCGCCGGCCCGTCGGGAGAGCTTTACGATCTTCAGGCGATGCGAGAGCTCGTGTGGAAGCTCACCCAGGCCCAGGAGACGCGGCGGCGCCGCGGCGGCCCGCGCGACGTCACCGCCGACCGAAAGGCGCCGACCGGTGGCCATTGGGCGCGGCTCGGCGTGGAGGAGGCGCGGGCGGCGGATCTCGCCCGCCTGCGCGCGTTCTGCCGCCTGCGCGGGATCGAGCTCCCCTACCGCAGCGAGCACGTTCCCGGGCGGCGCGCGGCGGGCGTCGCCGAGGCACTGCGGCGAGCGCTGGCGTCGGAGCGGTCGCAGCTCATCGTCGTGGTCAGCGATCTCCACGACCTCCTCGACGAAGTCGGGCTGCAGGCCTTCCGGCTGGCGCGGCAGCGCAACCACCACGTCGTCGTGGTGGCGCCGTTTGGTCCGGCCTTTCGACCCATGGCCGCCAGCCTGGCGGGGAAGCGCGTGCTCGACGTTCTCGCCGAGGAGGAGCGCCTGCGTCTGGTGGCGGCGGGGTCGGAGCTGCGCCGCCGTGGTGTGTCCCTGCTCCTCGCCGGGCCGGGCGACACGCCCGAAGCGGTGATGCGCAAGCTCACCCAGCGCCGCCCGTTCGGGCAGATCTTGACGAGGTCGCAGGGGCAGGCTATTTGAACTAGACTCGTATTAAGAGCAACGAGCCCCATGGCCACAACGATCACCACGGAATGCATCAACTGCGGCGCGTGCGAGCCGGAGTGCCCGAACGAAGCGATTTCGGAAGGGAACGACATCTACGTCATCGACCCCAATCTCTGCACGGAATGCGTGGGATTTCACGACTATGAGGCGTGCCAGGCCGTGTGCCCGGTCGAGTGCTGCGTCCCCGACGCGACGAACGTCGAGTCGGAGGAGACGCTGTACGGCCGGGCCGTGAGGCTGCACCCCGACAAGTCGTTCCCTGGTCTCGTCGAGCTCCCGCCCAATCTTTCGCGCTTCCGGAAAGCCTAGGCGACTACGCCGCCTGCCGCTCGCCGATCTGCCGCAGCTTCACGCTCACCATCTTCGAGCACCCCGGCTCCTCCATGGTGATGCCGTAGAGCGAATCGGCGATCTCCATCGTCCGCTTGTTGTGCGTGATGACGATGAACTGCGAGCGGTCGGTCATTTCCCGCACGAGGTCGTTGAATCGGCCGACGTTGGCCTCGTCGAGCGGCGCGTCCACCTCGTCGAGGATGCAGAACGGCGACGGCTTGTAGAGGAAGATGGCGAAGATGAGCGACACGGCGGTGAGCGCCTTCTCCCCGCCGGACAGCAGCTCCACGGTCGAGTTCTTCTTCCCGGGCGGCTGGGCGACGATCTCCACGCCGGCGTCGAGGAGGTCGTCCTCGCCCTCGTGGGTGAGGCGCAGCTCGGCGCGCCCGCCGCGGAACAGGCGGGGGAAGATCGCCTGGAACTTGGCGTTGACCGCCTGGAACGTGTCGCGGAAGCGCCGCCGCGACGTCTTGTTGATCTTCGCGATGGCGCGCTCGAGCTGGTCGAGCGCCTCCTCGAGGTCCCGCTTCTGGGCGACGAGGAAGTCGTTTCGCTTGGCGAGCTCCTCGTACTCCTCGACCGCGGTCAGGTTCACCTCGCCCATGCGCTCGATGAGCTCGCGCAGCTCGTCGAGGCGCGCGTGCTCCGCGTCGCCCACCGGCGGCCGCAGGTGGTGGGCGGCGAGCTCGAACCGCAGGTCGACGCGGTGCTTCTCCGCCATGGCCTCGGTGACGTGGCGGCGGTCGCCCGCCACCGCGCCGAGCCGCAGCTCGAGGCGCCCCACCTCGGCGACCAGTCGCTCCGCCGCCTGCCGCAGGCCGCGCATCTCCATCTCGGCCTGGGCGAGCGCGGCGGTGCGCGCCTCGTGCGCGGCCCGCCCCGCGGCCAGCTCGTCGGCGCGCGCCTTGCGCTCGGCGCGCGCGCGCCCGAGCTCCTCGCCCGTCGCCGCCGCGTCGGCGCGCAGCGACTCGGCGCGGGCGCGACCGTCCTCGATCTCCCGCGCCAGCCGCCCGCTCCGCCCCGCCACCTCGCGCTCCTGCTGTTCCAGGCGGCCGAGCTGGGCCCGCGTCGCCTGGCGCGCCGCGGTCGTCTCCGCGGCCTCGACCTTCGCCTCGGTCACGCGCGCCGCCGCCTCGTCCGCCGCCGCGCGCGCGGCGGTCACGCCCTCGATGAGGCCGAGCTGGTCGCGCTCCGCCGCGTCGGCGCGCTCCTGCGCCGCCGCCAGCGCCGCGCGCGCCGCCTCCTCGTCGCGGCCGCACTCCGCCAGGCCGCCATCGACCTCCTCGCGCTCGCGCTGAAGCTGCGCCCGCCGCTCGGCCAGGCGCTCCGCCTCGCCGCGGAATCGCGCGAGATCCTTCTCGTGCGCGACGACGGCGATGTCGCCCTGGTGGCTGTCCTTGCGCAGCCCGTCGAGCGTCGCCCCGACCTTGGCCAGCTCGGCCTTGATCGCGACCTGGCGCGCCGCGGCGTCGGCGAGGTCGCGCTCGAGGCCGGCGCAGATCTCGTCGAGCTCGCGCAGCTCGCGTTTCTGCGCCAGGACGCCCGCGCCGGCGGTCTCGCGCGACCCGCCGGTGACCACGCCCGCTCTGTCGACGATGTCCCCCTCGAGCGTCACGAACGTGCGCCGCACGCCGGCGTCCCACAGCTCGAGCGCGCGCGCCAGCGAGTCCACCACCACCACGTCGCCGAACAGCGCGTCGGCGATCGGCGCGTACTCCCCCGTCACCTGCACGAACGACAGCATCGGCCCGCGCACGCCCTCGGCCTCCACCACCTCGACGCCGGCGCCGGGCGCCGCGACCTCGACGGGAATGAAGCTCGACCGCCCCTCGGCCCGCCGCTTGAGCAGATCGATCGCCGCGGTCGACGCCCGGTGGGAGTCGACGAGGATCGAGCCCAGCCGATCGCCCAGCACCGCCTCGACCGCGGGCTCCAGGTCCGGCGCCGCCTGCACCACGTCGGCGAGCAGCCCGCGCACGCCGCTGGGGCGCTCGCGCATGACCGCGCGCGTGCCGCGAGCGAACCCCTCGTAGCGGTCGGAGATCTCGCGCAGCGCCTTCTGCCGGCCGCGCCGGCGGTGGAGCTCGGTGCGCAGCGCCTCGACCTCCGCCTCGACGGCGTGGTTCGCGGCGCGCAGCTCGTGAAGGCGCGCCTCGAGCGAGCCGCGCTCCTGATCCAGGCTGAGCCGGAGCTGGCGCAGGTCGGCGAGCGCGGCGTCGTGGAGCTTGATCTCGCGCCTGAGCTCGTCGGCGCGCGCCCCGGCGCGCGCGTCCTCGTCGGCGAGCCGGCCGCCGCGCAGCTCCAGGTCGGAGCGCCGGCGCGCCGCCGAGCGCAGCGTCCCCTCGTGGCGGGCGATGTCGGCCTGGGCGCGGCCGACCTCGGCCCGCGCCGCGTCGAGCGCGGCCTGCGCGCGCGCCTGGTCGTCGCGCGCCTGCGCCAGCAGCGCCTCCCGCGCGGCGAGCGCGGCCGCGCGGGCGTCGGCCTCGGCGTCGAGCCGCGCCGCCTCAGCGCGCGCGCCCACAAGCTCCCCGTCGAGCTCCGCCCGGCGGCGCAGGAGGCCCTCGATCTCCCCCTCCGCCTGGGCGGCGCGCTCGTCGAGCCCGCGCGCCTCGCGCTCCTGGTATTCGATGTGGCTCTCGAGGAGGCGCACCTGGTTCTCCCGCTCGAACGCCGCCTGGGTGAGATCCTGGAGCGCGCGCTCCTCGGTGGCGCACTCGGCGCGCTCGCCCAGGACCAGCGCCTCCTTCGCGTCGTGCGCCGCCTGCGCCTCGTCGCGCCGCACGAGCAGCTCGGCGAGGTCGCCCTGGAGCCGCGCCTCCTCGACGACGAGCCCGAGAAAGCGGTGCGACGCCGACCACAGCTCGATGTCGCGC
>DATFWE010000308.1:0-20834 GCA_035259575.1 Haliangiales bacterium
CCACCGGACCAGCGTTGGCGCGCGCGGCAGGAGCCGCCCCGCGGCGACGTACGCGGCGAGGAACAGGCCGCCGGCGAGGAACCACGCGGCCAGGATGCGGACGACGAGCTCGGCGAAGGGCATCGTCACCCGCCCGCCGCGCGCGCGAGACGATCGCGGATCGCGTGGCCGAGCCCGCCGCCCGGCACCGGCTCGGCATAGAGGATCTCCGCCTCGGACGCGTCGAGGGCGCGCAGCGCCGCGAACAGACCGCGGGCCGCCTCGTCGACATCGGCGGAGGCGCTGAGGACGCGCGCGATGACCCCCCGCCCGGCGAGGGCCGCGAGCGCCGCGCCCGCCGACTCGTCGCAGAACGCGAGGAGCCCGAGGGTGCGCGCGTCGCCGGCATCGGGGGCGCGCGCGAGCGCCGCGACGGGACGGTCGAGGAGGCGGAGCGGCTTGCGCGGCGCGTAGTGCGTGGGGAGCATCCCCGGCGACGCCGGCGAGGTCCCGGCGCGCGCGAGCGGCGCGCCGGCGACGCGCTCGATCGCCTCGGGCGCGACGCCGCCGGGGCGGAGGAGGGTCAGCTCCCCGCCGGGGCCGATCGCCACCACCGTGGATTCGACGCCCACCGTGCAAGGCCCGCCGTCGAGGACGAGCCCCACGCGCCCCTCGAGCTCCGCCACCACGTCGGCGGCCGAGGTGGGGCTGATCCGCCCGAAGCGGTTCGCGCTGGGCGCGGCCAGCGGCGCCCCCGTCGCGCGGATGACCGCCAGCGCGACGGGGTGGCGGGGCATGCGCACCGCCACGGTGTCGAGCCCGCTCGTCACCAGATCGGGGACGCGCGCCCCGCGCGGCAGGACGAGCGTGAGCGGCCCGGGCCAGAACGCGGCCGCGAGCCGGTCCGCGGCGGCGCGCGCGGCCGGCCCGAGGCGCCCGACGTCGACGGCGACGGCAAGGTCGGGGTCGCCAAGATGCACGATGAGCGGATCGAACGTCGGCCGCTCCTTGGCGCGGAACACCTTCGCCACCGCGGCGGCGTCGACCGCCACCGCCGCCAGGCCGTAGACCGTCTCCGTCGGGATGGCGACGACCTCCCCGGCGCGGAGCAGCTCGGCGGCCTCGCGCACCGCCTCGGCGTCGGCTGCCACGACACGCATCTACTCGTACTTCACTTCGATGACGGTCAGCGTGCGCGTCCCCGCCGGCGTGCGCACGCGCACCTCGTCCCCCTCGCGGCGGGTGAGGAGCGCCGACCCGACGGGCGAACGCCAGCTGATCCGCCCCGCGCCGGCGTCGATCTCGTCCTCCCCGACCAGCATCACGGTCTTCTCCTCGCCCTCCTCGTCCTCGACCACGACGGTCGCCCCGAAGAAGATGCGCGCGTCGCCGCGCTTGTCCCGTGGGTTCACGACCACCGCGGCGTCGAGGCGCTTGCCCAGCCACTCCAGGCGCCGGTCGATCTCGCGCAGCTTCTTCTTGCCGTAGATGTACTCGGCGTTCTCCGAGCGGTCGCCGAGCGAGGCCGCGTGCGCGACCTCCTCGACCACCCGCTTGCGCTCCACGGTGCGCAGGTGGTGCGCCTCCTCCGACAGGCGGCGGAACCCGTCCGGCGTGATGTAGTTCTTGCCCGGATCGGCCATCGCGTCAGGGGAGCTTTTCCCACCACTGGCACCACCACGGCGATCCCACCAGGATGCGCAGCTTGGGGTGCCAGCAGTAGCTGATCTTCTCGTCGGGGTTCATGTAGTAGAGGCAGTTGCCGCACTTCTCGTCGCCATAGGGCTCGCCGCGCAGCACCGCGTCCTCCGCCATGTGGCGGAGCTGGATGGAGAGCTTCTCGTCGATCGCTTTGGGCTCGGGGATCGGGAGGTGGTCGTCGCTGGCCATCTCCCGCTAACCTACCAAGGCCGCGGCTACTGGGCAACGCAGCGCACGACGACCCGCGTCGTCGCGGCCGGCTCGGAGCCGCCTCGCTCCACGTGCAGCGTCAAACCGGTCGCCGATTGGGCGCACTTGGTCCGGTCGACGTTGCTCCACCAGCACGGCACCCTGTTGGTCATGGGCGTGTTGACGTTCACCATCTGGCAGCGCGGGATGATGGTCTCGACCGGGTCGCCGGTGGGGCCGGTGTTCTTGTCGTAGACCAAGCACTCGAGCTGGATCCCCGGCGCGACCGGATCGATGTCCACGTTCGGCACGTTGTCGTCGAGACAGGGGGTGCCGATGACCTTGGCGAGGAGCTTCGCGATCTGATCCAGCGCGTTGGAGAAGTTGTCCTGGCAGATCGACACAAACGTGCCCTGCTGGCCGAACTGCTCCACGAAGTACGCGTCGCGCACGGCCGGGTCGGCCTTGCCGTTCGCGCTCACGCACGAGTTCTTCAGCTCGGGCGCGCCCTTGTCGTTGATGAACACGCCGAACGGCGTGGGGTTGCCGATGATCGCGGCGGCGATGACGAGGCCGGGGTCGCCCTTCAGCTGCCGCAGGAAGTCGACGTACTCCTGCGGGTGATAGAGATAGGAATCGCCGCGCGGCTCGCAGTTCGTGTAGTCGCCGGCGGCGCGGGGCAGACTGGACAGCCCGTCGCAGGTCACGCCGAACTCGGTGCAGCGGTACGACGCGAACACGCCGAGCGTCGAGTTGATGTTGTCGAGCTCCCGCGCCGGGTTGAATACGGCGGTGTCGCGCGCCGAGCAGTCGTCCTCGTCGCCCACGAGAATGACGGCCAGGTAGGCGCCCTGGCGGAGGAAGCCGGCGTTCTCCGGGTTCGAGCCGTCGAGGGCCTTCTTGACCGCGGCGAGGTGGTGCTCGAGGCCGCAGCCGGTGGTGCCGAGCTGGGCGATGCAGGAGAACGCGCTCGCCAGCGAGCCGGAATAGTTGGTCTGCCGCGCGCCGCTGGGGAGGGCGATGTCCTCGAGGAAGCGCGCGCCGCCGTTGGGCGGGCTGCACCCCGTCACGCGCGGCGCGTTCTGGAGCAGCCCGTGGTCGCCGGTGCCGGTGCACGATTCCGCGGCGTAGGGCGGGATGCCGAGGTCGGACGACACCACGCCGAGGTGGATGTTCGGCCGGCCGCCCTCGATGCCGTCCAGCACCTGGATGAACCGCGGGAAGTTGGTGGCGAGGTTCGCCTGCTCCTCGCGCATGGAGTCCGAGTTGTCCACCATGACGAGGATGTCGATGTTACGGTTCGAGGTGACCGGGATTTCCTTGTAGACTTCCTTCGTCGGCTCGGGCTCGAGCTTGGAGATGTCACGGGACGGACACCCCGCGAGCAGCACCACTGACAGTGCACACGATAGGCAATGACGGCTCATCTCGCTCCCCAGGATACGGGATCTCGACGGGCGAGGGAAGGTTTCCCAAGGTAGGATAGATCTTCACATGATGCCCGAGCAGGACTACCGCCACCTCGTCGATGCGACGCTTCGACGGATCGACCGCGCGTTCGAAACCGTGGATCCGGATCTGGCCGAGTGCGCCATATCACAGGGCGCGTTGACGATCGTCTTCGAGGGCCGGCTCCGGTGCATCGTCAGCCCCCAGCCCCCGGTCCGGCAGATGTGGCTCGCGTTCCGCGATACGGCCTGGCATTTCGATTGGGATGAAAAGGCAGAGGTGTGGGTCGACGACAAGGGGCGCGGCGAGCTCTATCCGATCGTCGAGGCGATCACCCGCGAGATGGTCGGGGTCGACGTGAAGGTGTAGCTGGTTTGGTCGGCTCCGGCTCGGCCTTCACCGCCGCCACCGTCGCGTCGAAGCGGCGCGCGCGCGCCTGCACCGCCATCCACGCGCCGAACAGGAACATCGCGATGCTGGCGTACTGCCCGGGGGTGAGGCCGAGATACACCGCGTCGGCGGTGCGCAGGAAATCGAGCAGGAAGCGAATCGGCGCGTACATGAGGCACGTGACCGCGGCGTAGGTTCCGACCGGACGCGGCTTCCGCCACAGCGACACGACGACCGCGGAGATGACGATCGAGTAGAGCATCTCGAGGAAGCCGAGGTTCCAGTGCGGGCCGGCGGGAATGTTGTGAATGTTCCCCGCCGGGTAATCGATGGCGAGGAACGCGAGCGGGCCGGTCGCGGCAATGCCGGGGTGATCGTGAACGACGGTGCAGCCGATGCGGCCGAACGTCCAGGCAATGGGGAAGACGGACAGGATCAAATCGGAGAAGGCGAGGATGGGCTGGCCGCGGCCCTTGAACCGCTTCCACAGGAGGTTGCCGATGATCGCCCCGAGGAAGCCGCCGAACGACGACAGGCTCTGCCAGATGAACAGGAGCTTCCACGGCTCGGTGACGAGCGTCTCCGGGTAGTAGACGATGACGTCGAACATGTGCGACACGACGAAACCGCAGGCGAGCATCCACCAGATGAACGACTCCAGCTTGTCGGCGTCGTAGCCGAGCTTCTTGGCGCGGCGGCGAGTCAAGTTCACCCCGAGGATCACCCCGGTGGCGACGAGAATGCCGAACCATTGGATGGGCACGGGGCCGAGGTAGATCGTCTTGTCGGCGAGCGTGAAATAAGGAATCACGGCGTTTGGCGTAGCACAAAACGCCGTGCTAAGGTGCCCTCTCGCGTGTGGTTCGCCGCCCGGGAGATCCTCGCCTACGCGCTCCACGGCGCGATGACGCCGCTTCCGGCGCCGCGGACGCGCCGCACCGGCTCCCACTGGCCGGTCGTCCTGTTCGTCCACGGTCACGGCGGCAGCTCGGGCGCGTTCGCGTTCCTGCGGCGCTCGCTCGAGCGGCGCGGGTTCTCGCGCTTCGCCGCGTGGGACTATCGCTCGCGCGGCCGGATCGCCGACGCGGCGCGCGGCCTCCGCGACCGCGCGCGCGAGCTGGGACCCGTCCACGTCATCGCCCACAGCATGGGCGGCCTCCTCGCGCGCTACTGGCTGCAGATGCTGGGGGGGCTCGAGGGGGCGGTGTCGCTGACCACGCTGTCGACGCCCCACCGCGGGATCGCGCCCCTGCCGGGGGCGCGGCTCGTGCCCATGGTGCGCGAGATCGTGCGCGACGCGCCGCTCGTCGACGAGCTCGAGCGCACGCAGGCGGCCCTGGCGGGTCTGCCGTGTCTGTCGATCGTGTCCACGCGCGACCACTTCGTCCGGCCGTTCACGCACGCGTCCTTCGCCGCGGCGCGCCTCGTGCCCGTGGACGACGTGGGCCACGTCGGCGTGCTGTTCTCGCGCGAGGTCCACCGGCACGTCGCCGGGCACCTCGAGCGGCATCGCGGCCGGTGAAGCCGTGCGCGCGCCACCCGTTACTTATACTTGACCGTGCAGCCGTACGGCTCGCTGCTCGCGACCGGCGGGTCCTTGCCGGCGAGGAGCGCGGACACCGCCGCGTCCACGTGGTTCACCGGGGCGGCCGACTTGCCGCGCGGGTCGTTGTCGATCGCGCCGGCGTAGCGGAGCGTGCCCGCCTTGTCGATGACGAACATGTGCGGCGTCGTTTTGGCGCCGTAGGCGCGGCCGATCTTGCCGTCGCTGTCCTGCAGCGTCGGATAGGCGAATCCCTCGTCCTTCATCCACTTCTTGGTGTCGGCGGGCGTGTTCGACGGCGTCGAGTTCACCGCCAGCCACACGACGTCGTCCTTGGCCAGCTTGGCGGAGAGCTTTTCCATCGTCTCGGCCTTGTAGTGGCGCCGGACGAACGGACAACCGGAGTTGGTCCATTCGAGGACGACGATCCTGCCCGTGTACTGGCTGAGGGTGTGGACCTTTCCGTCCTGGTCGGCCGCCTTGAACTCGGGCGCGGGCTTGCCCACCGTCGCGTCCGCGTGGGCGCGGGCCGACAGGCCGACGACTGCCGCTGCTGCGAGGAGCCACGTCGTTTTCATTCGATCCTCCGTTGGCTGGCCCGGTCGAGCGCCTCGAGCACGCGGTTCTCGGTGAGGAGCTCGGGGAGCACCTCGGGGGCGTCGGGCGACGCCGGGCTGTAGACGAGGTACATGGGCACGCCCGCCTTGCGGAAGCGCGCCAGGGCGCGACGGATCGGCTCGTCGGGCCGGGTGAAGTCCGCGCGGTAGAGGGCGGCCCTGGTGTCGGCGACTTTCCGCCTCACCGCATCGGTGTCGAGGGCCACCCGCTCGTTGACCTTGCAGGTGATGCACCAGTCCGCGGTGAAATCGACGAACACCGGACGCCCGGCGGCGACGTCGGTCGCGATCGCGCCCTCGTCGTACGCCCGCCAGGACAGGCCGGCGTCGGCGGCGCGCGGCGCGAGCGTGCGGTAGCCCCAGGCGCCGACGAGGATCGCCGCCGCGGCGAGCGCGAGCCCGCGCCGCCGCGAGCGCGCCACCAGCCACCCGCCGAACGCGACCAGGAGCCACACGACGACGAGGTCGGCGCCGCCGCCGCCTTGGCGGCCGTAGATCCACAGGAGCCAGGCGCACGCGCCGAGGAGCGCGAAGCCGAGGATCTCCTTCAGGCGCCCCATCCACGCGCCGGGGCGGGGGAGGAACCGGCGCGCGCCGGACGCGAGCGTCAGCACGACGAACGGCGCCGCGAGCCCCAGCCCGAGCGCGACGAACACGAGCACGACGACGGGCGCCGGGCTCGCCAGCGCCACGCCGACCGCGGTGCCGAGGAACGGCGCGGAGCAGGGCGTGGCGAGGACGACGGCGAGCGCGCCCTCGCCCGCGCTGCGGGCGAGCCCGCGCGCGCGCGACACCGCCGCGACCGCACCGGTCGAGGGAACGCCGAGCTCGAACAGGCCGAACGCGTTCTCGGCGAGGAGGACGAGGATGCCCCCGACGACGGCGACGAAGATCGGCTGCTGGAACTGGAAGCCCCAGCCGACCTCGGTGCCGACGGCGCGGAGGACGAGGACGGCCGCCGCCGCGACCGCCAGCGCGCCCTGCACGCCGAGCGCGTAGGCCGCGCCGTGGGCGAGCTTGCGCTCGCCGGCCGAGCGGGCGAAGCCCACGACCTTGATGGCCAGGACGGGCAGCACGCACGGCATGAGGTTCAGGATGAGCCCGCCGAGGAACGCAAGGCCGAGCAGGCCGAGGAGCGGCGGCGCGGCGGGCGCCGGCGACACGAGGGCTCGCCGCAAGGTCGCGCTCCATTCGAGCGGCGGGGCGTCGTCGTACGCGAGCACGCCGGCGATGCGCTGGTCGGCCCCGGGATCGTCGGGGCCGGCCGTGCCGGCGACGGTGACGGCGAACCGCTCCCCGTCGACGCGGCCGCCCTGCGCCTTGAGGTCGACCGACGGCGTGCGGTAGGGGAAGAACGGCGCGGCGGCGGGGCGGCACGGGCGCGCGCACGCGCCCTCGATCTCGACGGTGAACGCCTCGCCCGGGCGCACGACCTCGGGCACGATGCGCGTGGTGAGCCCCGCCGCGGGGCGGGGGACGCGCGCCGCCTCGGCGTCGAAGCGCGCCGCCGCCGCCGAGCGGCGGGTCTCGGCCCCGACGGCGATCGGGAGCGCGAGCGTCGCGTCGCCGAGGATGCAGTCCACCTTGCACACGAGGAGGCTCACGTCGACGGCGAGCTCGCCGGGGGCGCGGGCGCGCGCGGGCGCGGTGAGGAGCACCTCGCCCTCGTAGCCGTAGGTCGTGATGAACCCGTCGCGCGACAGGATGCGGGTCGGGACCGGCCAGGCCACCGGGCCGACGTCCGCCGCGGCCCCGCGGAACGTGAGCTCGGTGGACATGCCCGCCTCGCCGGGGTTCCGCCAGTAGATGTGCCACTCCGGCTCCATGCGGAGGAGCACGCCCACGCGGAACGTGTCGCCGGCGCGGACCTCGGAGGCGTCGGCCAGCGCCTCCGCCGTCACCTTGCCGTCGGCCAGCGTCGTCGGGCCCGCGAGCGCGAAGAGCAGGGCGACGGGGAACGCCATCGAGTACGTCTTATGAGCCCGGCCTCGGGGGCGGTCAAGTGCGCGATCTGTCGCCGGGACGGGGATTCGGCGAGCGGTCCGACCGGGCGGCGAACGCCGGGCGCTTTTCGGCGACATCTGGACAGGCGGGGCGGTGTTACCATGGCGGGGCCGTGCGGTGGCTCGTTGCTGGCATCCTGGCCGTCGCGATCCACGTGGCGCTTCTCTTCGCGCGCGTCCCGCGGAGCGCGCCGGCGGAGCGTCCGCTGCCGATCGCGGTGGTGGCCGAGGTCAAGCCCGAGCCGCCGAAACCGCCGCCGCCGGACATCGAGCCGCCGCCGCCCGCGCCGGTGCCGGCGACGCGGCCGAAGAGACAGGCGGTCGCCATGGAGGCGACCACGCCGACGCCGAGGCCGGCGCCAACGCCCACGCCGACGCAAACGCCGACGCCGACGCAAGAGATCGCGGGGCCGGTCCCCGGGTCGGGCGACGGCGTGCCCACGGAGGGCGCGGGGCCGGTCGCGGTGGCGACGGGGCAGGGCGGGTTCGCGCACAAGCTGGCCGGAGGCTTCGGGGCGGCGCCGCTTCCCGAGTGCCCGGACAGCGCCCGCGGCGTGTTTCTCGTCGATCGGCGCGGCCGCCTGGTCCGGTTCGACCCGGGGGCGGCCCAGCCGTTCGCGCTCGTCGGGCACCTCCGCTGCCCCGCGTCCGCGGCGATCGACGACTGGCGCGAGGATCCCCACCCGTACTCGATGTCCGTGGACCGGCACGGCCGCGCCTGGGTGCTCTACTCGTCGGGCGAGGTGTTCGTCGTCTCCACCGCCGACGCGAGCTGCCGGCGCGCCGACTGGGAGCGCGGACGCGGCGGATACGACCTCTTCGGCATGGGCTTCGCGATCGACGGCGGGCGCGAGCGCCTCTACATCGCCGGGGGCACCGTCGCCGAGATGGAGCGCGGCGAGGGGCGCCTCGGCACGATCGACACCACCACGCTCGCGGCCGCCACCGTCGGGCGCCATCGCCGCGGCGACCACAGCCCCGAGCTCGGCGGCGTCGCCGACGCGCTCTACGCGTTCTACCCGGGGGAGAGCGTCGCGCGCATCGACCCGCGCACCGCCCAGCCCGTGCGCGTGTGGCATCTGCCCGATCTGCCCACGCGCGGGAGCCCGCGCACGTGGGCGTTCGCGCCGTGGGGCGGGAAGTTCTTCCTCTTCGTCGGCGAGCAGGCGGACGGCCGGCGGAACCGCGTGTACGTGCTCGACCCGGCGACGGGGCGCGCGGAGCTCGCCCACGACGACATCCCCTACGAGGTCACCGGGGCCGGCGTATCGACCTGCGCCGCTCCGTAACGAGCGGCCGGTGCCGAGAAACGGAAGCCGGATCCCGAGTCACATATAAGGATGTGGGATCTCGCTCGTGACCTCGTCCGGGGGCGGGTAGGGGCGCCGGAACAGCCGCCCCCCCAGCGACAGCGCCGCGGTCCACCCGAGCACCGGAGGAGGCGGCGACGCCCGTCCCGCCAGGACGTCGTCGATGACCGGCGCGAACTCGTCGAGGATGTGCCGGGCGAAGGCCGCGCCGCTCGCGGCCGTCGCCAGCGCCGGACGGCTGGTGTAGCCGGGGAACGGGCGGAGCTCGGTCCAGGCCGTGCTCACCGCCGCGGCATCGAGCTCGCGCGCGAGGAGGTCGCGGCCAAGGCGACGGGCCACACGCGCGGCGGCGGCCAGGTCGCGCTTGGGCTCGACGGGCGCGCACGGCGGCAGCGCCACGTACGCCGGCGACACCGAGGTCGGCGCGTAGTGGAGCGCCAGCGACGTCTCGAAGAACCCGGCGTGAAAGTCGTGGCGCAGGCCGGCGGCGAGCGCGGCGCGGTCCGCCGCGTCGGCCACGGGCGCAAGGGCGTCGGCGTAGGGCGCGACGTCGTCGAGGTAGAGCATCTTGCGCAGGGCAAGGTGGAGCGGGGCCACGGCGGCCACGCCGCGCCGCGCGAGCTCGGCAACGCCGGCGTCGAGCGCCAGGTTGTGGAGCGGATCGCCGTGGAACGTCATGATCACCACGCGGCGCGCGCCCAGGTCCGCGAGGGCGCGGCAGCTCGCCACGACGGCCGCGCGCACCGCGGCGTAGGACGCCGGCACCACGCCGGGCCCGGTCACCGGCTCGACGCCGACCTCGAGGTCGATGCCGAGGACGAGCGGCCAGTCTGCGCCGCGCGCGGCGAGGCGAGCGTAGAGCTCGCGCGTCAGCCCGTGGGAGATGAGCCGGTCGTTGCGCAGGGACAGGTGCGGCCCGTGGAACTCGACGGGGTTGACGTGCATCCACACCGGCGCGCCCGTCGCGAGCAACCGGCGCGCGTCGACGTGCGGCAGCTCGAGCAGCGCGATCGCGTACGCCATCTACTTCTTCTCGCGCGCGGCGCGGGGGCGGACGGTGAGGACGGGGCAGGGCGCGCGCCTGACGACCCGCTCGGCCACCGAGCCGATGAGGAGGTGGTCGAGCCCGGTCCGCCCGTGGGTGCCGATGACGATCAGGCCGTAGCTGCCCTCCTCGGCGATCTTGAGGATCTCGTCGTGCGGCAGGCCGATCGTCCGCTGGGTGTGGACCACATGGACGCCCCTGACGACGACCTCCTTCTTCCACTCGGCGAGCGTCGCGTCGATCTGCGGCTCGATGTCGGTGGTGGGGAAGTAGAACGCCCCGTCGGGCAGCGCGATCGCCGGCAGCTGGATGACGTGGAGGAGCGTGAGGCTCGACTCCAGCTTGCGCGCCATGTCGGCGGCGATGTCCATCGCCTCGCGCGACGCCTCGGAGAAGTCCACCGGGCACAGGATCTTGTCGGCCGTGAACGTCATGCCCCGGAGCCTACCACCGGCGCGCGCGCCTCGATGACGCGCGCCATGTACGGACCCCCTTCGCCCAGGGTGTGGAGGGTCGCGGAGGCGAAGCCGGCCTCGAGCAGCGCGCCGCGGGCGGCCTCCACCGTCGCGAAGTGGACGTGCAGGCGGCCGCGCACGAACACCTCGAGCAGGCGCTTGAAGCCGCGCGCCGCCATCCCGCGGGTCTCCTCCGCCACGCTGAGGTCGGCGAGGTACACGCCGCCGCGCCGCCGGAGGATCGACGCGATCCGCCGCCACAGCGCGCGCACCGACTCCTCGTCGAAGTAGTTGAGGAGCCCCTCGGTGATGATGCCGGCGCCGCCGGGTGGCAGCGAGTCGGCGGCCGCGTACAGGCTCTCCGGGCCGCCGTCGACGAGCGCGTTGACCTCGGCGACGCGATGGTTGGGGCCGAGGAGCCCGCCGAGGAGGTCGCGCTTCGTCGCGGCCATGTCGGGAAGGTCGCCCTCGAGGTAGACGAGGTCGGGGTGGCGCGCGGCGAAGCGCAGCCCGCGCGGCGACAGACCCGCCGCGATCTCCATGGTCGAGCGGATCTCGCCCGACGCGATCGCCCGCTCCAGCAGCCCGTCGATGGTGCGGTGCCGCCCGAGGAGGTTCGCCTCCAGGTCGGGATTGCCGGTGATCCGATGGTACGCGGCGTTGAGCGGGGCGAGCGTGCCGTAGAGGAACCGCCCCGTCGGGGTGCCGAGCCGCGGATGCGACAGGCCGTTGCGGAACCAGACGTAGGCTGTGTAGTGCGCGGTGGGGCTCACTCGGGAGGTGTCGGACACGGCGGCCGAGTATACCCCCGCGGAAGCTCGGGGCGTATCCTTGGCGGATGCGCTGGGAAAAGAGCGACCGCGAGAACATCGAGGATCGTCGGGGGGACGACGCCGGCGGCGGGGGCAGCCCCTTCGGCGGCGGGGGCATGAAGCTCGGGCTCGGGGGCGTGGTGATCCTCGGCATCCTGTCGCTAGTGTTCGGCAAGGACTTCTTCGCGCTCGTCGGCGGCGGCGGGGGTGGGGGCGGGGGGCCGCCGACGGGGCCGGCGCGCCCGCACACCGGCACCGCGGAGGAGGAGCAGCTCGTCGACTTCGTGAACGCGGTGCTCAAGGACGCGCAGGGGTTCTGGCGGGGGAAGCTCGGCGACAAGTACCAGACCGCGGTCGTAGTGCTGTTCACCAACGCCACCCGCTCGGGGTGCGGCTACGCCGAGTCGGCGATGGGGCCGTTCTACTGCCCCGCCGACGAGAAGGTGTACATCGACCTCGGCTTCTACCAGGAGCTGCGCACGCGCTTCGGCGCCCCCGGCGACTTTGCGCAGGCCTACGTGATCGCACACGAGCTCGGCCACCACATCCAGAACCTCCTCGGGATCGAGCGCCGGCTCCGGCAGGCGCAGGCGCAGCACCCGGGCGAGGAGAACGCGCTGTCGGTGAGGATGGAGCTGCAGGCGGACTGCTTCGCCGGGATCTGGGCGTCGTCGGCGCAGGCGCGCGGCGAGCTCGAGGCGGGGGACTTCGACGAGGCGATCGGCGCCGCCGCGGCGGTGGGCGACGATCGCCTGCAGAAGCAGGCGACGGGGCGGGTGAACCCCGAGACGTGGACGCACGGGTCGTCGCAGCAGCGGACGTCGTGGTTCAAGAAGGGGTTCGAGGGGAAGGACATCGCGGCCTGCGATACCTTCGGCGCGCGGTAGATCCATCCCTCGAAGTTGGGTTAGATTCCGCGGCATGTCCTCGACGCCTCGCCCGCGCCGGCCCCGCATGCCGCCTCAGGTGAAGTTCATCGTCGGCAACGAGGCGTGCGAGCGCTTCTCGTACTACGGCATGAGCACGATCGTCGTGCCGTTCCTCGTCAACAACATGCATCTGCCGGAGAACCTCGCCGAATACCGGTACCACCTGTTCGTCTCCGGGGCGTACTTCATGCCGCTCATCGGCGCGTTCCTCGCCGACCGCTTCTTCGGGCGCTACCTGGTG
Organism: Haliangiales bacterium; assembly: GCA_035259575.1. GTDB lineage: Bacteria > Myxococcota_A > Polyangia > Haliangiales > SHYZ01 > DATFWE01. The sequence goes on from DATFWE010000308.1 coordinate 12,664, forward strand.
ATCCTGGTCCTGTCGCTGGCGTACGTCTTCGGCCACGGCTGGATCGCGGCCCAGCCCACGCTGAGCGGCCTCACCGTCGGCATGTTCCTCATCGCCATCGGCGCCGGCGGCATCAAGCCCAACGTGTCCGCGTTCGCCGGCGATCAGTTCGACGAGCGGGAATCGTCGCTCCTCGAGCGCATGTACGGCTACTTCTACATGGCCATCAACGTGGGCTCGACCATCTCCATCTTCCTCACGCCGTGGCTCCTCGCGAAGTACGGCCCCGACGTCGCGTTCGGCGTCCCGGGCGTGCTCATGGCCATGGCCCTCATCATCTTCTGGCTGGGCCGCAAGACGTACCGCAGGGCGCCGCCGACCGGGCCGAACCCCAACGGGTTCTTTCGCGTCCTCGCCTACGCCGTCAGCCACCAGCGCGAGCGAAAACACGGACAGCGCTTCCTCGACGTGGCGCGCGTCCGCTTTCCCGACGAGGCCGTCGAGGGCGTGCGCGCGGTGTGGGGCATCACCAAGGTGTTCGCCCTGTGCACGATCTGGTGGGGCCTGTGGAACCAGCAGAGCTCGACGTGGGTCGTCCAGGCGTCGCACATGGATCTCACCGTTTTCGGCTACACGTTCCAGGCGGCGCAGATCCAGGATCTCAATGCGATCTTCGTCGTCGCGGGCATCCCGCTGCTCAGCCGGGGGCCGTACCGCTGGTCCGAGCGCGCCGGCGTCAAGCCGACCCCGGTCCGGCGCATGAAGGTCGGCATGTTTCTCATGGTCCCGGCGTTCGCGTGCGCCGCCCTCATCGAGCACGCGATCGCGGCCGGGCAGACGCCGAGCTGCGTCTGGCAGGTTCCGCAGTTCCTCTTGCTCAGCATCTCGGAGATCCTGATCTCGGCGACCGCGCTCGAGTTCGCCTACAAGCAGGCGCCGAAGTCGATGAAGAGCATCATCATGGGCATCTGGTTCCTCACCATCAGCCTGGGGAACCTCATGACCGCGTTCGTCACCAAGCTGAACCCGTTCTCCGGCCCAACGTTCTATTGGTTCTTCGCCATCCTCATGACGATCGCGGCGTTCCTGTTCCTCCTCATCACCGCCGGTTTCCGCGAGAAGGATCTGGAGCTCGTCGGCGAGGCCGCTCCGCGCGAACCGTCGGCCTCCCCGCCCTAGGCATCATCCGCGGGCCTACTTCAAGATCACCTGCGCGGCCGCCTTGGCGTCGGCGGCCGGGGCGTGCGCCGCGTCCTCGGGGTACTTCTCGCCGTCGAACGACAGCACCGCGAGCTTGGGCCGCCGCCCGGCGGTGACCGCGACCACGAGCTCCTTCCAGCCCTTGGCGGTGCCCTTCCCCAGCGACACCGGCCGCCGCACGCCCGACGTCCGCGACAGGAACCGGAACCCCCCCGTCACGCCCTGCAGCACGAACAGCGTCCCGGCGCCGCCGGGCGCCTCGACCCACGCCAGCCCGTCCTTCGTCCCGTCTCCGTCGAGATCCGCGGTCGCCGTCACCATCCGCGGCGGCACGGCCTTGAGGTACGCCGCCACCGCCGCCGGGACGTCCGCGCCGAGCAACGGCTTGGCCGCGGCGACGGGCAAGAGCACGATCCTCACGTCCGTCGGCTTCCCCTGGGTGATCACCGGCACCGCCGGCGCGGCCAGCACGGTCTTCCCGTCCGCGACCACGCGCGCGGTCACCGCGTAGCTGTGGCCGGGATCGATGAGCGTCGGGTCGTACTCCATCTCGAACGCGATCGGCGGCTCGGTCATCGGCACGACCGCCTCCCCCAGCACGGTGTTCTCGTCGCCGAGGCGCACGGCGCACTGCGCGCCGCCCGCCGGCACCACGTCGGGCTTCCACACCACCTGCCCGGTCACCTTGCGCTTGGGCTCCGGCGGCCGCGCGACGAAGATCTTGATCATCTGGGCGGGCGGCGCCGGCTCCCGGCTGACGAAGATGACCTTCGTGCCGTCGATCACCCGCGCCACGAACTTGAGCGCGCCCTTGACGTCGGTGGGGTCGTACCCGAGCTCCCACGGGATGGGGTTTTCCCCCTGTGGTCGGATCTCTGCCCGCCCCACCACGCGCTCCCCATCCATCGCCTCCACCTGCACCGTGGCGTCAGGTGGGAGCGCGATCCGCTCACGATACCAGACAATGCCCGACACCCGCTTTTCGGGTCGCTTTCCCGCGGCGCTCGACGCGCCGCACGCCGCGAGCGCGGCGAGAACCAAGGCCAGGTAACGCTGCATATGCGCGGACATTACCCCTTTTTCGCGCCCCGGGCGCCACCCGATCGAACGCAATCCGGAATGAAAGGTTTTTTCATTCCGGACGGGGGCGGAAGCTCATAAATCGCGAACTTTGCTGCGTTCCGCCGGTGGCGCCAAGGTTGCACGATCTGCGTCTCAGCATGGCATCCGTTCGCCTTCTGGCCGCGCTCGTCGTCTGCTTGTCCTTCGCGCGGCCGCTCCACGCGGAGACCGCCACCGTGGGCGCGTTGCTGTCCTCCCCGCCCGCGCTGGTGGCCTGGCTCGAGGCGCACAGCGCCGAGGTGCGCGCCGCCCGGCTGCGCACCGCCCAGGCGAACGAGGAGCTCGGGCAGACCAAGGTCCTTCCGAACCCGAACCTCGAGCTCGGGCTCGGCAACATCCCCGTCGGCACGACCAATCCGCCGGGGCTCGGCTTCACCGACACGGTCAACGTCACCGTCGGGCTGACCGAGATGATCGAGCTCGGCAAGCGGGGCCCGCGCATCCGCGGCGCAGAGCTGCGCGCCCGCGCCGCAGGCGAGGACGCGCGCGCCGCGCTCAGCGATCGCGCCGCCGACGCGCGCGCCGCGCTCGGGCGCACCGCCTGGCTCGTCGTGCGCCAGCGGGCGCTGGAGCAGAACCTCCGCCAGACGCGCGAGCTCGTCGACATCGAGACCAAGCGCCGCGACGCCGGCGACATCTCCGACGCCGAGCTCGGCCGCATCATCCTCGACGCCCAGGCGCTGGAGATGGAAGCCGACCACAACCGCACCGAGCTCGCCGGGGCCCTGGCCGACTGCCGCGCTGTGATGGAGGCGGAGTGCACCACCGACGACGTCGATGACCAGACGCTCGTGGCCGGCGGTCTCCTCCCCGAGCCGCTCCCCGACGCGGGCGCGAGCCTGGACGAGCGTCCCGACCTGCGCTCGCTCGATCTCAACCGCCAGGCCGCCGGCGAGGACGCGACACTGGCCCGGCATCGCGCCATCCCCGATCCGACCGTCGGGCTCGTGTACACCCACGACCAGTTCCTGATATCGGGGAACCTCGGCAACTACGTCGGCGTCAGCGTGAGCCTACCGCTGCCCCTGTTCGACACCGGCGCGCACGAGGCCGCCAAGGCCGAGGCGAGGGCCGGGGAGCTCCGCGAGCAGGCGCGCGGCGTGACGCTCGAGGCGCGGGCCGCGATCGACGGCCTGGCCGAGCGGCGCAAGTGGCTCGAGGGCGCGATCGCCCGCCTGGTCAAGGACTCGATCCCCCGCAGCCTCGACGTCGTGACCGCGACGCGCAAGGCGTACGACACCGGTCACGTCAGCCTGTCCGACCTCATCCTCGTCGAGAGGACCCATCGCGAGCTGGTGATCAAGGTGCTCGACCTCGAGTTCGAGCTGTTCACGGCGCGCAGCGATCTGCGCCATGCGCTCGGCCTGGACGCCGCGCGCAGCCCGAAGGAGCCGTCATGAAGTCGTCGTTCGTTCAGAGGCGGGGCCGCGTGCTCGCGTTCAGCGCCGCGGTGGTGGTGAGTGGCCTCAGCGTGCTGGCCGCGGCGCGCTTCCAGCGCGAGCCGCCCCCCGTCGAGGCGCCCGCGCCCGGCATCACGGTCGGCAAGGACAACGTGGCGCTGGCCACGGACGCGCCGCAGTGGAAGGTCATCCGCCTGGGCACCGCCACCGCATCGACGGCGCACTGGACCGACCCTCTTCCCGCGCGCATCCAGATCGACGAGGCCAAGCTGTCCCGCGTCGGCACGCCCCTGCCCGGGCGCGTGACCGGCGTGTTCGTCCAGCGTGGGCAGAAGGTCAAGACGGGCGAGGCGCTGTTCGCGGTGGCCAGCCCCGCCGTGGCCGAGCTCCGCGCCGAGCGCGACAAGGCCAACGTCGACCTCGAGGCGGCCCGCGCCAACCTCGACCGCATGAAGGCGGTGGTCGCCGCCCACGCCGCCGCGCAGAAGGAGCTTCAGTCGGCGCAGAAGGAGTTCGAGCAGGCCGAGGTCGCCGCCCGCTTGGCCTACGCCAAGCTGGCGACGTTCAAGGTCGGCGCCGGCAGCGAGCTCACCGTCAAGTCGCCGCGCGACGGCATCGTCGTCGAGCGCGCCGTCACCGTCGGCCAGAGCGTCACCCCGGACTCGGCCGAGCCGCTGTGCGTCGTCGCCGATCTGTCGACGGTGTGGGTGGTCGCGGATCTGTTCGAGGCCGAGGCGGTCAGCATCAAGCAGGGCACGAAGGCGACGGTGCAGAGCCCGGCGCTCCTCGGCGCGACGATCCCCGGCACGGTCGACATGGTGTCGGCGGTCGTCGATTCGGTGCGCCACACCATCCCCATCCGCGTCCGCCTGGACAACCCCAACCTGGGGCTGCGCCCGAACGTCTACGCGCAGGTGCGCTTCGAGACGCCGGCGGAAGGCGAGGTCGAGGTCCTCGCCTCGGCCGTGCTCACCGACGGCACGCAGAGCTACGTCTACGTCCAGTCGCCGCAGGGTCGATTCGTCAAGCGCCAGGTGACGGTTGGCTCGGTGCGCGACGGCCGCGTGCCGGTCATGTCCGGCCTCAAGGAAGGGGAGATCGTCGTCGAGGAAGGCGGCGTGCTCCTCGACAACCAGATCGAGCTCTCCAACTGAGGTCCGGCCATGATCGACGGGCTCCTCCAATGGTCCCTTAAGAATCGGTTGGCCGCGGTCGTGTTCGCGGTCACGCTGGGCGCCGCCGGGTTCTACGCCTACCGCAACCTCACCGTCGAGGCGTTTCCCGACCCCACCGACACCCAGGTGCAGGTGATCACGATCTTCCCCGGCCAGCCCACCGAGGAGGTGGAGCGGCGCATCAGCATCCCGCTCGAGCGCGCGCTCAACGGCACGCCTGGCGTGCTGAACGTGCGCAGCATCTCGCTGTTCGGCCTGTCCTTCGTGACGCTCACGTTCCAGGACGGGGTGGACCCCGTCGCGGCGCGCCACGACGTCACCGAGCGCTTCCCCGACGCGGATCTGCCCGAGGGCGTGCACCCGGGGCTCGGGCCGCTGGCTACGCCGATCGGCGAGGTCTATCGCTACACGCTGCGCGGCGCCACCGCCGATCCGATGACCCTGCGCACCCTCCAGAACTGGGTGGTGCGCCCGGCGCTCCTACGCGTCCCCGGCGTCGCCGACGTCGTGTCGTACGGCGGCCTGGTGCGCGAGATCCACGTCACGCCCGATCCGTCGAAGATGGCGGCGCTGGGCGTGTCGCTCGCCGACTTGTTCCAGGCGCTCGCGAAGTCGAGCGACAACGCCACGGGCGGGACGCTGGAGCGCGGCGCGCAGCAGTTCGTCATCAAGAGCCTGGGCATCCTGAGGAGCACCGCCGACATCGGCAACGTGCGCGTCGCATACCACGACGGCGTGCCGGTGAAGGTGCGCGACGTCGCCGGGGTGGTCGAGGGCTTCGCCCCGCGCCAGGGCGTGGTCACGCGCGGCAATGACCCCGACGCCATCGAGGGGATCGTGCTCATGCGGCGCGGCCAGAATCCCAACGTGGTGCTCGCCGGGCTGCGCGGCGCCGTCGATCGCATCAACGCGCGCTCGCTCCCCGGCGGCATCAAGATCGATCCGTTCTACGACCGCACCGACCTCGTCAAGACCACGCTGCACACGGTGTTCCACAACCTCGTCGAGGGCGCTCTCCTCGTCACGGCGGTGCTGTTCATCTTCCTCCTGTCGATCCAGGCGTCGATCATCGTGGCCGCGGTCATCCCGCTGTCGCTGGCGGCGTCGTTCTTCTACCTGTGGTCGCGGGGCATGTCGGCGAACCTGCTGTCGATGGGGGCGATCGACTTCGGCATCATCGTCGACGGCGCGGTGATCCTCGTCGAGCACATCTTCCACCAGGTGGGGCACGACGACGGCCCGCGCGACATGGAGTCGCTGGGCGCGCGCCTGCTGCGGGCGGCGCGCGAGGTGGCGCGGCCGACGCTGTTCTCGCTCCTCATCATCATCGCCGCCTACCTGCCCATCTTCGCCCTCCAGCGCGTCGAGGGGCGCATGTTCTCGCCCATGGCCAACACGGTCGTGGCGGCGCTCCTGGGCGCGCTGCTCATGAGCTTCACGCTGGTCCCGGTCCTGTGCCTGGCGTCGCTCCGGCGGAAGAAGCCGCTGCGCGAGTCGCCCGTCCTGCGCTGGGCGCGCGCCGGCTACGAGCCGACGCTGCGCGCCGCCATGCGCCGACCCGAGACGACGCTCGTCCTCGCCGTGGGGGCGCTCGTCGCCGGGCTGGCGCTCCTCCCCCGTCTGGGCACCGAGTTCCTCCCCGAGCTCAACGAGGGCGCGCTGTACATCCACTTCACCCTGCCGCCCACGATGTCGATCACCGAGGGGCGCAAGCTCACCCCGCGCATCGACGCCCTCGTCGGGCGCACCCCCGAGGTCACCGAGGTGCTGACGCAGCTCGGCCGGCCCGAGGACGGCACCGACCCCAAGCTGCAGAACAACCTCGAGGTGTTCATCAAGCTGCGCCCGCTCGCCGAGTGGCGCCCCGACAAGCAGACCCTAAACGACATCGTCGCCGAGATGGACGCGAACCTGAAGGAGCTCCCCGGCGTCGAGTACAACTTCTCCCAGCCGATCCGCGACAACGTGAACGAGAACATCTCGGGACAGTTCGGGCAGATCGCCGTCAAGATCTACGGCGAGGATCTCGACCAGTTGCAGGCGCTGGCGACGCAGGCCCAGGCGACCATCGCCGGCGTCCCCGGCGTCGCCGACCTCGGCATCGTGAAGGCCGCCGCGACCCCGTCGATCTCGGTGCGCCTCGATCGCGACGCGCTGGCGCGCTACGACCTCGACATGGCGGACGTCCAGGACTACGTCGAGACGGCGCTGGGCGGGCACGTCGCCACCCAGCTGTGGGACGGCGAAAAGAAGTTCGACGTCGTGGTCCGCCTGCCGCCGGGCAGCCGCGACGACGTGTCGGCCATCCGCGAGCTGCGCCTGCCCCTCAAGGACGGGGCGCTCATTCCGCTGTCGGCGATCGCCGAGGTGAAGGTCGACCTCGGCCGCGGCATGGTCACGCGCGAGAACGGGCGCCGCTACGTGGGCATCCGCATGAACGTGCGCAACCGCGACCTGGGCTCGTTCGTCGGCGAGGCCATGGGCAGGGTCGAGGGCGCCGTGAAGCTGCCCGTCGGCTACGAGCTGACCTGGGGCGGCGAGTTCGAGAACCAGCAGCGGGCGATGGCGCGGCTCACGCTGGTGCTGCCGCTGGCCCTCGCGATCACGTTCCTCCTCCTGTTCTCCTCGTTCGGCTCGGTGTGGGACGCGCTGATGATCCTCTTCAATGTGCCGTTCGCGCTGCTCGGCGGCGTGGTGGGGCTCGCGCTCGCCCACATGACGCTGTCGGTGTCGGCGGCGGTCGGATTCATCGCGCTCCTCGGGCAGGCGGTCCTGAACGGCGTCCTCGTGGTCGCGGCCATCAAGGCGCGGCGCGAGCGCGGCGAGCCGTTGCTCGACGCGGTCACCGGCGGGGCGCACGATCGCCTGCGCGCCGTGCTCATGACCGCGCTCCTCGCGTCGCTGGGCCTGGTCCCGGCGGCGATGTCGCATGCGATCGGCTCCGAGACGCAGCGGCCCATCGCCGTTGTGGTGGTGTGGGGCACGATCAGCGCGGCGGCGCTCACCCTCGTGGTTCTGCCGGTCACCTACTACTGGGCGACCCTGCTGCGCGAGCGCGTGGCGCGGCGGATGCGGCGGGAGATCGCCCCGAGCGCCACATGATCGAGGGCCTCCTCCACGGATCGCTGAAGAACCGCCTTGCCGCCGTCGTCCTCGCCGTGGTCATCGCCGCGACGGGCTTCTACGCCTACCAGAACCTCACCGTGGAGGCGTTCCCCGATCCCACCGACACCCAGGTGCAGGTCATCACCCTGTTCCCGGGCCAGCCCACGGAGGAGGTCGAGCGGCGGGTGTC
>DATFWE010000309.1:0-31771 GCA_035259575.1 Haliangiales bacterium
CTCGGCCCCGGGCTCCCCCTCGCGGAAGAGGACCGTGCCCGCCGGAAAGAACCGCCCGAATCGCTCGACCTCGCCCAAACGTCACCTCGCCGTCGAATGCCTGAGGATCTGGTAGAGCACCCGCGCTCCGACGTGCGCGCGCCCGCGCAGCCCGCGCGCCTTGCTCGGCCGGTGCGCGACCGGCACCTCGGCGACGCGCAGGCCGAGCTTGAGCGCCTTGACCTGCATCTCTACCCAGAAGCCGGGTCCCGCCTCGCGCATGTGAAGCGCGACCAGCGCCGGATAGCGGATCGCGCGAAACGTCGGCACGTCGGTGTATTTGTGCCCATATATCGCCGAGATCAAGTGCACGGCCAGGAAGTTGCCGGCCCGCTCGGCGGCCGTCAGCTGCGCGCGCCCGAGGACGCGCGACCCGATCGACAGGTCGAACAGGCTCTCCTCCAGCGGGCGCACGACCGCCGCGAGATCGGCGGGGTCGTCGGATCCGTCGCCGGCGAGGAACACCACCGCCTCGGGCGGCTTGGGCAGCGCCCCGAGGTGGGCGATGCCGCGCTGGCAGGCGGCCCCCTCGCCGCCGCGGCCCGCGCGCACGACCACCGCGCCGGCGTCCTCGGCCCGCCGCGCCGTGGTATCGGTGGACCCGCTGTCGACGACGACGACGCTGCGCACCGTGCGCGCCGTCACCGCCCGCACCACGTCGGCGACGGTCGCCTCGTCGTTGTGCGCGGGGATGACGACGTCGAGCCGCAACGGGGGGAGCTTACACCGACTTCACCACGGCCAAGACGAGCTCGATGACGATGAGGATGACGATGGCCGTTTCGAGGAACAGCGAGCGCCGCGTGTTCTGGAGATCGAGGAAGATCTCGAGGCTGTCCTGGATCGCGCGCAGCTTGTACTCGAGGGCGCGGAAGCGCTCCTCGATCTCCAGCATCGCGCGGAGGTCGCGGTAGAGACGATCGAGCGCCTCGGACTCCCAGGTGACCGCCGGTTTGTCGAGCACGGCCAGCGCCGCGATGATCTGGTTCTTGGTGGAGATGGCCGACCCGACGAAGCGGATGAGATCGCGCGCCGAGCCGGGGATGCGGCCGCGCGCCGCCAGGGCGTCGGTGCGGCGGTCGAGGTGCCCGAGGATCTCGACGAGGTCCTCCTCGTAGTAGTCGATGGCCACCGACTGGGCCAGGAGCAGGCTGATGATGTCGACGGTCGGCGGGTCGAGCGCGGGCACGACGACGCGCTCGAAGCGGACCTCGCCGTGGGCGGGCGCGCCCTCGCGCAGCTCGATCTGGAAGTCCTCCTCGAGCGGCGGGTGCGGCTCGGTGTGCGCGACGTCCTTGAGGACCGCGCCGAGGACGCGCGCGCGCTCCTCGCCGGGCACGTTGATGAACACGATGGCGCCGAAATCGAACCCCACGGCGACGCGGTCGGGGCCGTACTCGGCGACGATCTCGCTCTTCGTCTGGCGCAGGCGGGCCCCGACGAAGCAGCGCGCGAGATCGCGGATCTTGAACATCTGCTCGAACCCGTAGGCCAGGGCTTGAAGGAGCGGCATGCCGTCGGGCACTATCATCGCGTCCACCATGGCCAAGGGCAAGCTGACCTACAAAGACGCCGGCGTCGACATCGACGCCAAGGACGGCCTCGTCGAGCGGATCAAGCCGCTCGCGCGCCTCGCCACCCGCCCGGAGGTCGTCGCCGACGTCGGCGGTTTCGCCGGGCTCATCGGCATCCCCGGCCGCTACCGCCAGCCGCTGCTCGTGTCCGGCGCCGACGGCGTCGGCACCAAGCTCAAGAGCGCGTTCGCGACGGGGCGCCACGACACCGTGGGCATCGATCTCGTCGCCATGAGTGTGAACGACGTGCTGGTGACCGGCGCGGAGCCGCTGTTCTTCCTCGACTACCTGGCGACGGGGAAGCTCGATCTCGACGTCGCCGAGGCGGTGGTGCGCGGCGTGGTCGAGGGCTGCCGCCGGGCCGGGTGCGCGCTCCTCGGCGGGGAGACGGCGGAGCTGCCGGGGTTCTACGCGCCGGGCGAGTACGACCTGGCCGGGTTCTGCGTGGGCGTGGTCGAGCGCGACGACGTGCGCGACGGACGGGGTCTCGCCGCCGGCGACGCGCTCGTGGGCATCGCGTCGAGCGGGCTCCACTCCAACGGGCACTCGCTGGCGCGCAAGATCCTCCTCGAGGTGCTCGGTCACGGCTGGGACGACCGGCCGGCGGGCCTGTGCGGCGCGTCGGTGGCGGACGTGCTGCTCGAGCCGACGCGCATCTACACGCCGGCGTTCCGCGCCCTGGCGGCGGCGGGCGTGGCGTGGAAGGGCGCGGCGCACATCACCGGCGGCGGGCTCGTCCACAATCCGCCGCGCTTCGTGCCGGAAGGGTCGGGGCTGGCGTTGCGCTTCCGCCTGGGGTCGTGGCCGGTCCCGCCGGTGTTCGCGTACCTCGCCGCGGCCGGGCCGGGCGTGGACGCCGAGGAGATGCGCGCCACGTTCAACCTGGGCCTGGGCATGGTCGTGGCGGTGCCGGCGGGCGAGGCCGCGCGGGCGATCGCGGCGCTCGGCGGCGGCGCGTGGATCGTGGGCGAGGTGGTGCCGCGCGCCGGCGCGGAGACGGAGTTCGCGTCGTGAAGCTCGCCGTGCTCGTGTCGGGGACCGGCACCAACCTGCAGGCGTTGCTCGACGCGGAGCGCCGCGGCGCCCTCGCGCCGGGGGAGATCGCCTGCGTCGTGTCGAATCGCCCGGGCGTGCGCGCGCTCGATCGCGCCGAGCTGGCGCGCAAGCCGGCGGCGGTCGTGGACCACACCGCGTTCCCCACGCGCGAGGCGTTCGAGGACGCGGTCGCCGAGGTGCTCGACGCGCACGGGGTCGAGGCCGTGGTGCTGGCCGGGTTCATGCGCATGCTGACGCCGCGGTTCCTCGCGCGCTACCCCGATCGCATCATCAACATCCACCCGTCGCTCCTGCCCGCGTTCCCCGGCGTCAACGCGCAGAAGCAGGCGCTCGACTTCGGGGTGCGGGTGACCGGGGCGACGGTGCATTTCGTCAGCCCGGAGATGGATGGCGGCGCGATCATCTTGCAGGCGGCCGTGGCGGTGTTCGAAGATGACACCGTGGAGGAGCTGCGCGATCGCATCCTGGTGGAGGAGCACTGGCTCCTGCCGCGCGCGACGCAGCTCCTGTGCGCGGGGAAGCTCGTGCGCGAGGGCCGGAGGGTGAGGATCCGGTGACCCACTTCTACGACCTCGTCGTCCTGGGCGACGATCTCGCGGGGCTGATCGCGGCCGCGCTGTGCGCGCGGCGGGGGCTGCGGGTGCTGATCGTCGAGGCGCCGGGCCAGCCGCCGGACAAGTACACCGTCGGCCCGCTCGCGCTGCCGCGCGCGCCGCTGCCGTTCGTGGGCGAGTCGAGCCCGGCGGTGCGCCGCGTCGTCGCCGAGCTGAACTTCATCCAGACGATGAAGCGGCGGCTGGCGCCATGGAAGCCGCCGCTGCAGGTCGTGCTCCCCGACGCCCGCGTCGAGGTCTCGGGCGACGCCGACGCGGTGTCGCGCGAGCTCCAGCGCGAGCTCCCCGGCGAGCGCGCCGCGCTGGAGGCCTTCTTCGCGCGCGCCGCCGAGGTGTCGCGCGTCATCGAGCCCATCCTGGGTCAGGATCTCATGTTCCCGCCCGAGGGGTTCTTCGAGCGGCACGAGGTCGCGCGCAGCGAGCGGCGGCTGCCGGCCTCCGACGAAGATCTCCTGCCGGGGGTGCCGATGGGGCACGCGGCGCGCGCGCTGTGCGCCCTGCCCGCGGCGTTCCTCGCCGGGACCGATCCGCGGGCGGTCACCGCGCCCGCGGCGGCGCGCGCGTTCGATCTGGCGCGGCGGGGCGCGGCGCGGCTCGACGGCGGGCGCGACGGCCTGCGCCAGATGCTCCTCGAGAAGCTCCAGACCCAGCACGCGGGGGAGGTCATGCGCGGGCAGCCGACCGGCGTCGTCGGCAAGTGGGGCAAGGTGACCGGCGTCATCGTCGAGGGGGAGACGATCGGCTGCCAGGGTCTCCTGTGGGCGGCGCCGTTCGGCGAGCTCGAGGACCTGCTCGACAAGCCGCCCAAGCGGGTGCTGGCGGCGCAGACCGCCATGCGCGCGACCGCGGCGCGCTACGTGCTTCACGTCGTGCTCGCCGAGGCAGGCGTGCCCCAGGGGATCTCGCCGCTGACGCTCGCCGTCATCGATCCGGCGGGCGCGCTGGTCGGGGACAACGCGTTCATGGTGCTCGTCGGCGAGCCCGACGACGACGCCCGCGTGGTGGTGACCGTCGTGGCCAACATGCCCACCGACTACGGCGAGGCGACCGAGGAGCAGCTCGCCGACCTGCGGGCGCGGCTGCTCCGCCGTCTCGAGGAGCTCCTGCCGTTTTCGCTCGGGCACGTGCTGCTCGTGCACTCGCCGAACGAGGCCGTGCGGCCCCACGGGCCCGAGGCTCCCGAGGCGCGGTCGCCGGCGTTCCGGCCCGAGCGCCTGTGGAGCTCGAGCCTGCCGTCGGCGCTGGGGGTGGGCGGCCTGCCGTACGAGGCGGGGCTGAAGGGCGTGATGGTCGCATCCAGCCAGACGCTGCCCGGACTCGGCCTCGAGGGCGCGTTCGCCGCCGGCTGGTGCGCCGCGCGCCTGGCGTGCGCGCTGGCGGGGCGGAAGAAGGACTACCTCAAGGACGAGATCCTGGCCGGCACGTAATCAGCTGCCAGTTTGGGCCCGAGGCTTCCGTTCTCGCCGAGATTGATCCATCCTTCCGGGATGTCGACCCCTCGTATCCGGTACTCGGTGGCCGCGCTCCTGCTCCTCACCGTCCTCGGGGCCGGCAGCGCGCTGGCCAAACCGTTCGTGTTCACCGCCATCCCCGACGACAACGAGGCGCGCCTGCGCGAGCGCTTCGACAAGATCGCCGCGTATCTCAGCAAGCAGCTCAAGGTCGATGTGAAGTACGTCCCGGTGAAGACGTATGCGGCGTCGGTGGCGGCGTTCAAGAACAACCAGGTGCAGATGGCCTGGTTCGGCGGGCTGTCCGGCCTGCAGGCCCGCTCGGCGGTCCCCGGCTCCCAGGCGATCGTCCAGGGCGAGGAGGACAGGCAGTTCGTCACGTATTTCATCGCCAACGCCGCGACCGGGCTCAGGGAGGGGACCGAGCTGCCGAAGGCGATCGCCGGGAAGACGTTCACCTTCGGCGCCAAGGACTCGACTTCGGGGCGGTTGATGCCCGAGTATTTCATTCGCAAGGCATTCGGGAAATCCCCGGAGGAAGTGTTCTCCCGCGTGGGGTTCAGCGGCGACCATGCCAAGACGATCGCGCTGGTCGAGTCCGGCGCCTACGACGTCGGCGCGGTCAATTACACCGTGTGGAACCTCGAGGTCAAGGAAGGCAAGGTGGACCCCGCCAAGGTGTCGGTGATCTGGAGAACGCCCAGCTATCAGGACTATCAGTTCACCGTACGCGGCGACGTCGACAAGGAATACGGCGCCGGATTCGCGAAGCGATTGACCGAGGCGTTGCTCGGCATCAAAGATCCCGATCTGCTCGCATCTTTCCCGCGCAAAGGCTTCGTGCCCGCCAAGAACGAGGATTACGAGGCATTGCGCTCGATCGCGACGTCGATTGACCTGTTGGACTGATGAGCCTGTTCTCGCTCCGGGGCGCGAGCCTCGGCTATGACGGCAAGCCGGTCCTCAGCGACGTGACGCTGACCATCGAGGCCGGCGAGCGGGTCGCCCTGGTCGGGCAGAGCGGTGCCGGCAAGACCACCCTCCTGTCGGCGCTCTACGAGCAGCAGAAGGCGCGCACCGCGCTCGTGCCCCAGGACGGCGCGCTGGTGAAACAGCTCTCCGTCTACCACAACGTCTACATCGGCCGGCTGCACCGCCACGGGGCGCTCTACAACCTGCTCAACCTGATCCGCCCGTTGCGCGAGCCCGTGGCCTCGGTGACCGCCGTCCTCGAGCCGCTGGGGTTGACCGACAAGCTGTTCACCCCCGTCGGCGCGCTGTCGGGCGGCCAGCAGCAGCGCACCGCGGTGGCCCGCGCGCTCTACCACGGCGGCGAGGTGCTGCTCGGCGACGAGCCGGTGTCGGCGGTGGACGTCGTGCAGGCGCGCGACGTGCTCGCGGCGATCGTTCGCGCCTGCCCGACGGTCGTCCTGGCCATGCACGACATCGAGCTCGCGGTGCAGTTCGTCGACCGCCTGATCGGCCTGCAGCGGGGCCGCATCGTATTCGACCGGCCGGTCGCCAAAGTTTCGCGGGAGCAGCTCACGGCCCTGTACACGTAGATGCCGCGCTCGCCCGCCTTCAAGACCAGCCTCGCCTTCCTGGCGATCGCGCTGGCCTGCCTGTTCGTCGCCGACCTGCGGGTCACGACGCAGGACCCGTGGGGCGAGCTCGGCCGGATCGCTCGGGGGTTTCTGACCCCCGATTTCCTCGGTCACCGCGAGCTGGCCGAGGCCCTGGCCAAGACGGTGGCGTTCGCGCTGCTCGGCGTCGGGCTCGGCGCGACCGCCGGGTTCGCCCTCGCGCTCGTGTTCCGGTATCGGCCGGTGCGGTGGCTGGCGTCGTCGCTCCGCTCGGTGCACGAGCTGTTCTGGGCGCTCCTGTTCATGCAGTTCCTCGGGCTCAACGCGGTCACCGGCGTGCTGGCGATCGCGCTCCCCTACACCGGGATCTTCGCCAAGGTGTTCGCCGAGCTCCTGGAAGAGGCGGATCCCGCCCCGCTCAAGGCGCTCCCCGAGGGGAGCGGCCTCCTCGGCGAGCTGTTCTACGCCCGGCTGCCCGCGGTATGGCCGAACATCCGCAGCTACACCAGCTACCGCGTCGAGTGCGGCCTGCGCAGCAGCGCGGTGCTGGGTTTCATCGGCCTCCCCACCCTCGGGTTCCACCTCGAGGCGTTCTTCCGTGCCGGCAGCTACTCCGAGGCGGCGGCGCTGCTGATCCTGTTTTACGTCCTCATCGCCACGCTGCGCTGGTGGCTGCGGCCGCGCTACCTGCCGCTGTATGTGCTGGGCGCGATCGCCGTTCTGTGGGCGCCGATCGACGTGAGCTGGGACAACGCGGTGAGGTTCTTCACCCACGACATCGTCCCCTACCCGCTGCGGGCGCCGGACATCGCCGCCGACCAGCGGTGGGCCGAGCTCGGGCGGTGGGCCTGGCGGCTGGTGCGCGATCAGGCGCTGCCCGGCGTCATCGCCACCCTGGTGCTGTCGCAGATCGCCATGGTCGCGACCGGGTTGGTGACGCTGGCGACGTTCCCGCTGGTGTCGCGGCAGTTCTTCGGCCGGGTCGGTCGGTTCTTCGGCAACCTGTTCCTGGTCGTGATGCGGTCGACGCCGGAGTACGTGCTCGCGTACGTGTTCCTGCAGCTGTGGGGGCCGTCGATGCTGCCGGCGATCGCCGCGCTCGCGCTCCACAACGGGGGGATCCTCGGCACGCTGACCGGGCGGCACGCCGACACGTTCACGCTCCGGCCCGACGCGCCGCGGGGCGTCGACCGGTACAGCTACGAGATCCTGCCGCGGGTGTACGGGCAGTTCCTGGCGTTCCTGTTCTATCGCTGGGAGATCATCATGCGGGAGACCGCGATCATCGGCATCCTCGGGGTGCGGTCGCTCGGGTTCTACGTCGACAGCGCGATCGCCGAGATGCGCTTCGACCGCGCCGTGGTGCTGATCCTCATCACCGCGATCCTGAACCTCGGGGTGGACGGGCTGTCGCGTCGGGTCCGGGCGCGCCTCCGCGTGCCCACGCGCGTGTCGTCCGGCGTGGGCTGAGCGCCCTACGTCCGCCCGAACCGCCGCGCGAGGTCGAGGAGGCCGATTCGGAGGAGCACGGGGCGCCCGTGCGGACAGTGCGCGCGATAGTCGACCTCGTCCATCGATTGGAGCAGCGCGGTCGCCTCCGCGGGGGACAGCACGTCGCCCGCCCGCACGACCGAGTGGCAGGCGACCGTCGCGAACATCGCGTCGAACCGCTCGTCGACGGCGCGCGACGCGTCGGCGTCCGCCAGCTCGGCGAGGAGCTCGCGCAGCGTCGCCTCCACTTCCTCCTCGCGCACGTCGACGGGGGACGTGCGCAGCGCCCACGTCCGCTCGCCGAACGGCAGGAGCTCGAACCCGATGGCCAGGAGCGCGTCCTGGTTCACCTCCGCCGCCGCGGCCTGCGCCGCGTCCAGCTCGAGCGTCCGCGGGAACAGCAGCCGCTGCGAACGCAGCGACTGCCGCCTGTACGCGTCGCGCAGCCGCTGGAACGCGATCCGCTCGTGCGCCGCGTGCTGATCGATGAGCACCAGCTCCCCCGGCGCCTCGCACACGAGGAACATCCGGTCGAGCTGACCGATGTAGCGGAGCGAGGCGAAGAACGGAGACGCAGACGCGGACGCCGACGCCGACGCCGACGCAAACGCCGACGCCGAGGAGGGAGACGCAGGCATATCGAGCAGCGCGTTCTGCCTCGCCGCGTAGTCCGCCGCCATCTCCGACGCCTGCCAGCGCGATTCCGGCGGCGCCGACGACGCCACGGCGTAGACCGGCGACGGCGCCGTGTCCGCCACCCACGGCGCCCGCGCGATCGCCGTGGCGATCGTGTGGCGCACCGCCGCGGCGACGTCCGCCTGCCGCGCGAACCGCACCTCGACCTTCTGCGGGTGCACGTTCACGTCGACCGTCCCGGCGGGCGGCTCCACGACCACCACGGCGCAGGGATACCGGCCGGGCGGAAGGAGCTCGCCGTACCCCATCCCCACGGCGTGGAGGAGCGCGCGGTCGCGCACGTACCGCCGACCCACGTAGATCGACACGCCGCGCGACGTGGTCTGTGCCTCCTCGGGCGGCGCGAGAAACGCCCTCACCCGGACGCCGCTCTCCCAGCCCTCCGCCGGAATCAGCGTCCGCCGGCCGGTGACCGCCTGCGCGCGCTCGAGGAGCGTCCGGTGCGGCGGCAGGTCCAGCGCCACGCGCCCCCCGTGCCGCAGCCGGAAATGCACCTCCGGATGGCCGAGCGCGAGCCGCGCCACCGCCTCGGTCACGTGGGCGGCCTCGGTCGGCTCGGCCTTGAGGAACTTCAGCCGCGCCGGGATGTTCCACAGCAGATCGCGCACCTCCACCTGCGTCCCGATCGGCGCGCCGCAGGGCTCGGTGTCGAGGAACCGCCCGCCCTCCACGCGAAGGCGCGTCGCGGCGGCGTCGCCCGCCGTGCGGGTCGTCAGCGAGAACCGCGACACCGCCGCGATCGACGGCAGCGCCTCCCCCCGGAACCCCATCGTACGAATAGCCAATAGATCCGACGAGCTATCGATCTTGGAGGTCGCGTGCCGCTCGAGGGCGAGCCGCGCCTCCTCGGCCGTCATGCCCTCCCCATCATCTACTACCCGCACGACGCGCCGCCCCCCACCCTCCACGTCGATGTCCACTCGACGCGCTCCCGCGTCGAGGCTGTTCTCGACGAGCTCCTTCACCACCGACGCGGGCCGCTCCACCACCTCGCCGGCGGCGATCTGGTTCACCAGCTCGGGCGGGAGAACGCGCACGCGCGGCAGCATGAACATTGCGTATCACGCCGCTGTGACATAGATTTTTTTCGCGCGATGCCGATGGAGCAGACAGGCGGCCGCACGGTCGCGATCACCGGAGCCCGGAGCTTCATCGGGAGCGAGGTCGTCAAGCGCCTCGAGGAGGACCGCGGCTACGACCGCATCATCGCCCTCGACATCACGAAGCCGGATCTCCCCCTCGACAAGACGCGCTTCTACAAGGTCGACCTCACGCTGCCGACCGCGGACGCCGACCTGGCCTCGCTGCTCCAGCGCGAGAAGGTCGACACCGTCCTCCACGCGGCGTTCCTGTCCTCGCCGACCCACCAGGTCGCGTGGGCCCACGAGCTCGAGGACATCGGCACGATGCACGTCCTCAACGCCTGCGCCGAGGCGCGCATCGCCAAGCTCGTCGTGTCGAGCACCACGCTGGTCTACGGTCCGAGCCCGCAGAATCCCAACTTCCTGACCGAGGACCACGAGCCGCGCGGCAACCCCCAGTGGCCGTTCATCCAGGACAAGGTAAGCGCGGAGCTGCAGGTGCGCCGCTTCCGCAAGGAGAACCCGGAGACGCGCGTGTCGGTGCTGCGCGCGGCGCCCATCCTCGGACCGACGGTGCAGAACTTCCTCACGCGCTTCTTCTCGCGCCCGGTGGCGCCGGTGCTCATGGGCTACGACCCGCTGCTCCAGTTCGTCCACGAGACCGACGCCATCGACGCGTTCAAGCTCGCGCTCGACGGCGACTTCCCCGGCGTGTTCAACATCGTGGGCGACGGAGTGCTGCCGTACTCGACGGTGCTCGCCCTCATGGGCAAGCTGCCGCTCCCCATGCCCACGTTCGTGGCCAAGTCGGTCGCCCGCGCCCTGTGGGCGACCCAGATCGTGAGCGAGCCGCCGGCGTTCCTCAACCTCCTGCGCTTCCTGTGCGTGGCCGACGGCACCAAGGCGCGCGCGGTGATGGGCTTCCTCGGCCGCTACGACATCAAATCCACGATCCTCGATTTCCTCGGGGTGGACGGCGGCCTTTCCGCCACGGACGAATCGGCGTAAGAAGGACGAGCATGTCCAAGGTGCTGGGCGACAACCCGTTCGACCCCAAGGCCCCCGAGACCGGGGGGCCGCCCGTCGACGACGCGATCGACGACGCCGTCGAGGCGGCCCCCGACGCGCTGCCGCCCGACGACGCGATCGACGACGTGTTCTTCGGCGAGGAGGCCACGCTGCCGCCGGGCGACTACGGCCCCAGCCTCGACCAGCGCAAGGAGATCCCCTACACGCGCGACTCGGTGACCGAGGAGGTGCGCGAGCTCGAGCGGCGCGTCAAGGCGCGCCTCACCCCGGCGTTTCCCATCGAGCACCGGCGCAAGCTGCCGTTCGAGTTCCTGTGGAAGCGCTGGCGCGACCTCGCCATGCGCGACCGCTCCGATTACGTCGACGAGTTCGGCCGCGACCCGATGTACGCCGAGCGCGTCGAGCCGTTCCTCGAGTTCCTGTACTCGACCTGGTTCCGCGTGACGACGCAGGGGACGGACAACATCCCCGCCGAGGGGCGCGCGCTCATCGTGGCGAACCACTCCGGCACGCTCCCCTACGACGGCGCGATGCTGATGTACGGCGTGCGCAAGGAGTCGCCGGGCCGGCGCGAGGTGCGCCCGCTCGTCGAGGACTTCGTGTTCCACTTCCCGTACCTGGGCACGTTCATCAACCGCATCGGCGGCGTGCGCGCCTGCCAGGAGAACGCCGAGCGCCTCCTGCGCCAGGATCAGGTCGTCGCCGTATTCCCCGAGGGGATCAAGGGCATCGGCAAGCTGTACAAGGAGCGCTATCGCCTGCAGCGGTTCGGGCGCGGCGGGTTCATCAAGCTCGCGCTGCGCACCGGGTCGCCGATCATCCCGGCGGCGATCGTGGGCGCCGAGGAGATCCACCCGATGGTGGGGAAGGTCACATTCCTCGCCAAGTCGCTCAAGCTGCCCTACATCCCGGTGACGCCCACGTTCCCGTTCCTCGGGCCGATCGGCGCGGTGCCTCTGCCGACGAAGTGGTTCATCCGTTTCGGCCGCCCGCTCGACTACGCGTCGCAGTATGGCGCGCCGGCGGCGGACGATCGGATCCTCGTCAACAAGCTGGGCGAGACGGTGCGCGGCACGATCCAGGAGATGATCGACGAGATACTGGCGACGCGAAAGTCAATCCTTTTCGGATGACCGCGAAGCCGCCGCCGTTTCGCGACCGTGCTAGCATTCCCCTCGGCATGCAGGACGAGTTCGAAGATTCTCTCGAGATGGCACGCGCGATGCTCGGCGGCAACGAAGGCACCAGCGACCTCTGGGAGGCCAACGAGTACGTCAATCGCGCGCTGCGGATCCGGCCCAACGACTCCGAGGCGTGGATGCTCAAGTGCCAGATCCTTTCGGCGCTGGAGGACGACCCCGCCGCGCTCGCGGCCGCGGAGATGGCGCTGAAACGGGCGCCCAAAAGCGCCGAGGCCCACTACTGGCGCGCGGCGGTGCTCGCCGACATCGAGCGCTATCCCGATGCGCTCAAGTCGATCGAGCGGGCGTTCCGCTGCCTGGGCAAAGAGGACGAGTGGCTGCTCGAGGACCTCTACTACGAGAAGGGCGCCGTGCTCGACGCCATCGGCCGCCAGGACGAGGCCGTGGCCACCTACGAGGCGGGGCTCAAGCGCTGTCCCGACTCGCAGATCCTCCAGGCCGGGCTGGCGCCGATCCGCCGCGAGCGCGCGCGCCGGATGTTCAAGGTCATTCCGGGCGGACGATCTTAGTCACTCACCGTCGCACCGTTCGCTCGCTCCGGCGCGCGGCTCCGCCTCGCTCGGCTGCACCTCGCTCGAAGTCGCCTGACGCGCGCCTCCGCTCGCTCACTCACCGTCGCACCGTTCGCTCGCTCCGGCGCGCGGCTCCGCCTCGCTCGGCTGCACCTCGCTCGAAGTCGCCTGACGCGCGCCTCCGCTCGCTCACTCCGCCCTCACCGTGAGCACGTATTCTCCCGCGCGCGGCGAGCCGTCGGCGGGCACGAACGTGTCGAGCGACAGATAGTACGTGCCCGCGGCGAGGGGGACGAGGATCTCCTTGTCGTTGCGGCCCACGCACCGGTCGGGGGCGAGCGTCTCCAGGAGCTGGACGTCGATGTCGACGCTGCCGCGCACGAACACCGTCGCGCGGACCGTCGCCGCCGCGGTGAGGTCCAGCCGGTACACGTACTCCGGCCCGGACTCGTTCTGCCCGGCGCTGCACGGCGTGTACACGTTCCACAGGTGGTTCGGCGAGGTCGACGTGTCGCGCAGGTCGGTGAACGGCAGGGAGGGGATGACGAACGGCCGCGCCTGCGAGCCGGCGCCCTGCAGCGACGCCGATGCGGAGGCCGAGGGAAGATCGGGGGGCGCGTCGGCGAGCGCCGATCGCGCGCGCGCCAGCGCGTCGAGCGCGACGAGGTTCTTGACGCTGTAGCCGAACGTCAGCCCGGCGGCGGAGAAGTCGCACGCGCCCGCCGGCGCGACCGACAGGTGGAAGCCGTCCGCGGCCAGGCCCTCCTGCGGCAGCGGCAGGACCGCGCGATGGAGGTCGACGAACGGAATCCGCCGCCCCTGGGCGATGCCGCGCGCCGCCAGGTTGAACCGGGGCACGAGCGCGTCCGCGGCCGCGCTCGCCGTCTGCGGCTGCACCGACGACAGGATCGGCACGACCCCCTGCGCGGCGAGCCGGTCGACGACGTCGAGCATCCCCGCGGCGTACTGGTAGATGGAGATCTGATTCACGTCGCTCTCGCCGAACTGGACGAGCGCGTAGCGCGGGAGGAGCAGCCCGGTCTCCGCATCGAGCGGCGCCGGCGGCGCCGGACCGCCCGCCAGCACCCAGGTGACGTTCTGGCCCGCCTTGGCGGCCTCGCTGATGCGCTCGAACGGCGTCACCCCGCCCGCGTTCCCCTGCTTGAAGAAGGCGAGCGCGGGCGCGAGGTCGGCGCGCGCGCCGAGATCGACGCCGGCCCCGGCGAAGCAGGTGAAGAACGCCGCGTTCGCCGTCGTGTCCCCGCCCACTTTCTCGAACACCTTGTCGTTCAGCGTGGGGTCGTTCGCGGCGATGGCGCGGAGCGCGCGGGCGATCGCCGGCGTCACCGGCGACTGCGTCCGATCGGGCGGGTACAGCGGCGGAGGGTCGGCGTCGGGCACGACGGCGTCGACCGGCGCGTCGAGCGGCCGCGCGTCGACGCGGGCGTCGATGCGCGCGTCGGGCGGGGCCTCGCCCACCTCCGCGCAGGCCGCGCACAGGGCGAGGATCGCCGGCGCTAGCCGCACACCCGGTTCCGCCCTTCGGCCTTGGCCTGGTAGAGCTTCCGGTCGGCCAGGTGGAGGAACGCGGTCACGTCGGTGATGGTCTCGTCCATCGTCGCCACCCCGACGGACACCGTCACCGGGATCTTGGTGTCCTCGAACTTGAACGGCGTCTTCTCCACCAGCTTGCGGATCTTCTCGGCGAACAGCGCGCCGTTGGGGCCGCTGATCTCCGGCAGGATGATGGCGAACTCCTCGCCGCCGTAGCGCGCGATGATGTCCTCGCGGCGGATCTTCTGCTTCAGGACGGCCGCCATCTGCTTCAGCACCGAGTCGCCGGCCAGGTGCCCGAACGTGTCGTTCACCTGCTTGAAGTGATCGATGTCGAACAGGATCAGCGACAGCTCGCGGTGGTAGCGGCTGGCGCGGCTGATCTCGCGCTCCAGCGTCTCGAGGAAATACCTCTTGTTGAAGATCTGGGTCAGGCCGTCGACGGTGGTGAGGCGGTAGATCTCCTCGTGGTACGAGTTCTCGATGTTCGAGCCGGCCAGGAACTTGAAGATGGTGCGCCCGATCTTGACCAGGTCGCCGTCCTGGAGGACGTACTCGTCGATCAGCTCGTCGTTGACGTAGGTGCCGTTGGTCGAGCCGAGGTCGCGCAGGATGATCGTCTTGCCGGTGTTGATGATCTTGGCGTGGTTGCGCGACACCGATTCCTGATCGACCTGGACGTCGCATTTGGTCGACCGGCCGACGATCAGCGCCGGCTGGTCGAGGTTGTACTTCTTGCCCAGGTCTTGGCCGTAGATGACGACGAGGCACGCCTCCTTCGCGACGGGTTTGTCGGAGATGCGGCTGACGACCGTGATGACGGTCTTGTTCTTGACGTCGTTCGCCAAGCTTCCTGTCGGCATCATGGTACCATAGGAGCGACCGCCGTCCGATGGAGACACGGGATGCGTAAGGGCTTCGTCACGTTGGCGCTCATCGTATGGGGAGGTACCGCGCTGGCGCAGAACAAGAAGGCGGAGGCCCTGAACGACGAGGGGAAAGACCTCTACACCGACGGCAAGGACTACGAGGGCGCCGCCGCCAAGTTCCGCCAGGCGATCGCCATCGCCCCCGATCCCCGCTACTACTTCAACCTGTGCTCGGCGCTGGACAGGCTCGAGCTCTACGATCGGGCGCTGCAGGCCTGCGACGACGTGTTCCAGCACAAGCCGAAGCCCGAGCTCGCCACCAAGACCGGGAAAAAAGCGGCAGAGATCCGCCAGCGCATGAAGGCGGCCGAGGCCGAGGCGCCCGGCGAGGCCGGGTCGTCGCCCTCGCCCCAGCCGCCGCCCTATGCGCTGCCGACCGACAAGTCGGACAAGCCGGACAAACCGGACAAGCCGGACAAGATAGACAAGAAGGACGCGCCTGCCGAGCAGAAGCCCACCGACCCGGCCATGGCGGCGAGCCGCCCGCCCGGCCCGCAGGGTCCGCAGGCCCGGCCGGACCGCGCGCTCTACGACCGCACCGAGACGTCGGTCGAGCGCGAGGGGCGCTACGGCTGGGCGCTGTCGTTCCAGATCGGCCCGGTGCGCAACAACTACGGCGCCGATCTCTTCAAACGCGGCGGGCTCGACCTCAAGGTCGGCGTCGATCTCATGGTCTTCCAGAAGCCGCGCATGGGCGTCGAGCCGTACCTGCACTTCGCCACCTTCGGCGCGAACCCCGACGTCCCCGGCCGAGCGCTGTCGATCTTCGACCTCGGCGCGGCATGGTTCTGGCACGCGCGCCTGGGCACGTCGAATTTCTACATCACGCCCATCGCCGGGCTCAGCATCTCGTTCCTCGCCCCGCAGGGGGTCGATGCGAGCTGGGGCACCGTCGGCATCCGCCTCGAGACCACGTTCAACTGGGTCATCGGCGAGCGCCACGTCCTGTCGCTGGGGCCGGCGCTGACGATCTACCCCAAGCCGGGGCAGCTCACCGGCGCGTCGACCAACCCGCAGCTGGTGGGGCTCGACGAAGCGGGGTCGACGTTTGCGTTCCTCCTCGGCTACACCTACCGCTTTGACTACGGCTGGTTCGTCGGCTTGCCGCTCGAGTAGCGCTGGGTGATCTCGGCCGCGCGGCGCCGCGCCGGCCAGGCCAGGTTGTTCTGGGGGTGCGCGTCGGCGAAGCGCAAGTACTCGGCGCGGGCCCGATCGGGCTGCTTCAGTATCTCGAGCGCCGTCGCCAAGTGGAAGCGCGCGTCATTGCCGACCGTGCGCTCCGCGCCGCCGGCGAGGGCGAGATCGAGCTGCCGCGCCGCCTCCTGGTAGTCGCCCTGCTTCACCAGCGCGACGCCGTAGTAGTAGCGCATCTGCGCCGCGCGCGGCCCGTCGTCCTCGAACGACAGCGCCTTCTTCATCTCCCCCGCGGCGCGCTTCCACTGCTCGCCCTTGAACGCCTCGACGCCGGCGGCGAACCCCTGGTCGACGAGCTCCGCGCGCGCCTTGGCCACCGCGTCCTTGAACACCTGCTCCTCGGTGGGCGTGAGCTTCTCGCCCACCATCTCGGGGTAGCGCGCGATGGCGTCGTTGCGCTTCCCGGCGACGATGAGCTGCCAGAAGTCGTAGGCCTTGCGCGCCGCCTGGTCGCGCGTCGCCACCTCGCGCCGCGCCGCCTGCGCCTCGGCGAGCGCCTCGTCGCGCCCGCGCACCGCCGCGTCGCGCTCCGCCACGAGCTGGCCCGCGCGCGAACGATAGAGCAGGAAGAACCCGCCGGCGAGGAGCGCGGTGAAGATGATGTAGGCCACGAACGAGCTGAGGTTCAACCCGCGCTCGAGCTTTTCCTGACGAACGACCACGTCCTTCAGCGAGGACGCGAGCGTGGAGACGGCGTTGGACGTGCGCGACGCCACCGCATGCACCTCGGCGATCTCGCGGCGGACGACGTCGCTGGTTCCGCCGCTGGGGATGTCAGATGGAGCGTCGGTCTCGGGCATAATCAACCTTGTGTGTAAACTTCTGCACCTGCTAGACTCGCGGTCCGGCCAGAATTTCGCATGAAAACGGTCAAAAACCCATGACCCTGCTCTACGAGTGGCTGGATCACTCTACCGATGAATACGGCAACGCGAAGGCGCTCGTCTATCGCGATAATTACTTGTCTTGGCGCGGGCTTAAGCACCGAGTGGACCGACGGGCGCAAGAATTTCAGGCGATGGGGGTCAAGGAGGGCGACTGGGTCGGCCTAATGCTCGGCAATGTGCCCGACTTCGTCATCCTGGCGCTCGGCCTGTCGCGCCTCGCCGTCACGGTCGTGCCGATCGACCCCACGACCTCGTCGCGGGAGTTCGACCTCGTCATGGACACGGTCCCCCTGCGCGCGCTCATCACGCGGCCGCGCGGCACCGAGACGCAACCGGTTCCGATCGTCACCGCGGAGCCGGCGCGCCGGCCGCCCGTCAAGAAGGCGCCCTCGCGCGTCGACCTCCCCGAGAGCCGGCGCCGCCTGCAGGGGACGCTCCTCACCTGCAGCATGTTCAAGCGCCCCGCGCCCGACTACGGCGTCCTTCCCGAGGTGGTGATGCTCACCTCCGACTCGCTCGGCGACCCCAAGGCGGTCCTGCGCACGCGCGAGAACCTCGAGGCCGAGGCGAAGGTGCTCACCCGCGCGCTGGAGATCGATGCCGAGACCAAGATCCTCACCGCGGTGCCGCTGTTCCACGCCTACGGCTGGGATTTCGGCTTCCTCGTCGCCATGAAGAACGGCTCGACGCTCCACATCGAGGAGGAGCTGTCGGCGAAGCGCGTCGCCAAGATCCTGCGCGAGCAGGAGGTCGACGTGCTCCCCGGCACGCCGCCGCTTTACGCCGGGCTGGCCAAGACGCCGACGGCGAAGTCGATGCGGCAGAAGGGCGCGCGGCCGCGCTATCTCGCCGCCGGCTCGCCGCTCGACGAGGAGACGGCGGAGGCGTTCCGCGAGCGCTACGGCATCAAGCTCATGAGCGCGTACCACACGACCGAGACCGGGGCGATCGCGGCGGACCTGGCCAGCAAGGCGCCGGGCTCGGTGGGCAAGGTGCTCGACGGCGTCGACGTCAAGCTCACCGGGGTCGACGGCGGCAAGGTGGCGACGTCGGAGAAGGGCGTCATCTGGGTGCGCGGACCGTCGGTGTCGCGGCGGTCGATCGGCCCCTACGACGTGGCGCCGGTGCGTCCCGGGCGCGTGCCGATCGGCGGTCGCGACGACGGCGGGTGGTACCGCACCGGCGACCTGGGCCGCTTCGACAAGGCCGGGCGGCTCTACCTCGCCGGCCGCGAGGACGATCTCGTCAAGGTCGACGGGAAGCGCGTCGCGCTCGGCGAGGTCGAAGGCTGCCTCGAGAAGTTCCCCAAGGTGAAGCAGGCGCAGGCGCTGGTGCACACCGATCCGCTGGCCGGGCAGATGATCGTCGCCAAGGTCGTCACCGCGGCCAAGTGCCGGGCCGAGGAGCTCATCGACCACTGCGCGCGCAACCTCGCGCCGTACAAAGTGCCGAGACGAATCGAGTTTTGCGAGCACCTGTGAGCGCTTGACGCTCGCGTCCAAACTAGATAGCATCACTATCTAGTGACGGCACCGGTCAAGAACGAGGGCCTCCGCATCGGCGAGCTCGCCGCGGCCGCGGGCGTGTCCATCGCGACGGTCAAGTACTACATCCGCGAGCGGCTGTTGCCGCCGCCGCCGGTGAAGACCGGCCGCACCATGGCCTACTACGACGCGGCGTACCTCGAGCGGCTCAAGCTCATCCGCCGCCTGCGCGAGGACAGCTATTTCCCCATCAAGGTGATCAAGGCGATCCTCGCCGAGTGGGCCGACGGGCCGCTCGCGCCGGGAGAGGCCGCGGCGCTGGCGCGCCTGGGCCCGCGCCTGCTCGCCCGCCTCACGACGACGGCAGAGGGGACGACGCGCGCGGAGCTCCTGCGCGAGTACGGCCTCGGCGACGCCGAGCTCGCGATCCTCGAGGACACCGGGCTCGTCGGCGAGGACGGCCGGTTCACCCGCGACGACATCGAGCTCCTCGAGGCGTTCCATCGCGCCGAGCAGGTGGGCCTCACGCGCGACCGCTTCCCCGTCGAGGGCGTGGGCAGCTACGTCGAGCTCCTCGGCGAGCTCGCCCGCCGCGAGGTGCGCCGGTTCACCCACCAGCTCCACACCTTCGACGAATCCGAGATCCTGGACATCGCCGAGCGCGCGCTCCAGGTGACCGAGCCGATCGTGACCCTCATCCGCCGCAAGCTGATCCTGCGGGCGCTCCGCGCCGAGCTCACCGCCAGCAAGCCAGACAAGAAGGAGGCCCCATGACCGTCGCCCTGTTCGATGACAGCGTCAGCCCCGAGTCGCGCGAGCGCGTGGCCAAGCTGGTCTCCGAGCACCTCGAGGCGAAATGTCCGGTGACCTACGTCTGGCAGTACGAGACGTCGCGCCAGGACCTGCGCGCCCTCTACGAGAAGGCCAAGGGGGAGCAGTGGGACGGACGCACGTACCTGCCGTGGGACGCGGAGGTCGACCCCACCGCGGAGGACATGCCCGACCAGCAGATCCCCATCTACGGGTCGAAGCACTGGACAAAGCTGTCCGACGCGAACATCCGCGAGCTGCGCCAGCACTTCAAGTCGTGGACGCTGTCGCAGTTCATGCACGGCGAGCAGGGCGCGCTGCTGGCGACGGCGCAGATCGTGACGACCGTCCCGTGGGTGGACGCCAAGTTCTACGCGTCGACGCAGGTGATGGACGAGGCGCGCCACGTCGAGGTGTACGAGCGCTACCTCCACCAGAAGGTGCGCATGTCGTACCCCATCAACCCGCACCTGCGCAGCCTGCTCGACGCGATCCTCAGCGACCCGCGCTGGGACATGAAGTACCTGGGGATGCAGATCCTCGTCGAGGGTCTGGCGCTGGCGGCGTTCAAGTTCATCCACTCGTTCTCGCGCGAGCCGCTCATCAAGGAGCTCACCCACAACGTGATGCGGGACGAGGCGCGCCACGTGGCGTTCGGCGTGCTGTCCCTGCGCGACTTCTACAAGAGCGAGATCGGCGAGAAGGAACGCCGCGAGCGCGAGGAGTTCACGTTCGAGGCGTGCCGCCTCATGCGCGATCGCTTCATGGGGCGGGAGGTGTGGGAGAACCTCGGGTTCCCCGTCGACGAATGCCTGGAGCTCAGCGAGCACAGCGAGTCGCAGAAGGAGTTCCGCCGCCTCCTGTTCATGCGCATCGTGCCCAACATCAAGCGGCTGGGCCTGCTCAGCCCGTTCCTCCGGGAGAAGTTCGACGGGCTCGGCATCCTCAAGTTCGAGGACATGCCGGCCGACGCGTAGGCGCTACCGCCCCTTGAACTCGGGCGGACGCTTGCCGAGGAACGCCGCCACGCCCTCGAAGAAATCCTGCGACTGGAGGAGCCTCATCTGGCCGCGCACCTCGTTCTCCAGCGCGGCGTCGAGATCGCCGGCGAGCGCGCCGTAGACGTGCTCCTTGACGGCGCGGTGCACCAGCGGCGCGCCCGCGGCCAGCCGGGCCAGGTAGTCGCGCGCGGCGGCCTCGACGTCGGCGGCGGGGACGATCTTGTTGGCCAGGCCGATGCGGTACGCCTCGGCGGCGTCGACCATCTCGCCGGTCAGCATCAGCTCCAGCGCTCGGCCCAGGCCGACGATGCGCGCCAGGTGGAACGTGCCGCCCCCGTCGGGCATGAGGCCGCGCTTGATGAAGATCTCGCCGAAGCGCGCCCGGTCGGAGCAGAAGCGGATGTCGCACGCGAGCGCGAGGTCGCAGCCGTAGCCCACCGCGGCGCCGTCGACGACGGCGACCACCGGCTTGGGGCAGGCGCGCACGGCGCGGATCAGGCCGTGGAAGTAGCGGCGCATGTTGTCCTCCGCCGACGCCTGCGCGCCGCCGGCGGTGGCCATGGCGTTCTTGAGGTCGAGGCCGGAGCAGAACGCGCCGCCCGCGCCGAAGATCGCCACCACGCGGATATCGTCGCCCGCCGACGCCAGGCCGTCGATGATGCGGGCGTTGACCTCGACGGTGAGGCCGTTCTTGGACTGGGGCCGGTCGAGGATGATCCAGCGCACCATCCCGTCGTCGCGGACGGACACGCCGTGGTCGTCGTTCGCCATGGCGGGCATTCTACTCGGCGAGCGCGGCGGCCGCGCGAAATACGTATTGGGCGCCGGCGACGAGGGTGAGGAGCGCGGTCACCATCATCGCCGCCTCCACCTCGTCGCGGATACCCACCGCGGTCGTGCTGTCGACGATGACGAGCACGAGCGTCAGCGACTGGCAGAACATGGCGTACTTCCCCAGGCGGGTGGGGCGCCACTGCGCCGGTCCGTGACGGTCGCGCCAGCGCGTCGCGAACAGGAGGACACCGACGAGCAGCACCGAGTCGCGGCCGATGATGACCGCGGCGAGCCACAGCGGGATCTCGCCCAGCGACAGGCCGACGAGCAGCGCCACCAGCATGAGGAGCTTGTCGGCGATGGGGTCGAGGAGCGCGCCCAGGCGCGACTTCTGGTTGAGCCAGCGGGCGAGGAACCCGTCGATGAGGTCGGTCGCGGCGGCGACGAGGAACACGCGCAGCGCGCGGTCGTTGTCGCCCGTGCGCCACAGCCAGGCGAACACCGGCACGAGGACGATGCGCAGCGCGGTGAACGCGTTGGCCAGGGTCAGGTCTCCGCGCGTGTAGCGCGGCTCGCGTTCGCTGCGCGCCGCGCCGCCTACCACAGCTCCTCGGCCATCGTGATGTCGACCGCCTTCTTCTCGCCCGGCGCGAGCGTCACCAGGAGGTAGCGGGTGTGGTAGCGATCGTGCCGCACCTCGACGCGGTGCTCGCCGGGGGCGAGCGCCACCCCGCCGGGAAGCGCCCCGAGCTCGCCGACGGGCTTCTCGTCGACCCACAGCATCGCGTCGGCGACGGGGGCGCGCACGACGAGCACGGCGCGCGCGGGCGCCGGCGCGCGCGCGGGGGCGGGGGGCGCGCAGGCCGCGACGAGCAGGAGGGATACGAGTCTCACGGCGTCCGCACCTCCTGCCCCGACGACGGCTGGATGTTGGCCACGATCTCGCGCCCGCTGGCGGTGACGGCGATGCGCGGATCCCCGCCCAGCGCGCCCGCCAGGCCGCGCGGCGTCACCGCGCCGGACACGTGGAGGACGACCTCGCGGCGGAGAAGCCCGGCCACGAACACGCGCCGCACGCCCGGCGCGGCGCCGAGCCCCTTCTTGACCGCCTCCACGTCGGGCCATTTCGAGGCGCCGCGCACGCGCACGTCGACGCCCTCCCCCGCCGGGCGCTCGTCGGGCCAGTGCGCGGCGAGGCGCGGGGCGAGCTCGCGGCCGATCCGCGCCGCCGCGTCGCGCACCGCGGCCGCCGCCGCCTGGTCGGCCGTCTCGCCGTAGCCGGCGCCGGTCGCGCTGACCTCGCCGACGCGCCCGGACGGGTCGTCGACGCGGACGCTCACGGTGGCCTCGGCGCCGAGGAGGCGCGTGCCGCGGATGCGCCCCGCCGCCCTGAAGTCGATCCCCGCGACGACCGCGCCGCCGGCGCCGAGCTTCTGCGCGGCGGCGATCGCCTGCGCGGAGTCCACCGGGTAACGCCCCTCGGACGGCGCGAGCCCGAGCCCGCGCGGGAGCGTGAGCTCGAACCCCTGCGCCTCGATCTCCTTGGCGAGGGGCGGGATGGCGGGGCCGAGGTCGCCCTCCGCACCGAACGACGTCGCGCTCGTCGTCCCATCGCCGGCGCGGGCGAGGAGGACGAGCTTGGGCCGGCGCGCGGCCGGGGGCGGCGGCACGTCCGGCTCGGTCGCCGGCCCGGCCGCGCCGAGCGCGCGCACGTCGGCGCGCAGCCGTGCGTCGGCGACCTGCGCCTCGATCTGCACGTGGTAGACGCCCTCCGACTCGCCCTCGGAGAGGATCTTGAACTGCGGGATGTAGCCCTTGGCGCGCCGCAGGATGCGTTTCTGCAGCGCGTCGGCGAGCTTCGCGCGCGTCGGGGCGTCGAGGAACGCGGCGAGGCTCTGCTCGGCCGCCTGGCGGAACGCGTCGTCGAGCGAACGCAGGCGCGCGGCCGACACGTCGCCCCCGGCGATGGGGGCGGAGCCGAGCGCGGTGATGGACGTATCGGCGGCCGCGGCCAGGGGAAGGACGAGCGCGATCGTGACGAGGACGAGGAGCCTCACCGCATAGGCTTTACCACGATCACCACCGGCGCGCGCGCCTTGGCGGCGGCCGCGAGCTGCGCCTCGGGGACGTCGACGGTGACGACGCCCGCTTGCGCGGCGGTCGCCGTCGCCGCGCCCGGCGGCGCGTCGGTCACGAACGTCGTCGGGCCGGCGTAGCGCGCCGCCCCCGCCGCCAGCGTGAGGCCGAGGGCGGGCCGCAGCGCCAGGCCGCGCGCGTCCACGACCAGGGGCGCGCCGGGCGCGGCCGCCTCCCCCGGGTGGAGCGCGGCGAGGCGGATCTCCAGCTCGACGCGCGTCGACCCGTCGGAGAAGTACTCGATGTCCGCCTCCCTCGCTCGGTCCACGCGACGGAGCTCGGCGCCCGCCGCCGCCGGCACGCGCTTCGCCGCCTGGAGGATGCGCGCCTCCGCCCACTGGCGCGCGACCCGCTCCGCGCCCGCCCGCGCGACGCCCACGTTGGGCGCGCGCAGCTCGGCGGGGGCGATCGCGCCCACCGCGAGCCGCCCCTCGGTCCAGTCGACGATCACGCCGTCGCCGAGGTCCTCGACGATCCCCGCGGAGTGCCGGGGCGCGACCGCCGCGGCCGGGTGCGGCGCGGCGGGGGCGGCCTTCTTGGGCTTCTTCCGCGGGGCGGCGCCGGCGAGCGCGGGGACGAGCAGGGCTGCTACCAGCAGCCGTCTCACTCCCATTCGATCGTCGCCGGCGGCTTGGACGAGATGTCGTAGACGACGCGGTTGATGCCGCGCACCTCGTTCGTCACGCGCCCCGAGATCGTCGCCAGCACGTCGTAGGGAAGCTGGGCCCAGTCGGCGGTCATGCCGTCGCGGGAATGCACCGCGCGCAGCGCCAGCGCCTCGGCATAGGTGCGGTGGTCGCCCATGACGCCGACCGAGCGCACCGGCAGGAGCACGCCGAACGACTGCCACAACGTCTCGTAGAGGCCGGCGGCGCGGATCTCCTCCTCGATGATCGCGTCGGCGGCGCGCAGCGCGGCGAGCCGCTCGCGGGTGATCTCGCCCAGGCAGCGCACCGCCAGCCCCGGGCCGGGGAACGGCTGCCGCAGGAGGACGTGGCGCGGCAGGCCGAGCTCGTCGCCGAGGCGGCGCACTTCGTCCTTGAACAGCTCGCGCAGCGGCTCGATGAGCTTGAGCTTCATCCGCTCGGGCAGGCCGCCCACGTTGTGGTGCGTCTTGATCGTCGCCGAGGGACCCCTGTTCAAGACGGAGACGGACTCGATGACGTCGGGGTAAAGCGTGCCCTGGGCCAGCCAGTCGGCGCCGCCGACCTTGCGCGCCTCGTCCTCGAACACGGCGATGAACTCGGCGCCGATGATCTTTCGCTTCCGCTCGGGGTCGGTGACGCCGGCGAGCGCGCCGAGGAACCGATCTTCCGCGTCGACCACCACGAGGTTCATGTGGAACGCGTCGCGGAAGATCGCGGCGACGTTCTCGCGCTCCCCGGCGCGGAGGAGGCCGTTATCGACGAAGATGCAGGTGAGCCGGTCGCCGATCGCGCGTCCCACCAGCGCCGCCACGACCGACGAGTCCACCCCGCCCGACAGCGCGCAGATGACGCGCCCGTCGCCGACCCGCTCGCGCACGTCCGCCACCGCCGCGTCGACGAAACCATGCATCGTCCACGTCGGCTCCGCCCTGCAGATGCGGAAGAGGAAGTTCGCGAGGATCTCCTCGCCGCGCGGGGTGTGCGCCACCTCCGGGTGGAACTGGACGCAGTGGATCTTGCGGTAGGGGTGCTCGAACGCGGCGCCCGGCGCGTTGTCCGACGAGCCGGTCTCGACGAACCCGTCGGGCAGCGCCTCGACGCGGTCGCCGTGCGACGCCCACACCGCGATGTCGTCGCCCGGCTGGAAGCCGTGGAACACGCCGTCGTTGCGGCCGATCTTGACGTGCGCGCGCCCGTACTCGTGCTTGTCCGCCGGCGCGGACCGCCCGCCGAGGAGCTTGGCGGCGAGCTGCGCGCCGTAGCAGATGCCGAGGATGGGGATGCCGAGGTCGAAGATCTCGGGCGAGATCGTGGGCGCGCCCGGCTCGAAGCAGCTCGCCGGCCCGCCCGACAGGACGAGCCCCAGCGGCTCGCGCCGGCGGATCTCCTCCAGGGACAAGCTGAACGGGTGGATCTCCGAGTAGACCGCGAGCTCGCGGATCCGGCGGGCGATGAGCTGGGTGTATTGCGACCCGAAATCCAGGATCAGGACGGGACGTTTCATGGTTGGGCCGTCACTCGACGTGGTAGTTCGGCGCTTCCTTCGTGATGATGACGTCGTGCACGTGGCTCTCGCGGAGCCCGGCGGCGGTGATCTTGATGAAGCGCGCCTTCTGCCGGAGCTCGTCGATGTTCCTCGTGCCGAGGTAGCCCATGCCGGCGCGCAGGCCGCCGGCGAGCTGGAACACCGAGTCGGACAGCGTCCCGCGGTAGGGCACGCGCCCTTCGATCCCCTCGGGGACGAGCTTGTTGGCCGCCACCCCCGCCTGGAAGTAGCGGTCGCGCGAGCCCGCGCGCATGGCGCTCATCGACCCCATGCCGCGGTACACCTTGTAGCTCCGCCCCTGGTAGAGGATGACCTCGCCCGGGGCCTCGTCGGTGCCCGCGAACAGCGACCCGATCATCACCGTCATCGCCCCGGCGGCGATCGCCTTGACGATGTCGCCCGAATGCTTGATGCCGCCGTCGGCGATGATCGGGACGCCGTGCCGCTCCGCCGCCTTGGCCGCGTCGGCGATCGCCGTGACCTGGGGCATGCCCACGCCCGCGACCACGCGCGTGGTGCAGATCGACCCGGGGCCGATGCCCACCTTCACCGCGTCGGCGCCCGCCTTGATGAGCGCGGCGGTGCCCTCGGCGGTCGCCACGTTGCCGGCGACGATCTGCGCCCGCGGAAACGCGCGCCGCGTCGCCGCGACCGCGTCGACGACGTTGCGCGAGTGGCCGTGGGCGGTGTCGACGGCGATGACGTCGCAACCGGCGTTGAGCAGCGCCTCGATGCGCGCCTCGCGCTCCGGCCCCACGCCGACGGCCGCGCCGACGCGCAGCCGCCCCAGCTCGTCCTTGGCCGCGAACGGGTGCTGCTGCGCCTTCTCGATGTCCTTGATGGTGATCAGGCCGCGCAGCTTGCCCGCGCCGTCGACGACGATGAGCTTCTCGATGCGGTTCTTGTGGAGCAGGTCCTTGGAGTCCTCGAGCGAGATCCCCTCCGGGGCGGTGATGAGGCGCGCGGTCATGACGTCGCGCACCCTTTGCCCCAGGTTCTTCTCGAAGCGGACGTCGCGGTTGGTGAGGATGCCGACGGCGCGGCCGTCGTCGCCGACGACGGGCAGCCCGCTGATGTTGTGCCGGCGCATGAGCTCCAGCGCGGCGGCCAGCGTCTGGTCGGGGGGGATCGTCACCGGATCCACGACCATGCCCGACTCGGCCTTCTTGACCTTCACCACCTCGAGCGCCTGTTCCTCGACGGACAGGTTCTTGTGGATGAACCCGATCCCGCCCTCGCGCGCCATGCAGATCGCGGTGGCGGCCTCGGTGACCGTGTCCATCGCCGACGACACGAGCGGCAGGTTGAGAGGGATCGCGCTGGTCAGGCGTGTCTTCACCTCTACGTCGCGGGGGAGAACTTCCGACTCGGCGGGGACCAGCAGGACGTCGTCGAACGTCAGGGCCTCGCGCAGCTTGTCTTCACCCAACATCGCGAGAGTTTGATCGGATCGCGCCTGGAAGTAAAGAGGCGTGATGTGGCGGGAATGACACGCGGTTTCGCTCGCCCGCGCCGCCCCCCGCGGGATCGTCCCAGGATGATGGGGTGCGGTGGGCGCGCGGCGATCAGGCCAACAAGTAAAGAGCCGTCGTCGCCGCCATCGACGACGCGAGGAGCGCATCGAGCACGAGCCCGTAACTCTGCATCCGCGCGGACAGCGGGGCCTTCCGGTCCTCCGCGGCCAGAGGGACCGATATCTGCCCCAGCGCCCGCGGGAACGCGTCGAAGCGCGCCCAGTCGCGCGCCCCCAGGTGCCAGGCGAATCGGCCGCTCTCGGGGACCAGCGTCACCCCGTCGATGTAGACGCGCGCGGCGCGGATGCGCCCGCGGGCGAAGCGAAAGCCGATCCCCCCGATGCCCCAGTGGACGCCGTCGCCGTCGACGCTGAGGCGGGCGAGGCGCGTGGCGAGCCCCACCGCGCACACCGCCGCGAAGAACGTGGCCAGCACCAGCCCGAGCCCGTCGTCGAGCGAGGCGCGCGGCGCCTGCAGCAGCGCGAACGCCGCGGTCCAGACGAACGCGATCGCGGCCAGCGCGCGCGGCCCGCGGGGCGAGCGCAGCGACGCGGCCTTGCGGCCCTGGCCCTCGCGCACGACGACCGCGGTCACTTCAGCGCTTCCATCAGCTCGGCCGTCACCTCGCGCAGCTTGTCGGCGTCGAGCTTGCGCCCGGCCCGATCGCGCACATAGAAGATGTCGCAGGCGCGATCCGCCTCGGTGGCGACCTTGCTCAGGCCGATGTCGAGCCCCAGCTCGGTCAGCGTGCGGGTGATGGTGTAGAGGACGCCGAGCCGGTCCTGGGTGTAGACGTCGAGGACGGTGAAGCTGTCCGACGCGTCGTTGTCGCTCTGGATCTCGGTCACGACCTGGGGCGTCACCCGCGGCGGCAGCCGGCTCGTCTGGCGCCGGCGCGCCAGCAGCGCCGCCACGTCCTCGTCGCCGGCGACGACGCGGCGGAGGTCGCCGTCGACGCCCGTCCAGCGCTCGTCGTCCCGTGGAATGGCGTGCCCGGCGCGGTCGCGCACGTAGAACACGTCGAGCGCTTTCCCCTCGGCGCCGTGGATGTTGGCGCCGAGGATGTCGATGCGGTTCGCCGCGAGCACCCCGGCGATCTTCATGAGCAGGCCGGGCGTGTCGGGGGCCACGACGAGGAGCTCGGAGTAGCCGCGCTTGGGGCGCGGGACCACGGCGATCGCCACGGGCCGCCCGTCGCGGAGGAGGCGAACATGTTCGGCGATCGTCCGCGGCGGCAGCATCGCGATGTAGCGGTCGGGCAGCCGCGCCAGCTCGTCCTCGCCGAGGAGCGCGGCCACGCGGCGGCGCCGCGCGCGCACCCGCGCCGACCGCTCCGCCCCCGCCAGCGCCGGCCCGCGCTGGAGGTGCGCGCGCGTCCGCTGGTACAGCTCGCGCAGCAGGTGCGCCTTCCACTCGGTGAGGTTCCCGGGGGCGGTCATCGCCGTGTCGCACACCGTGAGCAGGTACAGCTCGCGCAGCGTCTCCTCGTCCCTCACCGCGCGCGCGAACTTGGCGATCATCGCCGTGTCGTCGAGGTCGCGCCGCTGCGACAGGTGCGACATGAGGAGGTGGTGGCGGACGAGGAACTCGACGCGCGCGACGCCGTCGCCCAGGCCGAGCCGCCGGGCGATCGTCGTGGCGAGGCGCGATCCCTTCTCGGAGTGCCCCTTGCCGAGCGGCTTGCCCACGTCGTGGAGGAGCGTCCCCAGGTACAGCGGGGCGAGGTCGCCCACGTCGTCGTGGATCGTCTGGAGCTCGCGGCCCAGCTCGCCGCGGGCGATGCGCTTCATCTGGGCGACGGCGTAAAGCTGATGCTGGTCGACGGTGTAGACGTGGTAGAGGTCGTGCTGCACGCGTCCGGTCGTCGGCGCGAACTCGGGCATGATCGCGGACAGGATGCCGAGCTCGTGCATCTCCTCGAGGATCGACGGCTGGCCGCGGTCGCGCGGATCGGTGAGCAGCGCGACGAACAGGCGCTGCGCGGCGACGTCGTCATGGAGGCGCGCGCCGTCGACCGCGATCCGCTCGGCGACGAGCTCCTTGGTGTGGCCGTAGACGGGCAGTCCCTGGGCGAGCGCGATCTGGAACAGGCGCACCATCTCCGCCGGACGGTCGCGGAAGATCGCGCCGTCGGCGACCGAGACCTGCCCGTTGAACGCGGTGAAGCTGGCGTCGAGCTTGACGACGCGGGGCGGGCGCTGCGGCGGGACGATCGCCCGCTCGAGCAGGCGATCGACCTCGCGGACGACGCTCTTGGCGTGGAGGTAGTAGCGGCGCATGAGCGCCTCCACCGCGGGGGCGACGGCGGGGCGGATCTCGCCGGCCGGCACGCGCGCGTCGGCGTAGAGGCGCGGGGCGACCGCCTCCTGCATCTCGAACGTGAGCTGGTCCAGGCGGCGGCGCGCCAGGAGGTGGACGTGGGCGCGCACGAGGAGAAGGAACTCCCGGGCGTCGCTGAGCGCGGCGACCTGGCGGGCACTGATCTGCCCCAGCGGGCATAGATCCACGAAGTCATTGACTTTCCAGCGGATCTTGGCCGCCCACAGCCCGGTGGCGAGGTCGCGCAGCCCGCCCTGGCCGTGCTTGAGGCTGGGCTCGAGAAGGTACAGCGTGTCGCCGAAGCGGTCGTGGCGGTGCGCCTTCGCCTCGGCGAGACGCCGCACGTAGACGTTCGTGTCCCCGTGGGCGAGCTGCTTTCCCAGCTCGGCGAGGAGGCGCGGATCGCCGGCGAGCGTGCGCGCATCGAGCAGTGCCGACAGCGTGGCGAGATCGTCGCGGGCCAGCGCCGCCGCCTCGGGTATCGACCTCACGGCGTGGCCGACCTCGACGCCCCCGTCCCACAACGGATAGAGGACGCGGTCGGCGAGCGCCCGGGCCGCGTCGCCCGGCTCCTCGGCGCACAGGAAGAGGACGTCGATGTCGGAGTACGGCGCCGTCTCGCACCGGCCCCAGCCGCCGGTGGCCACGACCGACAGACCGGCGGGGAGCTCGGGGGGAAGGACGCTCCGGCACAGCTCGTCGAGCGCATCGCACATCGCCCGGCTCGCGGCCATGCCGCCGCCGCCGGCGTCGAGCATCGCGCCGGCGCGCGCGCGGGCCGCGCCGATGAGGGTCTTCTGGGGATCGCGCTCGCTGACCACGGGATCAGTATACCTTTTGCGATCCGGTTGCCTTGCAGCCTCCCCTCTCCCCGTGCTAAGCCCCGCCATCGACATGGCCGAGATCGTGGTCGCTCCGCTCGCCGAACGCCTGTCGGAGGAAGAGATCGCCGAGCTCGCGAAGGAGCTACCCCGCGTGGGCGCGCGCCTGCCCGACACCGACGACGGCGAGACCCAGACGCTGGCCCGGCGCATCGACGAGGACGTGCTGGCGGAGTTCTGGGACCGGCTCGATTCGTACGACGCCGCCTGCGACGTCTACCTGCCGGTGGAGTTCGAGGGGCGGCTCGAGATCGGCGACATCCGCGTCGGGTCGGCGCCGGTCCTTGCCGAGATCCTCGAGGAGCTGCGCGACGAGTTCGGCGCGGTGGAAGAGGACGAGGACGCCGAGGACGAGCCGGCCGACGACGAGTACCGCGACCCGATGGAGGGGCAGCTCAAGAACCTCTGGGGGCTGGTCATGGAGGGCGCGCAGGCCGCCGTCGATCGGAAGCTTGCGCTCTTCCTCAAGACCGAGTGAAAATGATGCCTCCATGTCCTCGGAGCATCGCGGCCGGATCAACGAGTACCTGGAGCGGTTCGGCAAGGAGCGCGACCTCGACCTCGACCCGCTGAACGAGGCGGGCGTGTCCCAGGTGGCGCGCGGCTCCGCCGAGGTGACCATCCAGGTGCTGGAGGAGCACGGCGTCCTGCTGCTGCTCGCCCCCATGATGCCGGTCCCGGAGAAGGACGGCGACGCGTTCTGCCGGCGGCTGCTCGAGCTGTCGCTCATGGCGACGAGCGACGCCGCGTTCGCGCTCGACAAGAAGACCGGGATGACCTACCTGCGCATCCTCCGCCGGCTCGAGGGGCTCGACTACGACGAGTTCGAGGATCTGCTCCACACGATCGCGCTCGTCGCCGACGAGTGGGACGACAAGCTGCGCCTGGAGTTCGGCGGGGCGTAGCCTCGTGGTATCTTCGCCGGCCGGAGGTCTTACATGAAGAAGACGCTCGGCTTCGCCCTCGCCCTGTCCCTGTTCTCCCTGCCCGCGCCGCGCGCGCGCGCGATGACGATGGAGGAGGCGGGCGCCAAGGCCATGGAGCTCATCGAGGGCCTGGCGAACATCATCGACAAGGACAAGGACGACTGCGACAAGATGGCGGGCGACGTGACCAAGTACACCGAAGACAACGCCGCCCTCATCAAGCAGCTGAACGAGATGAAGGCGAAGCGCACCGACGCCGACAAGAAGGCGTGGGAGCAGAAGTACGCCGAGCGCCTGAAGGCCGTGCAGCAGAAGATGATGGCCGGCGCCGAGAAGTGCTCCAAGAACGAGAAGGTCCGCGCCGCGTTCGGCAAGATGATGCACTGACGTGCGGCTGCCGACGCTCACTCCATCCGAATGAACCGGTGGAAGTTGCGGTAATCGACCACCCGCGTGCCGTCGGGCTGGACGGCGATCACGTCGGCGAAGCGGGCGTTCCACACGATGTCGTCGAGCTCGTAGACATGGCGCGCGGCAATGGCCTGGCCGATCGTGTCATCGATGCCGGTCAAGGTCAGGAACATCTGCGCGCCGCCCGCGCGCAGGCGGTCGATCGCGTCGGGGCCGTGAAGCGGGCTGCCCTCGTCGATGCGGTGCATCGCCGTCCACGTGAAGGTGAACAGCGCGGTGGTGTCCCGCACCAGCGGCAGCTCGATGACGCTGCGGCCCACCTCCCCCTCGCGCGTCTCGTGCGCGACCAGCAGGATCGCGCGCAGGCGGGCGTCGAACACCTGGTTGTGGCGCCAGTTCGCCATGCGGAACATGAGGTGGGGGACGCCG
>DATFWE010000310.1:0-13201 GCA_035259575.1 Haliangiales bacterium
CGGCAACGGCGCCTCGACGACGAGCAGCGCCCCCGTGCGCGGGTGCTGGAGCGCGAGCCCCGCCGCGTGGAGGAAATGCCCCACGACGGGCGGCGCGTCGGCGACGACGATCCCGTACCGTTGGTCCCCGACGATGGGGAAGCCGGCGTGCGCGAGGTGCGCCCGCACCTGGTGCATCCTCCCGGTCTCGGGGACACACGCGAGCAGGGTGAAGCCGCGCCGCGGCGGCCCGATGGGCTCGTAGCGGGTCGTCGCGGGGAGACCGCCGCCGGCCGCATCGGCGACGACGCGAACGCCGCCGCGCCCGCGGTCGTGCGCGATCGGCGCGGACACGACGCCCGCGGCCGTGACCTCCCCCACCACCAGTGCGAGGTACCGCTTCGCCACCCTGCCCTCGTGGAACGCCGCGCGCAGCGCGCGCCACGTGTCGCGATCGCGCGCGGCCAGGATGGCGCCCGACGTGCCCATGTCGAGGCGATGCGCGAAGCCCGCCTCGCGCGGATCGGGCGACGCGTCGGCGCACTCGGGGTAGCGCGCCACCAGCGCGTTCGCCAGCGTGCCGCGATCGCCGGCGACGAGGGGATGCGTCGGCGGACCGGGCGGCTTGGACACCGCGACGATCCACGCGTCCTCGTGCAGGATCTCGAGCGGCCCCGGAACGGGCACGGGCCGCCGATCCAGCGCCGCGTCGACGACCTCGATCTCGTCGCCGGGCGCGACGGGATCGCCCTTGCGCGCGCGCCGCCCGTTCACGCGCACCCGCCCGGCCGCGAACGCCTCGGCGAGCGCGCGCCGGCCGGCGCCGCCGACGAGCTCCCCCAGCACCTTGTCGGCGCGGCCGCCCCGCTCGACGCGGAGCTTCACTTGCGCGCGGGCTTCTTCTTCCCGTCCTTGCGGGCGGCCGCCTTGGCGGGCTTGAGCACCCCGGCCTTCTTGGCCTTCACCTTGTCGACCACCTGGTAGACCACGAGCGGCTCGCCGGCCTCGAGCGGCGTCACGTAGCTGCGCCGGTTGATGCGCGCCACGTCGTACTTCGTGAGCCCGTACTTCTTGCCGATCGACTCCAGCGTGTCGCCCTCCTTGGCGACGAGCTCGACGCGCTTGCGCCCCTTGCGCCCCTCGAACATGTCGAGGTGCTCGGGCGACCCCCGCGTCACCACGTAGAGACGCGAGTCGTCGAGGAGCGCGATGTGCCGCTTGTCGGCGTCGAACTTCGGATCGACGAAGACGGCGAGCACCATGCGCGCCTGGATCTTGGTCTCGATGTCGAGCCCGTTCCACTCGGCGATGTCGCCCGGCGCCACGCCGAACGCCGCGGCGACGTCCTCGAGCGTATCGCCCGCCACCACGCGGTAGAACACGCGCTTCTTCCCCGGCACCGTCGCGTCCTTGTCCTTCACCGCGACGAGCAGCGCGTCGCCGTCCTCGCTCGGCTCGACGCCGGAGCGATAGAGGTCGTTCTCCGCCAGCTTGCGGTTCCTGGCCCGCGTCTCCTCGTCGACGTGCGGCACCACGATCGTCACGCCGCCGCGGATCTCGGTGGGATCCTTGACGCCGTTGAGCTCGCGCAGCCGCGCCGGCGAGACGCCGTACGTGCGCGCCACGTCCTCGAAGCGCTCGCCCCAGCGCATGACGTAGGCGTCGTAGCCGTCCCAGTCGCCGCGCAGCTGCGGGAACGCCTGCGCGAACCGCTCGCGCGTCCCCTTGGGGATGCGCAGGGGGAAGTCGGCGACGCCCGGCGGGGTGCGGTTCCGCCGCAGCGCCGGGTTCAGCGCCTTGATCTCGGCGACGGTCACGCCCGCCGCCCGCGCGACCGTCGACAGATCGACGCTCTTGGGCACGACGACGCGGTCGAACTCCCACGGCGGGTCGGGCACCACGCCGGCGTAGCCGAACCCCTCGCGGTTTCGGCCCACGATCGCCGCGGCGATGAGCTTGGGCACGTACACCGACGACTCCCACGGCAGACCCCCCTCGAGATCGAGGAGCGCCCAGAAGTCGTTCGTGCCGTACTTGGCGAGCGACCGGAGGACCGCCCCGTAGCCGGCGTTGAACGCCGCCAGCGCAAGGTGCCAGGTGCCGAAGCGGTCGATGAGGTCCTGGAAGTAGTACATCTGCGCTTCGTTCGACTTCTCCGGGTCGTTGCGCTCGTCGACCCAGCGGTTGATCTCGAGGCCGTAGATGCGCGAGTTGGCCGGCATGAACTGCCACAGGCCGCTCGCGCCCGCGCGCGAGTAGTCGAGCGGGTCGTAGGAGCTCTCGATCATGCACACGTAGAGGAGATCCTCGGGGAGGTGGTGGCGCCGCAGCGCCTCGAGGATCATGTCGCGGTAACGCCCCTGCGCCTTGAGCCAGCCGCCCATGATCGCGCGCCCGCGCGGGTCGCTGCGGTAGAACTCGAGGTAGGCGATGACGCGCGGGTCCCAGCGGACCGGGATGTCGCCCAGCTTCAGCCCGGCGAGCCAGGGCAGGTCCGGGCGGAGCTCCTCGGGGCGCGCCGTGGCGCCGCGCGCGTGCTGCGCCCCGCGCAGTGCCTCGGGGAGCTGATCCTTGCCGACGAGATCGGGGCGGTCGACGAAGTCCGGCTCGCGCAGCGCGTCGGGGGCGAACGCCTCGCGCTCGAACGCGCGCAGCTCCTCCCGCTCTTTTTTCTCCTCGCGCCGATCGATCGGACGCCCGCGCACGGCGAAGCGCCCGTCGTCGTCGGTCTGGATCTTCGGGGGCCCGACGTCCTCCTCCGGTCCG
This sequence comes from Haliangiales bacterium, assembly GCA_035259575.1. Taxonomy (GTDB): domain Bacteria; phylum Myxococcota_A; class Polyangia; order Haliangiales; family SHYZ01; genus DATFWE01. The sequence goes on from DATFWE010000310.1 coordinate 2,746, forward strand.
GGGGGCGGATCCTGCACCCCCCCTTCCTGGGCGAACGTGCGGGCGGCCAGTAGGAACGAAAGGACGAGCCCCAGCCTGCGCACGGCCTACAAGCTTACCTGGACCCACATCAAGGGACAACTTTCCACAACGAGACCCCGTCAGTCCGGAACTGTCCGTCGGCGCCCCGCCGGTAGACGAGCGTCTGCCGGCGGCCGCCGGTCGCCCGCTCCTCCACGACCAGCTCGTCGCGGCCGTCTCCGTCGACGTCGCGCGACGTCACGTTGGCGTAAAGGACGAGGGCGCCCGACGCGGACTCGACCAGCCGATCGAACGTCTTGACCAGCTGCCCCGACGGGGCGCGCTCGACCAGGATCTCGCGGCGCGCGAACCGCGGGCCGTCGGCGACGTAGAGGTCGATCTTCCACGCGGTGCGCCCGTCGACGGCGAACGTCGAGAGCTGCGCGTCGGTCCGGCCCGCGGCGGCGAGGCGCAGGCGGCGATCGTCGACGATGAGGGCCACCGAGTCCGCCTCGACGAGCAGCCGGGCGTCGGCGGGCGCCGGCGCCCGCCCCGCGGGCGGGCGGGCCGCGGTCGCCGCGCAGCCGGCGCAGAGCGTCACGAGAAGGATGCGCGTCACTCCACTCAGAATAACAGCGAGCGGAGCGCGTGCAGCCCCGCGACGAGCGGCGCGCGCAGCGCCGCCACCAGCGCCACGACCCCCACGAGGAGCGGCGCCAGGATGAAGCCGGCGCGGCGCACCTTCAGCGTCCGCCCGATGAAATAGTCGAGACCATAGCTCGCGAGGGTGAGCCCGGCGCCGGCGACGAACGCCTCCGGCAGGGGGAAATCGCTCAGCCAGAATCCGGCCGTGAACGCCAGCCATCCGCACAGGTTGCCGAGGTCGCGCGCGTAGCCGAACCACCACGTCGAATCGGCCGGCACCGTCGAGGGGTACGCCCGGTCCTTCAGACGTAGGCGATCGAGGACAAATGCGTACACCACCGCGCCGAGCGCGAGCACCGCGGCGCCGGCCGTCATCGTCGGTCTTTCCTCGTCACTGGCCTCGTCACTGGCAGCGTCACGTCGATTGCCCCCGATGACCCCGCATGGTATGCCATGGGCGCAATGTTCGGTATGGGCCTAGGCGAGTGGATCGTCGTCCTCGTGATCGTCCTCCTCATCTTCGGAGCGGGCAAGCTGCCGCAGATCGGCGATGCCCTCGGCAAGTCGATCCGCAGCTTCAAGTCGGCGGTCTCCGGAGGCAACCAGATCGAGGTCTCGAAGAAGAAAGAGATCGCGACCAAGGACGACGTCGAGGAAGCCGAAGTCACCGAGAAAAAGACATAAGCCGGCGCGCCTGCTGACGCAGCGCCTCGCCGAGGTTCGGGTCGCCGGCGACCCGACGGAGATCGGCGGCGGCGAGCCCGGTGACGAGGCGCAGCGCCACGTCCGGCGGGGCGTGCGGGTTATGGACGATCGCCAGCTTCACGGCGTAGCGCGCCACCCACCGCGACGCGAACACCGCGCGGATCACGTCCCCGCGCACCGGGCGGCGCGCCGCCACGGCGACGACGTCGCGCTCGGTGACGCGCGGGTTCTCGAGCAGGATCGCGACGACCGACGCGTCGGGGTCGGCGAGGAGGCGCGCCAGGACCTCGCGCCGCGACCCGCGCGCGAGCGACTTGCGCTCGCCCAGGGTGAGGCTCCGGCGGTCCTCGATCGGCAGGGGCTTGGGCCGCGGGACCTCGAACAGGAGCGACGCCACCTCCAGCGCTTCGGCCTCCTTGGCGGCCGCGTAGAGCTGCGACCGGCGCTCGTAGGGCAGCGCGTCAAGCGCGCGAGCGAGCGCGACGACGGCCCGGCCGCCGCGGACGAGCTCGCGCATGAGGGACACCGCGTCGGCCGGCGCCAGGCACGAGAGCTTCTCCCGCAGCACCACCGCCTGCATCGCGGGCTCTCGGAGCGCGTCAAGCCGAACCACCTACACATTATCCCGTGTCTATGCGCACTTGTCACGTTGACGCGGCGTGTGGTAGCGTGCCTGTATAGTGATGGTGAGCGAGCCGCGGGTCATCAAGCGGTATGCGAATCGGAAGCTCTACGATACGCAGCGGAGCCGCTATGTCACGCTCGATCAAATCGCGGAGATGATCCGTAGCGGCGAAGACGTAAAAATTGTCGACAATAACTCCAAGGAGGATCTGACGACCATCACCCTGGCGCAGATCATCTTCGAGGAGGAAAAGAAGCAGAAGAGCTTCTTGCCGCTCAACGCGATGCGCAACATCATCCAGTCGGGCGGAGAGAGGATCGAAGAGCTCGTGTCGCAAGCGCAAAAACGGGTATCCGGTGTGTTCGGACGGAAGCACGCGGAGAAGCCGGAGGGCGATGCGGCGCCGGCCGACGGTGAAGCGGGCGCGGCGGAGCACAAGGAGGGGACGCGCGCGCTGCGCGACTGGTTCGACGCGTCACAGCAGAAGCTCAACGAGTGGCAAAAGACGGTGGACGAGCGCGTCCGTCACCTGATCGACGGATTGTCGCCATTCGCGTCGCTGCAAAAAGAGGTCAACGCGCTCGGCACGCGCATCGCCGAGCTGGAGAAGCGGCTCGAGCGGCTCGAGAAGCCGAACGGCTGACCGGCCAGTTTCCGATCAGAAGTCCAGCGACAGCGACGCCGAGTAGGTGGCCTGCGCCTTCGCCTGATCCGTCGCGTCGCAGTTGCCCTTGAGATCCGCCGGCGCGGCGCTGCACGGCATGTCGGTGCCCGGGCGGTCGTCCACCGAGCTCCCCGCCAGCGTGAAGCTCGCCTCGGCGGTGAGCGAGAACACGTAGTACTTCAGCTTGAACCCGACGAAGAAGCGGTGGCGGAAGATCGCGTCCTGATCGGGGAACACGAAGTTGTTCTTCATGTCGTCGGGGTTCGTCGTCGACGCCACGCCGGGGGTGCGGTCGATGACCTGCGAGCGGGGGACGATCCACATCGGGTTCCAGCCGGCGTAGGGGGCGAAGCTGAACGTGCCGGCCACGCCGAACCGCTTGGATATCGAGACGTCGAACGACGCCACCGTGAGGCTGAGCTGCTCGTAGCCGAGGAGGCGCGACACCGCGCCGCGCACCGCGATCGAGGGAATCGGCCAGTCGTGGTAGCCCTCCTGGATGGCGAACTTGGCGTAGAGCTGGCCGGTCCACGCGCGCGACGACAAAAGGTGCACGGCGCCGGCGCCGATCTCGAACGACGGCAGGGGCAGCCAGATGCCCTTGCGCGCGAAGATGCCGAGCGTCGGCAGCACCTTGGATCGATCGAAGCCGGCCGCGCAGCCGGTCGACTGCTCGGTGGCGCACCAGTAACCCTGGTCGTTGGAGATCGTGGTGAACGAGAGCTGGGTCGCGAACTGGAACCCGGCGAAGCCGAGCGTGTCCGACGGAGACAAGAGCTGCGGCGCCATCGCCACGCCGTACTCGGACATGAGCGACCGGAAGTCCTGGTTGTTGGGGACCACCTTGTCGCCCACGGTCGACAGTCGGGCGAGGCGCGCGAGGACGAGGTCGTTGTCGTCGGCGCGCGCGCCGGCCGCCGCGAGCGTGACGCCGAGCACACAGAGCCCCGCTGGGCGGAAGCGCATGATTTCCGACGGTAAACGGCCTGTTCGGGGGTGTCAAGGCGGCCCTTGACCCGCGTTTTTGCGGACGCTACGGTTCGCGGGTGCGCGTCCTCGTGACGGGGGCCTACGGGTACCTCGGCCTCGCCGTCCTCATGAAGCTCGCCGGCAAGCTGTCGCTCGTCGGGCTGGGACGGCCGGCGCGGGTGCCGGCGGCGCCGCCCGTCCCGACGATCGCGGGCGACGCGCGCGGCATCGCCAAGGTCATCGCCGACCACGGGCCGTTCGACGCGGTGATCCACCTCGCCGGCGGCGGCGGACCAGCCAAGGTCGAGGCCGATCCGGTGCGCGCGGTCGCCGACAACATCTCGACGACGATCGCCGTAGCGTCGGCCGCGAAAGACCTGCGTCTCCTGTTCGCGTCGACGATCGCAGTCTACGGCGGGGGGGGCGGCGTGTTCCGCGAGGCGGACGGCCCGTCGCCCACCGACCTCTACGGCGCGCTCAAGGCCGCCGCCGAGGAGATCGTGGCGCTCCACGGCGGCACGTCGTTGCGCCTAGCCAACGTCTACGGCGTGGGCAGCGGCATCGACGTCGGCCTCGACGGCGCCGCCGAGCGCTTCGCCCGCGCCGCCGCGGCCGGCCGCGACATCACGGTCTACGGCGAGGGGACGCAGGCGATCGACTACGTCCACGTAGACGACGTGGTGGACGCGTTCGCCGCGGCGCTGGCCGCGCCCGCCCTGCCGGCGGTGCTGAACGTCGGCTCGGGCAGGCCGACGACGATCGCCGCGCTGGCGCGCACCGCCGCCGACGCCGGCCGCGCGATGGGGGCGTCGCCGCACATCGTGTCGGTGGCGCCGCCGCCCGGCAAGGTGTGGCCCGATCGCAGCCTCGACATCTCGCTGGCCGAGCGCGTCCTCGGCTGGCGCCCGCGCGTCCCCGTCGACGAGGGGATGCGCGCGCTCACCGTCATGATGAAATCCACAATGAGGAGCACATGAAGCCCCTGCCCGGCGCGCGCCCCACGTTCCCCGACGACGACTTGCCCCGCGTCCTCGCCGACATCGGCGAGGTCCTGCGGGGCGGGCGGCTGATCCTCGGCCCCAAGACGCGGGAGCTGGAAGAAGCGTTCGCCCGGAAGGTCGGAACGCGCCACGCCGTCGCGCTGACGAGCTGCACCGCGGCGCTGGAGATCGCCTACCGGCACGCGCGCGTGGCCGGGCGCGAGGTGATCGTCCCGACGAACACGTTCGTCGCCACCGCCAACGCGGCGCTCCTGGCCGGCGCCGAGGTCGTGTTCGCCGACATCGGCGGCGACGACTTCTGCGCCGACGTCGACGACATCATGGCGCGCGTCACCGAGCGCACCGCCGCCGTGACCGTGGTCCACATCGGCGGGTTCGTCACCCGCGGGCTCGAGCGGTTGATCGCGTTCTGCCGCGAGCGGCGCATCGCCGTCATCGAGGATTGCGCCCACGCGCACGGCGCGACCCTCGACGGCAGGGCGGTGGGCTCGTTCGGCGACGTCGGCTGTTTCTCGCTCTATCCCACCAAGATCATCACCTCGGGCGTGGGCGGCGTGCTCACCACCGACGACGCGGAGGTGGCCGCGCTGGGGCGATCGCTGCGCCACCACGGGCAGGGCGCGTCGCTGGAGGAGATCGTCCACATCGGCAACGACTGGCTCATGGACGAGGTGCGGGCGGTGCTCGGCCTGTCTCAGCTGGCGCACCTCGACGAGTTCATCGCCCACCGGCGGCGCGTGGCCGCCCGCTACGACGAGCTCCTGGGCAGGAAGCCATGGGCGACGCTGCCGCGCCCGGTCGCGGGCTCGCGCCCGGTCTACTACAAGTACCCGATCCTGTTGCCGCTGGGGGTCGACCGCGACGGCGTGCGCCGGACGCTCCTCGAGCGCGAGAAGATGGAGATGGGCGCGATCTACAGCCCGCCCACGCACCTCATGCCGGTCTACCGCCAGGCGCGCGGCGAGGTGCCGCTCCGCCTGCCCGTCGCGGAGCGCATCCTGCCGCGGCAGCTCTGCCTCCCCATGCACGCGCAGATCGCCGTCGAGGATACCGAGCGGGTGGTGGCGGCGCTCGATGAACTGATGCCGGGATGAGCGAGCGAGCGACGGCGAGGATGGGGGCGCCCCTGGAGCGAGGCGCAGCCGAGCGACCCGGCGCCCCGAGCCGTCGCGAGCGAGCGGTGCAACGATGACCGCGGTTGCCATCCACCAGCCCGAATACTTCCCCATGCTCGGGTACCTGGACAAGGCGCGGCGCGCCGACGTGTTCGTGCTCCTCGACGACGTCCAGTTCGATCGCTCCAGCCTGCAGCACCGCGCGCGCGTCGCCGGCGCCGCCGGGCTCACGTGGATGACGATCCCGTTCGTGCATCGCTTCCCCCAGCGCCTCGACGAGGTCGAGGTCGCCGACGCGCGCTTCCCCGTCAAGCATCGCAAGACGCTCGCCGCCTGCTACGGGCGGGCGCCGGGCTGGGCGCACGCCTCGGCCCGGCTGGAGGCGCTGTTCGCGGCGGCGCCGCGCCGTCTCGTCGATGCGACCGTCCCGTCGGTGGAGGTGCTGTTCGAGGCGTTCGGCGTGCGGCCGCGGGTCGTCCGCTCGTCGGCGCTGGGGGTCGAGGGGGACAAGGCGGAGCTGGTGCTGGCCATCTGCCGCGCGCTCGGCGCGACGCGCTACCTGTCGGGGCGGACGGGCGCGGGCTATCTCGACGCGGAGGCGTTCCGCGCCGCCGGAATCGCCGTCGACGTCGTGGCGTTCGCCCCGCCGGACTATCCGCGCCTGCGCCCGCTGCCCGCGGACGCGCGCGGGTTGTCGGCGCTCGACGCGTGGTTTCATCTGGGCGCGGACGCGCCCGCCGTCTTCAACCGGGAACCGGAGGCGTCATGACGCGAGTGCTGGTGGTGGCGGCTCACCCCGACGACGAGCTCCTAGGGCTGGGCGCGACAGTCGCGCGCCACGTGGAGGCGGGCGACGAGGTGACGGCGGTGATCGTGTCGGAGGGCGCAACGTCGCGCTACGCCGAGGGGGCCGACCGCGCCCTGCGCGACGCGGCCGGCGCGGCGGCGGCGGTCCTGGGCGTGCGCGACCTCCGCTTTTTGGGCATGGAGGACCAGCGGCTCGACGCGGTCCCGCTCCTCGACGTCGTGCGCCCGATCGAGAAGATCCGCGCCGAGATACGTCCCGACGTCGTCTACGCGCACCACTGGGGCGACCTCAACCGCGACCACCGGGTGGTGTCCGAGGCGGCGATGGTCGCCTGCCGCCCCGTCGGCGACGCCTACCCGCGGCGCGTCCTCTGCTTCGAGACGCCGTCGTCGACCGAGTGGAGCTCGCCCGACCTGTCGCTGCAGTTCGTGCCGACGGTGTTCGTGGACGCGACCGCGACGATCGAGAAGAAGCTGCGGGCGATGGCCTGCTACGCGACCGAGGTGCGCCCGGCGCCGCACCCGCGGTCGCTGGAATCGCTGCGCGCGCGGGCGCAGTATTGGGGGCAGATCGTCGGGAGGAATTACGCGGAGGCGTTCGTGCTGGTGAGGGACGTTTCGTGACCGACAAGATCCCGTTCGCCCGTCCGATGCTCGGCGACGAGGAGATCGCCGAGGTGGTCGACACGCTGCGCTCGGGCTGGCTCACCACCGGGCCGAAGACGCGCCGGCTCGAGCAGGCATTCGCAGCCGAGATCGGCGTGCCGTTCGCGCTGGGCACGAACTCGTGCACGGCCGCGCTGCACCTGGGGCTGGCGGCGCTGGGCGTCGGGCCGGGCGACGAGGTGATCGTCCCTACAATGACGTTCGCCGCCACCGCGAACGTGGTCGTCCACTGCGGCGCGACGCCGGTGCTGGTCGACGTGCGGCCGGATACGCTCGACCTCGATCCGGCGCGGGCGGCGGAGCGCATCGGACCGCGCACGCGCGCGGTGATGGCGGTGCACTACGCGGGGCGGCCGAGCGACGTGGCGGCGCTGCGGCGGCTCTGCGACGAGCGTGGCCTCGCGTTCGTCGAGGACGCTGCCCACGCGGTGGGCGCGCGCGTCGGCGGCCGCGCGGTCGGGTCGTTCGGGGACTTCGCCGGGTTCAGCTTCTACGCCAACAAGAACATGACGACGGGCGAGGGGGGCATGCTCACGACGGCGTCGGAGGCCCTGGCCGCGCGCGCCCGCGTGCTGCGGCTGCAGGGGATGACGCGCGACGTGTACCACCGCGCCGGCGGGGCGCTGCCGTCGTGGCGCTACGACATCGTGGCCGCCGGATTCAAGTTCCCCATGTCGGACATCGAGGCGGCGATCGGCATCCACCAGCTCGCCAAGCTGCCCGCCCACCAGGCGCGGCGGCGCGAGCTGGCCGCGCGCTACGACGCCGGGCTCGCCGGGGTGCCCGGGCTGGCCGTGCCGCCGCCGCTGCCCGCGGGCGTCGAGCACGCGTGGCACCTGTACGTGGTGCGCGTCGCGCGCGGGGCGCGCCGCGACCGCGACGCGCTGTTCGCCGCGCTGGCCGAGCGCGGGATCGAGTGCAGCGTGCATTTCGTGCCGCTGCACATGCAGCCCTACTACCGCGATCTGAGTCGCCAGGAGCTCCCCGTCGCCGAGGCCGCGTTCGCGGAGATCCTGTCGCTGCCGCTGTGGCCGGGGCTGACCGATGCGCAGCAGGAACGGGTCATCGAGAGTATTCGCGCGTTGCTGGCCTGACGCGGGCCCGATCGTGGTCGAGGTCGCGGTCGTCAACCCGAACGCGATCGCTCCAGGCGCCGCACGAGCATGACGAGGCCGAACCCCGCCGCCAGCGCGCCGCCGAGCAACGCCGTCTGGGCCGCGCCGCCGAGCGCGGGGTACGCGAGCGCCCCGCCCGCCGCGGCGAGCGCGAGCGCGAAGTAGACCGCGCGCACGCGGCCGTGGCTCCAGCCCGCCAGCGCCAGGCGCTGGAACAGATGGGTGCGGTGGGGCAGCATCGGGTCGCCGCGCAGGAGCCGCCGCACGATCGTATAGGTCGCGTCCCACACGAACGGGCCGAGGAGCAGGACCGACGCGCAGAACGGCACCGCCGGGGCGAGCGCCACCGGCAACGCGCCCAGCACGCCCCCGGCGAACAGGCTGCCCGCGTCGCCCATGAAGATCTTCGCCGGGGGCGCGTTGTACACGAGAAATCCGGCGAGACCGCCCGCGAGGGCCACCGCCGCGACGCCGAGGCCGCCGGCGCCGGCGAAGATCGCGAAGCCGACGAGGAACACCAGGCCCGACCCGGCGGCGAGCGCGTCCATCCCGTCCATGAAGTTGAACGCGTTGGCCATCCACACCAGCCACAGCGCGGTGAACGGGATCGACGCCCATCCCAGCGCGAGCGGCGGAAACGGCGGGATCGCCAGCGTCTCGAGCCTGAGGCCCTGCGCCGCCACTGCGATCGCGACCGCGAGCTGGAACGCGAACTTCACGCGCGAGCGCATCGGCCGGTAGTCGTCGAGGAGCCCGAGGAGCCCGTTGGGCAGCGCCCACCCGGCGATCGCCAGGATCGTCGCGCGCGCGTCGGGCGCCCCGAGGGCGATGGCGACGGGAATCCCCGCCAGGCCGGCGAGCGGGATGCCGATGCCGCCGCCGCGCGGCGTGGGCGTGCGGTGCAGGCGGCGGTCGTCGGGTTGATCCACGGGCAGCCCGCCGCGCCGGGCGCGGGCCAGCATGATCGCCGCGCCCCCCGCCCCCGCCGCGAAGCCGAGGAGCGCTGCTGCTGCGACGAGACCGACGACCACGGCTTCGGCGTATCATGCGCGCATGAAAACGCGCAAGCTCGGCACCGACACCGTGTCTGCCGTCGGGCTCGGCGGGATGTACCTCAGCATCCAGGGCCGGCCCGGCGAGGCCCAGGCCATCGCGACCATTCATGCCGCGCTCGACGCCGGCGTGACCCTCATCGACACGGCCGACGCCTATTGCCTGAACGACGGGGAGACCGGCCACAACGAACGTCTCATCGCGAAGGCGCTGCGCGGCCGCCGCGAGCGCGCGCTGGTGGCCACCAAGGGCGGCCTGCGCCGTCCGGGGGGCGCGTGGACGGCCGACGCGCGGCCCGAGCGGCTGCGCGCGGCCTGCGCCGCGAGCCTCGCCGCCCTGGGCGTCGACGCGATCGACCTCTATCAGCTCCACGCCCCCGACGACAAGGTCCCGTTCGCCGACAGCGTGGGGGCGCTGGCGCGCCTGCGCGACGAGGGGAAGATCCGGCGCGTCGGCCTGTCCAACGTGAGCGCGGCCCAGATCGAGGAGGCGCTGCGCATCGTCCCCGTCGCCAGCGTGCAGAACCGGTGGAACCCGTCGTGGCGCGCCCCCGAGAAGGACGGCGTGCTCGCGGCGTGCGAGCGCCACGGCCTGGCGTTCCTCCCCTACTCGCCGTTCGGCGGCGCGCGCGGCGCGCGCGACCTCGCCCAGACCGGAACGCTCGCCCGCGCGGCCGCGGAGCGGGGCGTGTCGCCGCACCGGCTCGTCCTCGCCTGGATGCTCGCGCGCAGCCCGGTCGTCATCCCCATCCCCGGCGCGCGGCGGCCGGAATCGATCCGCGACAGCGCCGCCGCCGCCGGCCTCGTGCTCGGCCCCGCCGACGTCGCCGCGGTGGAGGCTTCCTTCGGAGGCAAGTCTTGACCTACGTCACCATCCGCTACGAAGACGCCGACGCGCCGATCGCGCGCATCGTCCTCAACCAACCCGAGCGGCGCAACCCCATCGGGCCGCTCACCTGCGGCGAGCTCATCCATGCGCTGGGCCGCGCCGGCGCCGACGAGCGGGTGCGCTGCGTGATCGTGACCGGCGCGGGCAAGGTGTTCTCCGCCGGCGGTGACCTCGGCCACATGCAGGGCAAGGACGCCGGCGCC
>DATFWE010000311.1:0-3570 GCA_035259575.1 Haliangiales bacterium
CGGCCGCCACACCGTGTTCGAGACGACCGGCGGCCCGGCGCGGAACTCCGTCGGCGCACACGGCGAGCTGGGCGTGCGGATCGACCTCGGCGACGTGTCGCTCGAGCCGGCGTACCGCTACGCGATCTACGACCCGTCCGATCTGATCGACGTCGACCTCGTCCAGGAGCACACGCTCGGCGTGACGCTGCGGGTGCCGGCCGCGCACCTGCGCGTGCAGCTCAACGCCACCAAGGCGGTCGAGCAGGCCGGGCGCGAGCTCTCGAACGACCGGCTCGAGGCGGCGATGGAGGTTTCGCTGTGAGCCCGAGCCGGCGAGCGGAGGCGCGGATGGCGGCGACCCTGGAGCGAGGTGCAGCCGAGCGACCCGGAGCCCCGCGCCGACGCGAGCCGGCGGTGCAACGATGGCTCTCGCTGCTTGCGTTGGCCGCGTGCACCGACGCAACCGTGCGCGCGAGCGCGGACCGCATCTCGTCGCGCGACCAGCTCATCGGCGGGCCCAAGGCGCTGGGGCAGATCGGCGACTACCTGCTCGAGAACGACAAGATCCGCGTCATCATCCAGGCGCCCGGCGCGGGGCGCGGCTCGACGGTGTTCGGCGGGTCGCTGCTCGACGCCGACCTGCGCCGCCCCATGGCGGGCGACCTCGGCGGCAACGACCAGATGGGCGAGCTCCTGCCGTCGTTTCTGCTCCAGGCGATGGACCCGTCGACGGTGACCGTGCCGCGCGACGGCAAGGACGGCGGCCCCGCCGTCGTCTCGGTCGAGGGCGGCGGCGGCGACCTCCTCCAGATGGTGGCGGTGCTCAACACCGGCATCTTGTTCCCCGGCGATCTCCGTTTCCGCCAGGAGTACCAGCTGTCGCCCGGCAACAACTACGTCGAGATCACGACGACGATCACGAACGCGTCGACGGCGTCGGCGCACCCGCTGCCGTTCCTCGACCCGCAGCAGCTCATCGATCTCGGGCTCGACATCCCCGGGCTCGCCAATCTCCAGCTGTCCGTGCCGATGGGGCATCTCCTCTTGTTCGGCTCGGAGAACGAAACGTTCGCGCCCGGCACGACGGGCTTCAACCTACGCTTCGCCATCGAGGGCTCGTACGCGATCGCGCAGGGCTTCCCCGCGTTCCCCGGACTGGTCGTCGATTTCCTGGCCACGCGCGGCAGGGGCGTATCGTACGGCTTCGCCATCCCGTCGACGCCGGACGACTATCCGTGGAGCTTCCGCGACAAGTACGCGCCGCAGCCCGTCACCGACCACAGCTTCGACGTGCCGTACCTCTACGCCGCGGTGACGGGCGTGTTCACGCACAACCCGCCGGCGTCGCTCGCGCCCGGCGCGTCGTACCGCTACAAGTCGTGGTTCATCGTCGGGCGGGGCGACGTCGGCTCGGTGGTCGACACGATGTACTCGCTGTGGAACGTCCCGACGGGCGCGTTCGCCGGCCACGTGCTCGACGAGCAGACGCAGGCGCCCGTCGAGCGCGCGTCGGTGGTGGTGAAGGACGCGGGCGGCCGCTACGTCAGCCAGTACGACAGCGACGCGGGCGGCGCGTTTCGCGGGACCCTGCCGCCGGGCGACTACACGTACCGCGTCGTCACCGACGTGCGGCCGACCACGCCGCCGGTGGCTTTCCACGTCGCGCGGGGCGACACCACGGCGGTGTGGATCCGCCTGCCCTCGCCGGGGCGCATCGGTCTCCAGGTCGTCGATGAGGTGGGGCGTGCCGTCCCCTGCAAGGTCGGGTTGGTCGGCCGCTTCGCCGGCGACAGGCGTGGCCAGGATCCGCGGACGTTCCTCTACAGCCTGGGGGACGGCGAGCGGATGCGGCCGACGGCGTTCGACCCGCAAAGCGTCGAATACCTTGAGCATAGCTGGTACACCGCCGAGGGTCTGCTCACGGCCCTGGTCCGGCCCGGGGACTACGACTTGGTCGTGTCCCGGGGCGTGGAATACGACGTGCATAGAGAGGCCATCACCGTGGCGCCGGGCTCGACAGTCACCAGGTCCGTGACGCTGCGGCGCGCCTTCGACACGCCCGGCTACGTGTCCGCCGATCTGCACCTTCACGCCGTGAACTCGGTCGATTCCGCCATGCCGCTCACCGATCGCGTGGTCAGCGTCGCCGCGGAGGGGATCGAGTTCGCGGCCGCGACCGATCACAACTTCCTCACCGACTACGCGCCGGCGATCGCGCGGACCGGCCTCACGGACTGGCTGACCGCGTGCGTGGGCCTCGAGCTGACGACGTTCGAGATGGGGCACTTCAACGGCTATCCCTTGCGCCTCGACCCGGGGAACGTGCGGGGCGGGGATTTCAACTGGCCGGGCGAGACGCCGGACAGCCTGTTCGCGCAGCTGCGCAAGCTCGGCGACGCCGACACGGTCGTCGAGGTCAACCATCCGCGCGACGGCGTGCTGGGATACTTCTCGGCGTTCAATGTCGACTCCGAGACGGCCGCGCCCAGCCAGCGCCACGGGCTGCGCTCGGTGTTCGCGCCGTTCCGCCCGGAGTTCGCGCCGGCGGCGTTCTCGTACGACTTCGACGTGCTCGAGGTGATGAACGGCAAGCGGATGGAGCTCAACCACACCTACCGCGCGCCCAATCCGCTGCCGCCGCCGCCGCTGCCCAATCCGCCGCCCGCGCCCGGCGACATCGTGCGCGACGCCTACGGCAGGATCGCGTTCCCGGGGCAGATCGAGGACTGGTTCGCGTTTCTGTCGCACGGGCTGACGTACACGGCGGTGGGGAACTCGGACAGCCACCAGGGGCTCACGCAGGAGCCGGGGTATCCGCGCAGCTTCATCTGGGTGGGCGAGGGGAACGACGTGCAGGGTCGATTCACGGCGCGCGACGTCGTCGCCGGACTGCGCTCGCACCGGGTCATCGTGACGAACGGGCCGTTCGTCGAGCTGGAGATCGGTGGGAAGCCGATCGGATCGCTGGTCGGTGCGGGGGCGCAGGTGACGGCGCACGTGCGCGTGCGGTCGGCCGACTTCGCGCCGGTCACGCGCGTGACGTTGTGGATGAACGGCCAGGCGGCCGCGGTGCTGGCTGTGCCGCCGGCGCAGGCGCACGATTTTTCCGCCGACGTGCCCTTGGCCGTCACCGCGGACGCTTGGGTGGTGGCGGAGGCGGCGGGAGACGCGAGCATGTTCCCGGTCGTGCCGCCGCAGGAGTTCGAGCCCCTGAACGTGGATCAGGTCATCAACGCGCTCGGCGCGGGGCTGAACCTCGGCGGCCTGCTGCCCGCGGGGAACCTCCGGCCGGACCGGCGGTTCCGGGTGACGCCGATTGCCCTGACGAATCCCATCTGGCTCGATCGCAACGGAAACGGTCGGTTCGACCCGCCGCTCGCGCCGATCGCGCGCACGGCCAAGGCCGCGAGCGCCGGCGACGTGCGGCGCGCGTTCGAGGAGCTGCCCAGCGAGCGAGCGAGGCGCGCGCCAGGCGACTTCGAGCGAGGCGCAGCCGAGCGAGGCGGAGCCGCGCGCCGGAGCGAGCGAGCGGTGCAACGATGAGGCGAGCGAGGCGCGCGCCAGGCGACTTCGAGCGAGGCGCAGCCG
>DATFWE010000312.1:0-14849 GCA_035259575.1 Haliangiales bacterium
CCGCCACTCGGGATCCTCCGGGAACGGATCGGCGAGCTGGGCGGTGAGCCGCGCGACCAGGCGCTCCTTGCGGTAGATGTTCTCCGGCGTGACCTCGCGCAAGCACACGCCGTAGAGTCCGCCGAGGTAGCCCTGCCACTCCTCCTCGATCTTCGCCGGCGTCACCGCCTCGCCCAGCGCCGCCGCCGCGGCGGTGTAGCGCACGGCGAAGCGGGCGCGCACCTCGGTCGCGCCTCGGGCGTCGTCGTAGAGGGCGAGCAGGTCGCGCGGAAACATCGCCCGGCCGTCGGGAAGCACGTAGGCCGGCCGAGGGAGGTGGCCCGTCTCGATCAGCCCCGCGAGGTCCTGGGGGCGCTCCGCGCGCCCGGCGCATAGCTGCTCGAGGGTGCGGAATTCGGTCTCGATGTAGCGGATGTCTTCCAGAGTCATGGGGCTCATGCGGCTCACTTCAGGAAGTATTGCCGGGCGAGACGAGCCCGCAAAGGCCGGCGTGCCGCTGCGCCGGATTTGCAGTATCCTTGCTCGGGACAGAGCTCCATGAAGGAGGCGGTCACATGATTCACTACATCTGGATGCTCGTCGTCGGAATCGTCGTCGGCCTGTTGGCGCGCGCGATCATGCCGGGTACACAGCACATGGGCCTTCTGTTGACCGGCGCGCTGGGCATCGCCGGTTCGTTCGTAGGCGGGCTCTTGACCCGTCTATTCCACAAGCCCGCCGAGGGCAGCATGTTCCACCCCGCCGGCTTCGGCATGTCGATCGTCGGCGCGCTGCTTCTCTTGTTCATCTATACCCGGCTCGGCCTGTAGCCCAGCTCGATCCTCGCGCGCCGCGTCGCGCAGCCGCTCGCCGATTCTGCGGCAGGCTGGGCGACGACTGCCTACTTGCTGGGTGGCGGCTTCTGAGCCGGCGCGGGAGCGGGGCTGGGCGCCTCCTTGGCGGTGCCGGGCGGAGCGGGCTTCTTTTCTTCCTTCGCTGCATCCGCGGGGGCGTCCTTGGCCCACGTTCCCTTGGCCGCCGTGCACTGCCTGTGCGTCTTCTTGGGGTCGATGGTGCCGTCCGGCATCTTGCAGTGATGGGTCTGGACGGGCGGGGTGCCGCCCTTCGCAAAGGCGGCGCCGGATACGGCGATCAGGCCCGCGACGATGGTCATGCGAAGAAATCTCATGGGGTGGATCTCCTTTCGCGCGCTAAGCCTACCATCGGGCGGCGCCGGTCGGAGATCTTGTCAGCCGAGCGCCGACGCACCAGGCCCATCACAGCCCATCAGAGTCGATCGCGGCCTCGATCGCCCGGACCACCGCGTCCACGTCCTCCGGCCGCGTCTCGTAGTGGGTGACGCAGGCGCGCAGCGCCGGCGCGCCGTCGAGAACCGCGCACGAGATCCACGCCTCTTGGTCGTGCTTCAGTCGCCGGGCCAGGGCGGTCAGGGCGGCGGCGTCGGGCAGGCGGGAATGGGTGAAGCACACCACCGGCAGCGGCGTCCGGTTGACGACCGTGAATCCGCGCTCGCGGAGCGCCGCGCGCAGCCGGTCGGCCACCTCGGCCTGGTGGTCGATGCGGCGGGCCAGCCCATCCCAGCCCCGCGCGGCCAGGACGAGGAACAGCTTGAGGCCGATGAACCGCCGCGACCATTGCAGGCTGGTGATGAAGGGGTAGACGCGGCCGTCGCGCGACTGCTCGGGGACGTAGGCGGTCTCGACGCCGAAGGCGGCGTCGACGGCGGCGCGGTGGCGCACGAAGATCATCCCCGCGCCCGCGGTCACCGACAGCCACTTGTGCGCGTCGCATGTGATGGAGTCGGCGCGCTCGATGCCGGCGAGGGCGGGGCGGAGCCTGGGCGACAGCGCCGCGGCGCCGCCCCAGGCGGCATCGACGTGGAACCACAGCCCCTCGGCCTCGGACAGGCGCGCCAGCGCGGGGAGGGGATCGATGACCCCGGCGGCCGTCGTGCCGGCGGTGCCGACGACGAGGAAGGGGAGGCGGCCCGCCCGGCGATCGGCGGCGATGCGTCGCTCGAGATCGGGCACCGACATGCGCAGGTCGGCATCGACGGCGACGCGCTGGACGGCGGCGCGCCCCAGCCCGGTCGCGTGGGCGACCTTGTCGAACGAGTGGTGGCCCTCCGACGACAGGTAGAACACCGGCTGTCCGGGCAGCGCCCGCAGGCCGCCCGCGGCCGAGGCGGGGAAGGCGCGGGTCAGGGCGGCGATGACGGCGGTGTGGTTGGCTTCCTGGCCGCCCGAGGTGAAATGGTGCAGGCCCTCCGCCGGCGGCAGCCCGAACCGCTCGGCCAGCGCCCCGAGGACGAAACGCTCGATCTCGTTGGCCGCGGGGGCGAAGTCCCAGGTGGCCAGGTTGGGATCGTGGATGGCGGCCAGCGCGTCGGCGACGACGCACAGGGGGTCCGGCGCCGGCCGGAACAGGCCGAGGTGCCGCGGGTGGGTGCCGTGCTCGGTCCAGCGCGACAGCATGCGGTCGACGTCCGCGACGAGCTCGTCGACGGGGATCGGGCGGCGGAAGTCGTAGCGCCGGAGGTGGGAGCGGATCTCCTCGGGCGTCACGTGGACGCCGAGAACGTCCTGGCGCCAGGAGCGGGCGCGCTCGGCGGCGTCGCGGGCGAGGGCAATGAGGTCCATGGGGCGCAACGTACGGTCGCCCGCCGGCCGTTTCTTGCATGTCGCGGACCTGGAACGCCCGGCCCGCGTCCCGATCGTTCCAGACGTCCTTGGCGTACCAGACGCCACGCGGTTGGCGAGTAGACTACACTTGAACAGTCGCATGACGGGCGAGCCCACACCGCTCGAGCCGGGCCGATTCTACGGCGTGAACCGCAGCGAGCTCCACGTTCACGGCCTCATCCTGTCGGACACGCACTATCGGCCGCAGCAGCACGTCCCGCCCCACATCCATCAGCGCGCTTACTTCGGCTTCCTACTCGGCGGCGGATACTGGGAGCAGCTCGGCCGGCGCTCGGCGAGCTTCGAGCCCCTGTCGCTCGTGTTCCATCCCCCGCGGGAGGTCCGCCGCGGCGACATCTCGAATCGCGGCGCGCGCCTGTTCCACGTCGAGCTGCCCGACAGCTGGATGGATCGCCTGCGCGAGATGGGCGCGGTGCCCGACGAGACGCTGGACCATCACGGCGGGCCGGTCTGCGCCCTGGCGCGCACGCTCTACCGCGAGTTCCACCATCCCGACGCCGCGTCCCCGCTGGTGATCGAGGGCGTCGTCCTGGAGATGCTGGGCGCTCTCCTTCGCCGCCCGCCGCCGGCGGACGCGGCGCCGCCCTGGCTGGCGCGCGCGCGCGACCGGCTCGCGGCGCAGGCCATCGACCCGCCGAGCCTGGTGGCGGTGGCGGCCGACGTCGGCGTCGCCCCGGTCCGGCTGGCCCGGACCTTCCGACGCGCCTACGGCGAGTCGCCGGGCGATTTCGTGCGGCGCGAGCGCATCCGCCGAGCGTGCGACCTCCTCGCCGACCCGGAGGCATCGCTGGCGCAGGTGGCCGCCGACCTGGGGTTCTCCGATCAGAGTCACTTCACGCGCGTGTTCCGCCGGCTCGTCGGGATCACGCCCGGCGCCTGGCGGCGCGCGCGAAAGTGACGAGGGTTTAGGACGGCCACTCGCCGCGCCGGATGCGCGAGGGATCCCGGCGAGCGCCGCCGGGCGACACGCCGAAGCGGCCGCGGAACTGGTTGCCGAAATGCCCCTGGTTGGCGAAGCCGGCGACGTAGGCGATCTCGGTGAGGGGACGGTGTGTGCCGACGACCAGCGCCAGGGCGTGCCGCAAGCGCAGCTCGCGCTGGAACCGGTGCAGGCTGCCGCCGGTGACGCGGCGGAACGCGCGACAGGCATGAAACACCGAGACGCCGGCGCGGGCGGCGAGGTCGATGAGCCCGAGGCGCTCGTCGAACCGGAGGGCGATCTCGTGGGCGAGCCGCGCGGCCAGAGCCTCGTCGCGGCGGCGCGCCGGCGGCCGCTCCGGCCCGGGCGCGAGAGCCAGGCCGAGCGCCTCGGCGGCGACGAGCGGGGGCGCGCGGCGGCGCGCCAGCGCCGCGAGGACGAGCTGGGCGCGGAGCGATACGGGCCGCCGGCACGGTCCCGCGTCGACCAGGCGCGCCGCCAGCGGGCCGGAGATCGCCATGCACACGTCGCCTTCTCCGTGCGGATGGGTGATCTCGAACGTCATCCCATCGCGCAGGAACAGGCCCTCGCACGGGCTGGCCACCGCCTGGACGCGCGGCGCGCGGAACGCGAATCGGCCCCGGAGGGGCACGACCACGCGGTCGCCCACGATACGCTCGGGCTCGGCCCGACGGCCGTCGTGGCCGTCGCAGATCCAGTGGGTCAGGGTGAGCTCCGGCGAGGCGGCGAGCGTCTCTACGCGGTAACTCGGCATCCCGTTCACGCTAGCATGGTCGGAGCACGAACGTGTAAGCGCCGGCCGGCGGGCGGCGACATGTTCGCACGGTGACCGCTCCCCGTCGGCTCCTCGTGCCCCTCGTTCTCATCTCTTCGGGGTGCCGCCCCGGGGCGGTCGGCAAGGAGACAACCCGCATGCTCAAGCCCCTCGTCATCATCGATGCCCCATCGAACCTGGGCCTCCGGCCGCCCCGCCCCGGCGCCGTCCCGGGCGTATACCAGCTGCCCGAGGCGCTGCGCGCCCAGGGCCTGGTCGACCGCCTGGGCGCGGCCGACGGCGGCCGCGTCCCCGCGCCGGCGTACTCGCCGGAGCCGAATTTCGAGACGGGCTACCGCAATGGGACGGCGCTGCGCGGATACTCGGTCGCTCTCGCCGAGCGCACGCGCGCCCTGGTGGCGGGCGGGAACCTCCTCCTCGTCCTGGGGGGCGACTGCAGCGTGCTCCTCGGCAACACCCTCGCGCTCAAGCCGCTCGGCCGCTACGGCCTCGTGTTCATCGACGGTCACGATGACTTCTCGCCGCCCAGAGACCCCGAGAAATACCGCGGGATCTTCGCCGCGGCGGGCAGGGACCTGGCGCTCGCCACGGGCCACGGGCCCGACGTCCTCACCGATCTCCAGGGGCACAAGCCCTACGTCCGCGAGGAGGACGTGATCCTGTTCGGCATGTACCGCGATCCCTCCGACGGCGACGATTTCGACACGTCGGAGCTGGACCGGACGGCGATCCACCAGGTTCGCGTCGAGACGGTGCGCGCCCGCGGGGCGCGGGCGGCGGCCGAGGAGGCGCTCCGGGTCCTCGAGGCGCACGGCATCGACGGCTTCTGGATCCATGTCGACTCCGACGTCCTCGACGGGTCGCTCATGCCGGCGGTCGACTCGCCGAACGCGAGCGGCCTGCGCTACGAGGAGCTCGCCGCCGCCCTGGGCGTGTTCCTCTCGAGCCCCCGGGCGGTGGGGCTGGAGATCACCATCTACGACCCCGACCTCGACCCCCGCCGGGCGTACGCGCGCGAGCTCGCTGACACGCTGGTGAAGGCGTTCGCCCTGGCCGGGCGGGTCGATCGGCGCCGGGCCTTCGCCGTGCCGTCGCGGATCGCCGAGCTCGACGCCGGCGGGCCCCATCCCGAGCACCTCGAGGCGCGGATGCTGTACGGCCAGTTCGTCGGCGACTGGGTGCTCGACGTCACCTACCACCGGACGGACGGGACGTCGCAGACGTTCGCCGGCGAGTGGCACTTCGGCTGGATCCTCGACGGCCGCGCCGTCGAGGACGTGTGGATGGTGCCGACGCGCGCCGAGCGCCTGGCCGGCGCGCCGCTTGTGGGTTTCGGCGCCACGATGCGCCTCTACGACGCCAAGACCGACACCTGGAAGGTGACGTGGCACGGCGCGGTCAGCGGCCAGGTGCTCGCGCTCACCGGCCGCCGGGTGGGGAGCGAGATCGTCCAGGAGGGGGTCACCGCGGAGGGCCCCGTGCGCTGGGTGTTCTCCCGCATCACGCCCGAGTCGTACCACTGGCGCGCCGAGAGCTCGACCGACGGCAAGACGTGGCGCCTGACGCAGGAAATGAACGTCCGGCGCGTGCATATACCTTGACAAAAAGATATTTGACGTAAAGATAATCGCCATGGAGGAATCCATGGCGAAACTGCACGTACTCGTGACCGGCGCGACGGGCAAGCAGGGGGGCGCGGTCGCTCGCCGGCTGATCGAGCGAGGGCATCGCGTTCGCGCGCTGACGCGCGATCCGGCGTCGCCCGCGGCGATTGCGCTGGCGGGGATCGGCGTCGACGTGGCGATGGGCTCCCTGGAGGACCGCGGATCCATCGCTCGCGCGCTGGCCGGCGCCGACGCCCTGTTCGCGATGTCCACGCCGTACGAGGCCGGCGTGGCCGCCGAGATGCGCCAGGGCATCGACGCGGCCGACGCGGCGAAGGCCGCCGGCGTTCACCTGGTGTACACGTCCGTCGGCAACGCCGACACCGGGACCGGCATCCCCCATTTCGACAGCAAGGCCGAGGTCGAGCGCCACATCAGGTCCATCGGAGTCGACGCGACGATCCTCGCGCCGGTGTACTTCATGGAGAACGTGGGGTTCATCCGCGACCAGCTGAGGAAAGGCATCTACGCGTCGCCGATGTCGCCCGGCCGGAAGCTCATGCAGATCGCGGTGGGCGATATCGCCGCGGCGGCGGTCACCGCGTTCGAGGATCGCCGGCAGTTCATCGGCAAGCGCTACGACCTCGCCGGCGACGAGCTCACCGGGAACGAGACCGTCGACATCCTGTCGCGCGCCATCGGGCGGCGGATGTCGTACTTCCAGCTGCCGCTCGACGCCGTCCGCGGTGCGATGGGCGAGGACGGCGTGAAGATGTACCAGTGGTTCGAGACCACCGGCTATCGGGTCGACCGCGACGCGCACCGGCGGGAATTTCCCGAGGTGCCCTGGCTGTCGTTCGAGGCCTGGGCGCGATCCCAGGACTGGAACGCGTTTTTTGCGGCGTGACCTGCGCCCCGCGTCGGGATCTGCGAAGATGTCCACGATGTCCGACAGCTCCGGCACGCACCTGTGGCTCGTGCTCATGAAAGCCCACCGTGCGTTCGCGCGCCACGCGCACCGCAGCATCGGCCGGCACGACATCGGGTTCACCGACTTCACGATCCTCGAGGCGCTCCTCCACAAGGGGCCGCAGCTCGTCAACGAGATCGGCCGCCGGATCAACCTGACGAGCGGGGCGACGACGACCGCGGTCGACCGGCTCGAGGAGGCGGGGCTCGTCGAACGCGAATCCGACGACAGCGATCGACGTGCGCGCGTCGTGACGCTGACCCGCGACGGCCGCGCGCTGATCGCCAAGATCTACGAGCAACACAAGGCACAGATGGACGAGGCCGCCGTCGGTTTGACCCACGCCGAGCGGGAGACGCTGATCCGGCTGCTCAAGAAAGCCGGCAAGACGGCGGAGCAAAAGCTCGAGCCGCGCTAGGCTGGTCTCAGGGTGTGCGCGTCCCGACCGCGTGCTGGCCGTGGTTCCGCGTCGGCGAAGGTGGGTTGGCCACGAGCGCGCGCTGGTCCGTCCACAAGCTCCACGTGTCGCCCGCCGCGCCGATGGCAATGCCATTGTAGTCGCCGATGAACCGGCTGTTGCCGTTCGTGGTTCCTGAGAACCACCGCGAGTGGCCCGGGTCGGAAAGCCCCGTGTCGACGCGCACCTTCGTCCGGCTGGGCTTGCCACGCGCGTCAAACGTCAGACGGGTCAGGCTGAACCCATATTGGCACACCTTCTGGCCCGACGAATAGGAGCGATCCATGTAGCCGACGTCCACTCGTCCATCGCCGGCGACGGCGACCCAGGGAAAGAATTGGTCATTGGGCGCGGTGTCGACCGAGAAGACCTTCCACGTGGTGCCACCGTCGATCGACCGGCCCAGGAAGACGTCGGTGTTGGTCGCGGTGGCTTTGCCGTTCCGGTTGTCAGCCCAGGTGACGTAGATGGTATTCCCGGTAGGGTCGCTCGGGTCGGCCGCGGTGTTGGCTGCCGACCCGACGCGGATCTGGCATCCCGTCAGGGTCGCGCGGCCGTCCACGTTCGTGGGGAAGTTGATGTCGAACACCGCGCTCACGCGCACCGGCGCGCTCCACGTATCCCCACCGTCGCCCGAGCTCACCACCATCAGCTGGTTCTCGGCCGGCGTGTTGAAGTTCTCGAACGAGGCGTACACGCGCCCGCCCGGAGCCACGGTGGGATACGAGTCCTGGTCCTCGTCGCACTCGCCGGCAGGACCGCCGCCGAACTGCACCGCGCACGCGGAATTGAAGCCGCTGATCTCCTTACCCGCGCTCCAGCTCACCCCGTCGTCCGAATGCGAGACCATGATGGGGGAGCGGAAGAAGGCCGATGTGCCCGACTCCTCGAATCGCGTCCACGTCACGTAAACGCGGTTCTGGTGGACACTCGTGGCGCTGGTATCGACGGCGATGAAATCCTTGTCATTGAATACGAGCTGCCCATTCGAGCCCGCGTTGCCGAGTCCGGCGGCGACCTGCACCGGGTTCGACCAAGTCAACCCGCCGTCTTGCGAGCGGGCGACGACGACGTCGGGTCCAGTGAAGTTGCCGCCGCCTTGCCCTTCGTTGTCGGCGATGTTGGCGTAATACAGGCGGCCGTTGGCGTCGAACGCCAGCGCCGGATCGCCGGTGAACTGGTAGGGCGTGATCGGCGGCACGGCCTCTTGCCAGGTGTCCCCGCCGTCGCGGGTGACCGACGCGACGCCGATGATGTGCAAGTGGACGGTGTTTCCCGTCGCGGTGAGCTGGTAGGAGTGGTAGCCGCCGACGGCGTGGCTCCCGTCGGTGGGATCGATGGCGATCGTCGTTTCGTTGTGCGGCACCTCCGCGTCGCAGTCCAGGAGCATGTTGCCCGCGTACACCGCCGGTTGGCTCGCCGCCCCTACCGAGCACGACAATTTGGATACGTTTCCGAGGCCCAGCTCGAATTCGCCGACCACGTCCTGGAGATCATAGAAAGCGGACTTCGCCGGGCTGGTAAAGACTTCCTTGACGGATTGCTGCGCTCGGCCGACTGAAGGATCGTCGGCGCAGGCTGCTGCCACCGCGCACGCCAGCAGGACCGCAAGTTGCGTTCTCATGAGCCTGCCTCCTCTATGAACCGCCACGGATAATGGGGCACTCATCTTGCCCGCGCAAGATGCATCGCCGCAGGTCACATGCGTGCGGGATCACGACGGAATGGAGTCCCAAAATGCTCGACGCCCGACGAACCTGCGTTACTGTGGGGCATGCAGCTCGTGTGCTCCGAGTGCGGCGGGCGGTTCCCCGAGGGGACCGCGGCCTGTCCCCAGGACGGCGGCAAGCTCGCGCCCTGGGGCGACGATCCCCTCCTCGGGGAGATGGTCGGCAGCTACCGGCTCACCAAGCTCCTCGGCGAGGGGGGGATGGGGCGGGTCTACCGCGGCATCCACGCCGGCATCGGCGCCCGCGTCGCCGTGAAGGTCCTGAACGCCGAGTGGGCCAGGAACCGCGAGATCGTAGAGCGCTTCTTCGCCGAGGCGCGCGCGGTGAACGTGGTCAGGCACGAGGGCATCGTCAACATTCTCGACCTCAACTACCTGCCCGACGGGCGCCCGTTCATCGTCATGGAGTACCTCGATGGACAGCCGCTCACGTCGCTGATCCGCGCGCTCCACCCGCTTCCCCTCGGCGCGCTCGCCGCGCTCACCCAGGAGGTCCTCGACGCGCTCGCCGCGGCCCACGCGAAAGGGATCGTCCACCGCGACCTCAAGCCCGACAACATCTTCGTCACCCCGGTGGGCCGCGCCAAGGTGCTCGACTTCGGCATCGCCAAGCTGTCGCCCGAGGTGGGCGCGATGTCCGGCCCGACGCGCGCCGGCGCCATCATGGGGACGCCGCCCTACATGTCCCCCGAGCAGGCGCGGGGAATGACCGTCGATCACCGCTCCGACATCTATACGATGGGCGTGATCCTCTACGAGGCGACCACCGGGCGCCTGCCGTTCCACTCCGACTCGACGTTCGACCTCCTGCGCATGCACATCGAGGCCACGCCGGTGCCGCCGTCGACCCTGCGCCCCGACCTGCCCAAGGCGTACGAGGCCGTGATCCTGCGGGCCATGGAGAAGGACCCGACGCGCCGCTTCGCCAGCGTGCAGGAGATGACGTACGCCCTCGGCGTCGCCAGCCAGGAGATCCCGCCCGAGCGCTGGGGCACGCTGCGTACGGCGAACCTGGGGGCGATGCCGGGGCTGCCGTCGATCGGCGCGGTCCCGCGCACGGCGATGAAGCGGACCTCGTCGCGCGTGTGGATCGCCGTGGTGGGCGGTGTGGCCGGGTTGGCCTTCGCGGTGGTGCTCGCCGTCGTCCTGATCGGCCGGAAGGGCCCGGAGGCCGCCGCGCAGGGCGGCGGCGGGGGGACGCCGCCCCCCGTGGTGACGCCGGACGCGGCCCCGAAGGCGCCGCCCAAGGTCGATGTGCCGCGGTTCACCGCCATGCGCTCCAACCAGGGGTGGACGATCACCTTCGTCTTCCGCCGCCCGCCGCTCGCGCTGTCGTACCGCGTGGGCGCCGAGGGCGAGTTCGAGAGCACGGGGGCGAACGAGAGGTACCTCGACCCGGACACCGGGCAGCCCACGGCGGTCACCTGGACGAGCCTCCCCCTCGACACGCGGAAGACCGTGATCCAGGTGAAATACCAGACCGGCGACGGGAGCTGGCACGGTCCGTTCGACCTGCCGTTCGACCCCATGGAGAGCGCCATCCGCGAGACCAAGGAGCTGCTGCGCACCGGCAACTGGGTGGCGTTCCGCGACTTCGACGGGCGCAGGCTGGTGTACTTCACCGCGCTGATCGGCGCAAAGCACGCCATCGGCGAGATCCGCTACGGCGTCGACACCGACACGCCGACCCAGACCGTGCGCTTCGAGCCGCCCAAGAACGCCATGGACCCGAGCATCGCGCCCGACGACGAGATCCAGAAGGAGATCCCGCGGGAGGCCAAGCGCGTGGTGGTGCAGGTGACTTATCGCGACGGCACCCAGTCGCCGATCAAGTCGTTCAAGGTGGTCCCCCAGTGACCTGGCCATGGCGCCGTCGGGCGCCCTACTCCGGCTCGTGGCAGACGGCCTCGACGTTGTAGCCGTCGGGGTCGAGCACGAACGCGGCATAGTAGCTTGGATGGTATTCCGGGCGCAGGCCGGGCGCGCCGTTCGACGTGCCGCCGGCGGCGAGAGCTTCCCGGTAGAACGCATCCACGATCGCGCGCGATTTCGCGCGGAACGCCACGTGGGTCGGGACGACAACGTTGCTCGGGCGCAGCCAAAAATCTGCTTTGCCGTTCACGCCCAGGCCGGCGAAGAACGCGAAGGGAAGCTGTGGATGGGTGACGTCGTCGAGCTGCAGCGTCATCGCGTACCCGAGCGGCTTGAGCGCCTGAAGATAGAACTTGACACTGCGAGTGTAGTCGCTGACCAGAGCCGTCATGTGGTCGATCATGGAGTCGTCCGTATAACACGACACGCCCCGCGGGGACGAGGTGAGCAGCACGCGCGCACCCACGGTGAGCCCGGCATGACGCGAGCCAATTCGCGCGGTCGCGTTTGGCACCGCCGATGCATCGAAAGGCGTCATGGAATTACAGAGCTCCCGCGGGGGAGCACGAGCGCGATTCAACGGCCTGCGCCGCCATGCCTTTGTCTTGCTTCTAGTCGGCGTGGCCCTTGTCCTCGACGCCTGCCGGTCCAAACAGGCTGATGCCGACAAGGTGCAAGCGGGTGGCCCCGCCGACTCCGCAGACAAGCCACGCCGTATCGAGCCCTGCAGGCTGCTCACCGCAGAGCAGGTGCGAACGGTCGTTCCCGATCTGGCGGACAGCTTCGTGGCGAGCGCCGGAGAGTCGCTCGTGAAGACCGTTGAAACCTACCAGTGCTCGCACGTGAACCACGAAGCCGAGGGCCTCATCGTGATCGTCAATGTCGCTGCCGACAACGCGAGCTTCGAGCAGATCAAGGGCTCCTCCCGCCGGTACGACGACGCTCAGAAGGTCGCAATTCGGCGATGCGGCGTGGATGTACGCGAAGGACGGGGGAATCTACGTCACCGTGCACAAGGGCCGCTCGGTGATCGACCTGAATTTGAATACCAAGGACGCGGCGCAAAAAACGCAGGCGCTCACGGACCTCGCCCGCGCCGTGGCTGCGAAAGTGAACTGACGCGAGGCACCCGAGATGCGCGAGTTTCTGATCCATGCGCTGACCCTGGCCGCCGTACTGATGAACGCGTGCGGCAGGCGTGAAGAGCGCACGCAACCGGCTCAGCCAGACGGGAACCCGAACGCAGCGACTACCAGCGGCAGCCACGACGCTGCGACCACTCCACCGGTGGAGACCACACAGCCAGCGGAGGGCGATCTTGGCGGGCGAGGCGGCGGTGGGGGCGAGCCGGGGCCCGATCGACCAGGGAACGTCGCGGCGGGTGCTCGGAGGCATCCTGTCGCTCGTCGGCGATCATCGGGGAGCGGAGCGAGAGCTCGATGCGGCCTGGTCGCTGCTCCACGACGCCGATGTCGGAGAGGCGGCGCGGGTGGTCGCCGAGCAGGCCCGCGCGGCGCTCCGCCGAGGGGACGCGGCCCGCGCGGCATCGCTGGTCGCGCAGGCTCGGTCGCGGCTCGAGGCTCTGGGCGCGGCCTTGGACCTGCGCGAGCTGGAGAATCTCGGATGGATCTGACGCGCTCGACTGCGTGCGTTCGGCCTCTATCCATGGCTCACGGCTCGGCCGCCCGGTTGCCCGGGACGTAAAAGATTGTCATATAACTACGGGATGTCGGCGCGATCGGCCTTGATCACTGCGTCCTCCATCATTGGGCTCTCGATCCCGGGCGCGGCGCTGGCCCAGACGCCGAGCCCCGGCGTTGCCCCACGGATGAAAGCCATCGTCTATCACGACTTTGGCTCACCGGATGTCCTTCGGCTCGAAGAAATCGAAAAGCCTGTTCCCAATGACAATCAAGTCTTGATCAGGGTCCGCGCGGCTTCGGTCAATCCACTCGACTGGCATTACATGGAAGGCACGCCCTACATCGGGCGCCTCATGGAGTTTGGCCTGCTCAAACCAAAGGTCACACGGCTCGGCGTCGACTACGCGGGGACGGTTGAAGCGGTTGGCAGGAACGTGACACAGTTCAAACCAGGCGACGACGTATTCGGCGGGAGGACCGGCGCGTTCGCCGAGTACGTGTCCGTTCCCGCGGATGGAGCAGTGGTGCTGAAGCCGGCCAACGTCACGTTCGAGCAAGCCGCTTCTGTCCCTATTGCGGCCATCACGGCATTGCAGGCGCTTCGCGACGCGGCAAAGGTTCAGCCGGGGCAGAAAGTCTTGATCAACGGCGCGTCGGGAGGCGTCGGCACGTTCGCAGTGCAGATCGCCAAGTCGCTCGGCGCACATGTGACCGGCGTGTGCAGTACGAGAAATGTCGACATGGTCCGATCCATCGGCGCAGACCAGGTCATCGATTACACGAAGGAGGATTTCACCGAAAGTGGACAACGCTACGACGTGATTATCGACAATGTCGGGAACCATTCGTTGCTCGCATGCCGGCGCTCCTTGAATCCCAAGGGCAAATACATCTTGATCGGAGGCGGAGGGCTGAACGACGGTCGGTGGATCGGCCCCCTGGTTCGTCCGCTCAGAGCGCTCGTGTTGTCACCGTTCGTGACCCAGGACATGGGCATGATGCTTGCGCACATGACCAAAGAGGACTTGACCGCCCTGGGCGATCTCATGCAGGCCGGAAAGGTAACCCCGGTGATCGACAGGCGGTATCGATTGGATGACGTCCCCGAGGCGATCCGGTATCTGGAAGAAGGCCACGCTCGCGGAAAGGTCGTCATCAGTCTCGAACCCAGCAGTGACATCCCAACGGTCAGTGCTCACCTTTCCAAGAGCTCCGAGAACAGGACCGGACCGGAGATCATTGCTCTGGCGCTGATCGCCATCATGATCGGCGTGTCCATCGTGCCCATTGTCCTCGCGCTGGCTCTCAATCGACGCTTCCGGCGGCGCAATCCAGACAAGAGGCCGTACAGGTGGGGCTACTTCTTCAGCATTCAGTCGGTCATCGCCGGCCTGGGTCTCGGCATCTTCCTCGAATTCGGCGTCCTTGCGGTGATCGCCTGCGGCGTCGCCTACGCAGTGCTCGCCTGGTTCTTCGCCCAGCGTCACCGCTGGGCTTGGCTCACCCTCACCATTTTCAGCTTCAACCCCGTCGCATGGATCATCAATCTCGTCTACCTGTGGAAGCGCTGGGGTGAGGACTCCGCGGCCTCGCCAGCCATCTGAGACGGCGGCGAGGCTTTATCATCACGAAGCCGACGGCGCGTGGCCGACGGCGCTCGGCGCCTTGGCTCCGGGAGTGCGGTCGGCATTCCTGTTGCCTGCCGGACCCGGCTGTGGGCAATGGATCGACATCACCGGCGTGCCGGCGGGCGACTATGTCGTCCGCGTGGTGATCAACGCGGCGGGCACGTTCGACGAAGGCGAGGACCGCTACCCCAATGTGGTCGAGGTGAACATCCGCGTGCCGGATCCGCGCAACAAGGTCGCCGTCGACCCCTGACGTTTCTCCAGGGACCGCGCCGCCGCCCTCAGCGCGCTCGATAGCGGGGCAAAGCGGCGCACCATCTCCGACATGCCGCGGTGCGTGTCGGTGACGATCGCCGCGGACAGCCCGGACGCCGGGTCGGCGAAGGCCACGACGCCGAAGCCGCCCGGATGGCCGTAGCAGCCGCCCGAGGCCCACCATCCGTAGGGATGGGGCCAGCGCCAGCCGCGCGACACGCCGCGCCCGAGGCTGATCCAGGCGCGGGTCACGCGGTCCCACCCCGACGTGGCT